>JAJYLS010000129.1 GCA_021787555.1 Acidobacteriota bacterium | reverse complement strand
CAATCTCCCGGGTGGCAACTGAAGTCATATTGTCGGGTAAAGCTCCAGTGTACAACAGCCCACGCCGCGGCCCGCGTATTTTCTGCATCGCGCATCGCCGCGCCCCGCGCCGCGCGCTATAATCCGCATTCCATGCGGGCCGCCACGCGGGCCGCCGGGCGGAGCGCCGGCGAGCTCCGCGCCGCCATCGAGGGCTTCCTCGGCAATTGCCGCCAGCCGGCACTGCTCGAACCGGGCGAGGAGTTGTTGGCACTCACCGGCGACAACTTCGCGCTCGAGATGCGCGGCTCGCGTCTCACCCTCCAGGCCTGGGACCGCACGCGCAATCTCACGCGCCGCATCGTCGACGTGAAGAACGACGGCCCGGGTCGCCTGGAAATCGCCGTCGAGCGGTTCGCGCGGCGCGAAGGCCGCGTCTTCCTGCTCGATCTCCGCCGGCGCACCGGCGCGGAGATGGGCCGCCGCAGCGGCCGGCTGGTCTTCCGCGAGCGCTTCCGCCTGTTCCTCCGCCGCCAGTTTTCCGAGTGGAAGCTGGCCGATCTGAGCGCCGAGCCGAATCTCGAATTCAGCCTCTCGCCGGCATTTCCGCGCGCTTTCCTGCGCCACGGCCAGCACGGCTGGGCGGCCATCGCCTGCCCGCCCGAGGGCGATGCCGCCGGCGTCCTTTCTTTCGCCCTCATCTGGCTCTCGCACCTGCGCTCACGCGAACGCCGCATCGCGGTGGAGGGCCTCGCCATCTACGTGCCCGCCGGCCGCGAGCGCGCCGCCGCCCTGCGCCTGCTCTGCCTCGATCCCGCCGCGGCCCGCTACGAGCTGTTCACCTATTCCGAAGAGGACTTCATCGCGCACATAGATTCCCGCGATCACGGCAATCTCGATACGCGCCTCGAACCCTGCCGGCGCACAGCCGATCTCGCCGCCGAGTCCTGGCAGCGAATCCGCGACCTTCCTGGCGTGGAGATGGTCGGCAAGCACGACGGCCGCGCCAGCCTGCGCGTGCGCGGCATCGAGTTCGGCGAAATCGCGGAAGGCGAGCTGCGCTTCGGCCTCGCCGAGCGCCGCCCCTGGGCGTCATTTCGCAATGCGGAACTGGAGCGCCTGGTCGAGGAGTTAAATCGCGCCCGCTCGCCGGAATCGCTCGACCGCGATCACCCGCTCTACCGCCAGTACCCCGAGGCGTGGCTCGAATCACAGGCGCGCGCGCAAATCGAAACCCTCGACGCCACCCTGCTGCGCGAGCCCCTTTACGGCCAGGTGCCGGCCTTCGCCGGTGGCGACCGCGGCATCATGGACCTGCTGGCGGTGGACCACACCGGCCGCCTTGCCATCGTGGAACTGAAAGCCTCGGCGGACCTGCATCTGCCGCTCCAGGCGCTGGATTACTGGATTCGCGTCAAGTGGCACCTGGACCGCGGCGAATTCACTGCCCACGGATATTTCCCCGGCGTCGCCCTGCGCCCCGAGCCGCCGCGCCTGCTGCTGGTTTCGCCGTCGCTCGAATTCCATCCCACCTCGGAAACGGTTCTGAGCTATTTTTCACCCCAGGTCGAAGTGGAGCGAATCGGCGTAGGGGTAGAATGGCGGAAGGGGCTGCAAGTGGTCTTCCGCCTCACGGGAGCCGACCGGCCCCGGTAATCCAAGATGTTTAAAGCAATCAAGCAAGTGCGCGCGGCGGTCTCGATGCTGAACGCCGACGAGGTGCGCGACCGCGCCACGCGGCCGGTGCGTTTCGGTCTGGTGGCCGCCGGCAACCGTGCCTACGCGGAAATGCAGGAAGCGCTGGTGCTCGACACCAGCCGCGCGGATTGGGAAGAGCCCGGCAGCGTGCATCGCGCCGCCGACACCGATGCACCCTCCACCGTGGACATCGTGCTCTACGAGCACAGACTGGGCTGCCCGGAAGGCTCATTCGTTTTCCACCGCGAGGAGCCCGCCCGCACGGTCACCGAAATCCTCCACGAAAAAGAGGACCTGGCGCTGGCGCTGGCACGCCAGTTCCCATCGTTCCGCAAGCCCGTGGTCGACCGCATCGTGAACGCCGTGGCGCTCGAAAACGCGCTCTTCGCCATGGCCACGGCCCTGCCCGACGTCATCCCGAACCTGATCGAACTGCCGTGGGCCGTCGGCGAATTCGCCTCGGACACCGTTTTCCTGACCGCCAATCAGATCCGCATGGCGTTCTCCATCGCCGCGGCATCGGGCCGGGAAATCGGGTTCAGGAATCAGAAGGCCGAGGTGCTCTCCATCGGCGCCGGCGCTTTCGGATGGCGCGCCCTGGCGCGTGAGCTCGTGGGCCACATCCCGCTGGGCGGCGGCCTGATCCCCAAGGGCGCCATCGCCTACGCCGCCACTTTCGCGATCGGCAAGGGCCTCGAATACCTCTATCACGCCAACGTGCCCTACACGCGCGAAGAGCATGCCGAGATCTACCGGCAGGCCTTCGAGCAGGGCCGCGAAGTGGCCCGCGACACGCTCCGCACGCATTTTCCCGAGATCAACCCCGAGCCGCCCCGCGCGGAAGCCGGCGACTGACAACGAATGCCCGACAATCTGCCCACCGCCATCGTGACCGGCGCCAGCCGCGGCATCGGCCGCGCGATCGCTCTGGAACTGGTCAAAACGCACCGCGTGATCGGCACCTTCCGCGGCCGGCGCGATGCCGCCGAACAACTCCGATCCGAAACCGGCTGCGAAATTTTCCAGTGCGACCTGGCCTCGCGCGCCGACCGCGACGCGCTCGTCGCCTTCGCCCGCGAACGCTGGCCCAATCTCGACCTGCTCATCAACAACGCCGGCATGGCCCCGCGCGAGCGCCGCGACCTGCTCGAAGCCACCGAGGAAAGCTTCGACGAGCTGATCGCCGTCAATCTCAAGGGCCCGTATTTCCTCACCCAGCTTGCCGCCCGCTGGATGCTCGAGCGTGGCGCCGGCCGCATCGTGTTTGTCACTTCGATTTCCGCCTACACCGCTTCGGTGAATCGCGGCGAATACTGCGTTTCAAAAGCGGGCCTGAGCATGTCCGTGGCGCTCTGGGCGCAGCGCCTGGCCGAGGCGGGCATTGGAGTTTTCGAAATCCGCCCCGGCATCATCCGCACCGATATGATCGCCAAGGTGGAAAAAGCGTACGAGGAAAAGATCGCGGCCGGCCTCCTGCCGCAGCGCCGCATGGGCGAAGGCTGCGACGTAGCCAAAGCCGTCCGCGCCATCGCCGGCGGCCTGCTGGACTACTCCACCGGCCAGGTGCTCGACGTGGACGGCGGATTCCACCTCCGCAGCCTCTAACCGCCCCGGCGAATTCCCGACACCGGCCTCCCGAAAACGTGGTAACTTGTCACAAATACGTGTCGCACCGTTACATCTTGCGGGAGGATGTTATGCGAAGGAAGTTACTGGCGTTTTTCACGGGAGTCTGGCTTTCAGGCTCGATCCTGTTGGCCCAAACCACCACCGCCGAAATCACCGGCAAAATTACGGATCGCACCGGCGCGTCGGTGCCGGCCGCTTCCGTCACCATTCTGAACACCGAAAACGGCACGAAGCGCGAGACCAGGTCCAACGACGCCGGCGTTTACGTGGCGCCCTCGTTGCAGCCGGGCAGCTATAGCGTGAGCGTGCAAAAGGCGGGCTTCGCGGCGGTCAGCCGTGCCGGCATCATCCTGGTGGTAGACCAGGTGGCCCGCATCGATTTTCAGCTCGAAGTGGGCACGGTCGCCGAAAACGTCCGCGTGACCGCGGAGGCGCCCCTGCTGGATCAGGACACCTCCTCCCTCGGGCAGGTCATCGATGGCGCCAAGATCGTCAACATCCCCTTGAACGGCCGCAGCCCTTTCCGCCTGGTGCAGTTGACGCCCAGCGTGCTCACCGTTCCCAGCACCAACGGCCAGTTCGGCGACCTGCCGGTCAACACCATGGACGATTCGATTATTTCCATCAATGGCGGGCGGGCCAAGACGAACGAGGTCCTGATCGACGGCATCCCCAGCACTACCGGCTTCGTCAACGAGATCACCACCATTCCGAATGTCGATGCGACCCAGGAGTTTAAGGTCCAGAGCAGCAATCTGTCCGCCGAATTCGGCCGCTTCACTGGCGGCGTCATCAACGTATCTACTCGCGCCGGCACCAACGAGTTGCACGGCTCGCTCTACGAATTCCTGCGCAACAGCGCCATGGATTCCAACGAATTCTTCAACAAGCGCTCCGGCAAGGGCACGCCGCTTTTCCGCATGAACCAATACGGGTTCGCCGTGGGCGGGCCGGTGTATGTCCCCAAGGTCTACAACGGCAAGAACCGTACTTTCTTCTTCACGGATTTCCAGGGCACACGCTGGCGGCAGGGGCAGGTCTTCCTCGGCACCGTTCCGACTGCCTTGCAGCGCGCAGGCGATTTCAGCCAGACGCTCAATGCCAAAGGCCAACAGATCGCGATCTTCGATCCCATCAGCACGGCCGCGGACCCCTCCAATCCGGGACATTTCGCGCGCGCTGCCTTTCCGGGAAACGTGATTCCGGCATCGCGCATCGATCCGGTGGCGGCCAAGATGGCGTCGTTCTATCCGGCGCCGAACCTGGTGGGCGATCCTTTCACGCAGGCCAACAACTTCATCAATAATGCGCCCCGCGCCATCGATCAGGCCAACCAGAGCGTGCGCCTGGATCATAATCTGAGCGACAACAACCGCCTCTTCGGCCGGTTTTCCTCAAACCGGACGACTCTCGGGCAGCCGGACACATTCGGCAATCCCGCCACTCCCGGAGTCGGCGCCAACGGCCGGCTATTCCTCTACAACTATTCGGCCGGCCTGGATGACACGGTCGTGCTGAACTCGAAATCCGTCGTGGATGTCCGCTACGGCTTCGCGCGTTTTTACTGGGCGCGCCCAACGCGCTCGTTTGGCTTCGACGAAACCCAACTCGGCCTGCCCGGTTCTTTCGTCAGCCAATTGGGCGCCCCGCTCTTCCCGGTAGTCAGCGTGGGCGGATTTACGGGTCTCGGCGGCGGCAGCTTTTTGCGCACCGGCCAGGATACCCACAGCCTGCTTGCCTCCCTAAGCCGCCTCGTGGGAAAACACAGCTTGAAATTCGGAGTCGATCTTCGCCTGCGCCGGCTGAACACGTTCAACCTCACCAACGGCGGCGGCACGTTTGCGTTTCAGCCGGCCATGACGCAAGGCCCCGATCCCAACGTGGCCTCCACCATTGCCGGCAGCGGCTTCGCCTCCATGCTGCTCGGCGCTCCCAACTCCGGCAGCGTAAATCTGGCCGCCGGCACCTCCATCCAGGACTATTATCTTGCCGGTTATATCCAGGACGATATCCGGCTGACCGGTAAATTCACCCTCAATCTGGGACTACGCTATGAAACCGAAACCCCTTACACCGAGCGGCGCAATATCCTGAACAGGTTCTCCTTCGGCGCCCCCAACCCCGCTGCCAACCCGAGCTTTCCCGACCTCACCGGAGCCTTGGGATTTGCGAGTTCCGCGGACCGCACGGTTTACAACTGGGACACGAATAATTTCGCGCCGCGCGCGGGCTTTGCCTGGACCGTTTTGCCGAAGACGGTGTTTCGTGGAGGCGCGGGCCTCTTCTACGCTCCATTCAGCATCACCAACAGCGATACCGGCTTTGTCCCCACTGCCGGATTCAGCTCGACCACCCCTATGGTGGCGACGCTCAACGGCCTCAACCCGTACCACTTTGTGAGCAATCCATTTCCCGAGGGGCTTGTCCCGCTGACGCGAGACAGCTTGGGCGCAAAAACCTATCTTGGGCAGGGCATCTCGGCCTGGGACCCGGCTGGCATTACGCCCTACTCCTTGCAGTGGAATGCGGACCTCCAGCAGGCTTTGCCGCGAAACTTCATCCTCGACCTGGCCTACGCCGGAAGTCACGGCGTCAAGTTGAACCAGCCACGCCAGTACGACGCGCTCAACCCGCAGTACTTCGCGCTCGGCACAGGCCTGCAATCGCTGGTGAGCAATCCCTTTTACGGTCTGATTACCACCGGGGCGCTGGCGCAGCCCCGAGTCGCCCAGCGGCAGTTGCTTCTGCCCTACCCGCAGTACACCGGCGTGGACATGGTCAATGCTTCCTGGGGAAATTCCATTTACCACGCGATGACGCTCAAGGCCGAAAAGCGGTTCTCGGCCGGAGTCAATTTCCTGCTCTCCTATACCGCGGGCAAGCTGATTGCGGATGTGCCCGACTCGCTCTCGACCTACGACAACTCCACCAATGCCGGCCTGGGCACGTCGGTGCAGAACTGGTACAACCTGCGCGGAGAACGGTCGCTCTCCGAACTGGATGTCGCCCAATCGCTGGCCTTCAGCTATGTCGTGGAGTTGCCCTTCGGACCGGGCAAGCCCTTGCTGTCCCAAGTCCATGGCCTGCCCGGCAAGCTCGTCGCCGGTTGGCAGCTCAGCGGGATTGTCAGCTATCGATCCGGCATGCCCCTGATCCTGAGCGCGCCCATCACCGGCGGCGGCAATCGGCCCAACAGCACGGGCCGCAGCGCCGCCTTGCCCGGCGGGCGCCCTCGCCGGCAGGAAATCGCGGAGTGGTTCGACACGGCGCAATTCACGCTGCCTCCCGCGTTCACGAACGGAAATGTCTCGCGCACGCTGCCGGATGTCCGCGGTCCCGCGCTCACCGACTTCGATGTTTCCCTCGTCAAGAACACCGCGATTTACGAGCGGCTGAAACTGGAGTTCCGCGCCGAGTCGTTCAATGTGATGAACACGCCACATCTCTGGCTGCCCAACACCAATGCAGCCAGCGTGCAGTTCGGCCAGATCAACTCCACCACGGGAAATCCCCGGGTGATGCAGATGGCTCTGAAGGTGATCTTCTAAGCTCAGAACGGCACGTCGTCGTCCGTAATGCCCTGGTTGAAATCCTCCGCGGGCGCGGATGGCGCCGGCGCGGCCGGCTGCTGGCGCTGCGCCGAGCGCGGCATGGAAACCGGGCGCTCGAAATCGCCGCCGCCAGGCGCCGCCGCCTCACGCGAGTTGCCGAGCAGGATCAGGTCGTCCACCACCACTTCGGTGAAATACTTCTTCTGCCCGTCTTTATCGTCGTAGCTGCGGGTTTGCAGGCGGCCCTCGATGTACACCTGCTTCCCCTTGAGCAGATAATTGCTGAGGTTCTCCGAACGCCACAACAGGCAGTTGTGCCAGTCGGTTTCCTCTTTCCATTCGCCGGTCTGCTGGTCTTTCCAGCGCCGGTTCGTCGCCACCGTAAAGGTGGAGCGGGCCACGCCGCTGGGAGTGAATTTTGTCTCGGCGTCTTTGCCGAGATGCCCGAGCAGGATTACTTTGTTGACGCTTCGCGATGCCATATTATCCTGAACTGTAGCACAGCGCGAATCAGCGCGCCGGGCCGGCCGCGGCCGTTCGCCGGCCGCAGGAGGCCATCGCATCGCGCGCCTCGTCCACCGGGAAAAACGGGCTGGCGTGGGCCAGCGCGCGCGCCAGGTACTCGCGCGACGCGCCGCAATTGCCGTCCGCTACCGCGGCCAGGTGGCGCCAGGCCTCGTCGTCCGCGCGCAGCGGCGGCGCGATCTCGAAATTCAGCGCGCTCGAGAATTCCTCTTCCGCGCGGGCGTAGTCGCCGCGGCGGTAGTATGCAATCCCGCGATACAGATGCGCCTCGCCGGAGGCCAGGTTCTGCGCACGCGCGAACGCCGTCCGGCTGGCCAGGTTGTAATCCGCCAGCGCCCGCTCGTTCTGCCCGGCCAGTTCCCGGGCGCGCGCGCGCAGATAGTACGCCCGCGCATTCGCCGGGTTCCGCTGGATCGCCTCGCTCAGCGTGGCGATCGCCCCCGCGGTGTTCCCCGCCAGAAGCTGCGCTCCGCCCCAATCCACCAGCGCCGCCGCCAGGTCCGGATGCGGCCCGACGCGCGCCTGGAACACCGGCGCCGGCTCGCCCATCGCACGCGTCCAAGCCTCGATCGCTTCCTGATCGCGCGCCGCGGCTTCTTTATAATTCCGCGCCGCAAACGCCTGCTGCCCGGCCGTCCACTCGGGCCACCCCGACCCCGCAAACTCCGAAAAATCCTGCGCCGCTTCAGCCAGGTCGCCGCGCCGCAGCGCCATCCATCCCAGCCACTCCTTGCCGGCGCTCACCATCGCCGTGCACGCCGCCGGCGCCATCAGGCTCGCCAGGCACTCCGGCTGCATCACCGCGGATTGCATCGCTTGCCGCCACCGCTCCGGATTCAGTTGCGGCTGGGCCTGGATGTGCGCGATCGCGTCCAGCACCTCCAGCCCGGAGGAAACCGGCCCCACCGGCTTGTCCTTCGACGGAGCCAGCGCCAGCGCCTTCCAGGCTTCGATGGCCTGATCGAACTCCTTCGCGGCCGACTGGAAATCCGCCGGTTGGTGCGTGATCGCCGCCCCCGCCATGGCGCAATAGCCCTTGCGGAAATGGATCTGCGGCAATTCGCTCCGCCCGGCCACCGGCGCCAGCTCGGCCTCCGCCTGCACGCACGCCGCCGTATCCCGAAGTTGCGGCACCACCGCCAGATCCACGCGATCGAATGCCGACTGGGTCTTCAGCGTGATCTGGCCCGCATCGCCCGCCCAGGCCGTCGCGACCAGAATTCCAAGTGCCAAAACACGCATCGAAGACCCAAGAGCATCCATATCTCCATTGTACGATTTATCACGTCACTAGTTCTACGCGCGTCATAATTTCCTCGCGCGGCACCAGCGCCGACCAGTACGCCACGATCTCCCGCACCGCCGGCCGCCCCTCGCCAAACCCCGTCGCGCCCGGCGGCCCATTCAGCACCAGTGGAATCAGCTCGCGCGTGAAACGGTCCACGGCCTTCCGGTCCGCACCGCGCACCCCGATGCGCAACTGCACCTCCGGCGGGTTCGAATTCGGCGGCGCCGCCGGCCCGTGGCACGCGTTCACGCCGAAGAACTCGGTATAAATTTCCTCAAAGGCCAGCCCAAGCTGCCGCAGCCGCTCGCGCACGATGCGGTCGGCCGCCCGCGCTTTCTCCAGCGCCTGCGGCCAGCTATACACCAGCGTCCCGATCGCCTTCCACCCATTCGTGTACGCAATCGAAAGCTTCAGCGACGCCGGCCGCGGCCCGCCGCGAATGCCGCGCACGCGCACGCGGTCCGGCCCGGCATCTTCCAGCCGGATGCTGGTGAAATCGGCCACGCAATCCGGCGTGATGTAGTTCTTCGGATCGCCCAGTTCATAGAGCAACTGTTCCTTCACCGTGTCGGTGCTGACGCGCCCGCCTGCCGCCGGGTGCTTGGTCACGCTGAACGTCCCATCCGGCTCGGCCTCCACAATCGGATATCCGATGCCGGCCATATCCGGAATGCTCTGCCAGTCCACCTGGCAATTTCCGCCCGAGCACTGCGCGCCGCATTCGATGATGTGCCCGGCAATCGTCCCGGCAGCCAGTTTGTCGTACTCGTCCGCCTTCCAGCCGAACCGGTGAATCATGGGCGCCAGCGTCAGCGCGGTATCGGTCGAGCGCCCCGCCACCACCACGTCCGCGCCGGTAGCCAGCGCCTCGGCCAGCGGAAACGCGCCGATATACGCGTTGGCGCTCAGGATGCGGCCGCGAATCGGCGCCAGCGGTTCGCCCGTGTCCATGTCGCGCATCTCGTAGCCCTTGCCCAGGAACTCATCGATGCGCCCGAACACGTCATCGCCCACCACCACCGCCACCTTCAGTCCCGGCGCCACCCGCAGCACCTCGCGCGCGCACGCCACCGGATTCACCCCGCCGGCGTTGGCGATCACCTTCACGCCGCGCTCCCGGATGGCCCGCGCAATCCGCGCCACCAGCGGCGGAAAATCGCGCGCGTAGCCCAGCGCCGCATCCGCCTGCTTCTGCTTTTGCAGGATCGACATGGTGACCTCGGCCAGGTAATCCAGCGCCAGGTAATCGATAGGCCCCTGCTCCACCAGCCGCACCGGCGCTTCCAGCCAGTCGCCCCAGAATCCCTGCCCGTTGGCGATCCGAATCATTCCCCACCCCCCGGTGAATTTTGGGGACTGGCTTCGAAATCCCCGCGGTTTTGGGATTTCGTTGCCTGTCCCCGAAATTGGGTGCAGGCTTCGAGGGCGAAGGAAAGCACCTTGCGCGAATCCAGCGGATCGATCACCGCGTCGCAGTGCCCGCGCGCGGCGGCGTAGCGCGCGTCCAGCCACCGCTCGTAATCCGCGCGCGTCTTCTCGATGGCCTCGCGCAATTCCTCCGGCAACGGCTGGTCCTTGTATTTTTCCAATTCCGCCGCGAACAGCGCCTGCACCGCCGATTCGCCCTCCATCACCCCGATCCGCGCGGTCGGCCAGCTAAACGTGAAATTCGGATCGAACCCCTGTCCCGCCATGGCGTAATACCCCGCCCCACTCGCGTGGTTCAGCGTCAGCACGATCTTCGGCGCCGTCGCGCACGACATCGTCTCCACCATCTCCGCGCCCGCGCGGATAATCCCCTGCCGCTCCGCCTCCGGCCCCACCATGAACCCGGAAACGTCCTGAAGATAGATCAGCGGCAGCCCGAGCCGGTCGTTGGTCTCGACGAAATACGCCACCTTGCGCGCCGACTCCGTATATACGATCCCGCCGATCCGCGGCCGTCCTTCGGCTTTCAGGAACCCGCGCCGGTTGGCGATGAGGGCCACCGGCCGCCCCTCTAGCCTCGCGTTGGCGCACAGCATTTCCGGCGCGTGCTCCGGCTGAAATTCCGCGTAATCGCCGGCATCGAAAATCCGCGCGATGATGTCCTCAATCTCGTACGGCAGCCGGTGATCCGCCGGCAGCGCGGCATACAAATCCGCCGGGTCGTGCGCCGGCGCCGCGCCCGAAACCTGCGTGCCCGGCTCCGGCATCTGCCGGAACCGCTGCCGGATCGTCTCCAGGCACGCCGCATCGTCCTTCGCCATGTAGTGCGCCACCCCGCTGATGGCCGTGTGCAGCCGCGCCCCGCCCAGAGGCTCCGCGTCGATCACCTGCCCCGTCGCGCCCTTCACCAGGTTCGGCCCGCCCAGCCCCATGAAGCTCACGCCCTCCACCATGACGATCACATCGCTCAGCGCCGGCAGGTACGCGCCGCCCGCAATGCACGGTCCCATCACCGCCGCGATCTGCGGAACGCGCGCGGCCCAGAGGGCACCCCCGTGCGCCCCGCGCCGCATCAGCGAGTTGTAATAAAAGATGCGCCCCGCGCCGTATTTCCCCGGAAAAATACCGTCCTGATACGGCAGGTTCACCCCCGCCGAATCCACCAGGTAGACGATCGGCAGCCGGTTCCGCATGGCGATCTCCTGCGCGCGCAGGATCTTCGTGATCGTCTCCGGCCACCACGATCCCGCCTTCACCGTGGCATCGTTGGCCACGATCACCGCCGGCCGCCCCTCGATTTTTCCCAGCCCCGTCACCACCCCCGCCGCCGGCGCCTGCCCGTCGTACTGGTCGTAGGCGATCAGCAGCCCGATTTCGAGAAAGAACGCGCCCGCGTCCAGCAGCGCAGCGATGCGCTCCCGCGCGGTCAGCTTCCCCGCGCGGTGCTGCCGCTCGATCCGCGCCGCGCCGCCGCCCTCCCGCAGCCGCTTTTCCAGCGCCTGTATCTGCTCCACCAGCACCCGCATGTGCGCCGCGCGCGCCAGTCTCTCGGAAGCGTCATTCGCCGAATTCACCACGCCACTCACTTCCACGAGTTTATCGTGCCCCGCGCGCCGCGGCCATCTATCCCCGCCGCACACTTGCTATCGTGAACATTTGGACATGCGCCTGCTTTTCCCAGCCGCCGCCGGAATCGTTCTGGCCTCCTGCGGCTATCTCGGTCCGCCGCTGCCGCCGCTCGCCAATATCCCGGAGCGCGTCACCGACCTCGCCGCCCTCCAGCGCGGCGGGCACATCACCGCGCATTTCACCGTCCCGCAACTCACCACCGAGGGCGTGCAAATCAAGCGCCCCCTGGACCTCGACCTCCGTATCGGCGTGGCCCCCGAGCCGTTCAGTGACGAAAAGTGGGCCGCCGCCGCAAAGCCCGTCACCGGCGGCCAGGTCGTCAACCACATCGCCACCTACGAAATTCCGTCGGCCTCGTGGACCGGCAAAGACGCCACCCTCGGCGTCCGCGCCATCGGCGCCAACGGCAAGGAAGCCGACTGGTCGAATTTCGTCATGGTGCCCGTGGTTCCTCCTCCGCCGGTCCCCGCGCCGGTAAAAACCGAGCTCACGCCGGAGGGCGTCCGGCTGAGCTGGCCCGGTCCGGAAGGCGAATTTCGCGTCCTCCGCCGCGCCGGCACGGAAAAAGCTTTCAACCAGGAGGCCGAAGTGACCGCAACCTCCTGGACCGATCCCAACACCGCGGCCGGCACGCCTTACACCTACATCGTGCAGCGCATCGAGAAGCTCCACGGCGGCAAGGAGGCCCAGAGCGATCTGTCGCCCGCCGTCACCATCACCCCGCGCGACATCTTCCCGCCCGCCGTCCCCACCGGCCTGCACGCCCTTCCCGCGCCGGCTTCCATCGAGCTCTCCTGGAACGCGAACACCGAGCCCGACCTCGCCGGCTACCGCGTCTACCGCTCTGTCGATGGCGGCCCGTTCGAGAAGCTCGCCGAACTGCAACCCGTGCCCGCGTATTCCGACCACGCCGTCGAACCCGGCAAGACTTACCGCTATGAGGTGAGCGCGTTTGACAGAACCGGCAACGAGAGCGCGCGCTCCGCCCCCGTCGAAGCGGGCCTGCAATAGGTGGAACATCCACAGCGCTCTGTTGCTCGCATCTTTGCAGGTTTTCGGCGCCGAGCGAGGCCGGGCCGACGCCCCCCTGCCCAAGTGGCGGCGCAGATCGGGCCATCACCGCTGCTGTAGCGGCCTGAGAGATGTAGAAACTCCAGTGAGCGGCGCCAAGCCACTCCCCGCAATCGACTCGTTGTAAGCCGGCACGTCCCGGTCCATCAGGTGCTTGTACTGCGCAGCCACGGTTTCGAGCTGCCGGTGTAAATCGATTACCAGGCCAATGGCGGTCTCCGTGGGCCCGTAATCCGCGGTTCCGGCCACGTCGCCGGCGCCCGTGCCGATCTCTCCGTTGAGCCAGATCAGGTTCATGTACAGCTTGTAGGCCGTTTGAAAATACTTATCGTCGCTGAGCGCGTCGGCGCGGGTGATGATCTGGTATTCCACCGCCTGCATCTTGCGGTCGATGCCGTCCATGGCGGCGAGGAGCGCGGCCTTGCCCGCCACGGTCTTGCGCTGGTCTTCCAACTGGCGGCGCATCCGCTCGATCTGGTTAGTCATATCGGAGGCGGCGCTGATGTCGTCGCGCACGCGAAGCTGGAGCCGCACCGCGGATTCGATTTCGGCATCCGACGCATGGCTCGTGGGCGGCCGCAGGATCTGGAGCGGCTGGGTGAAGGACTGGCCATCCACCGTGAGCTTGACGGCGTAGCTGCCGGGCGCGGCGACCGGTCCAACTTCGGCCGGCGCTATGCCCCAGTGGGTGATGGGGCGGGTATCGTGCCCGTGGAAGCGCGGCTCCTCCCAGATGTGCGGATTCTCGGGCGGCGTGGTGCGCAGCGCCACCAGGCGCGGCGCCTCGTAGCGCATGTCCCAGACGACGCGGTTCAATCCCGCGTGGCCGGCGCTCGAAAGCTTGCGCACGAGCTCACCTTTGGCATCCAGGATGTCGATTTCGGCGGGGCCCTTCGCACCTGCCGGGAGCGCGTAATCGATGAGAGCGCGCGCGCGGGAAGCCACCAGGCGGTACGCCGGCCGGGGCTGAAGCAAGCGGGTGGAGGCGGGTGCGGCGTCCGGCGCGATCCCCTGTTCGAGCGGCGTGATGTCCTCCATGATGTACAGGCCGCGGCCGTAGGTGGAAACCACCAGGTCGTGAAACTGCTTCTGCACCACGATCCACGACACCGGCGCGGCGGGCATGCCGCGCTGGAGCGGCTTCCAGTTGTCGCCGTCGTCGCCCGAATAGTACAGCGCGTTGCCCGTGCCTGCGAAGAGCAGACCGCGGCGGTTGGGATCCTCCGCCACCACGCGCGCGTAGTCCAGCGGCCCCTTGGGCAGCCCGCCGGTGATCTTCTTCCACGTCTTGCCAAAATCCGCCGTCTTGTAGATCCAGGGATCGCGGTTGTCCATCAGGTGGAAATCCACTGCGATGTAAGCCACCGCCGGATCGAAATGCGAGGGCTCGATCTTGGAAACCGTGCCCCAGGCCGGCAGGCCGGCGATGTTTTTCGTGACGTCGTTCCAGGTCTTGCCGGCATCGCGCGTGTACCAGACTTTGCCGTCGTTGGTGCCGGCCCAGATGAGGCCGCGCTGGATTTCCGAAGGCGCGATGGAGAAGACCACCTCGCCGTAGAACTGGCCGAGGTTGTCGCCCACCAGCCCGCCCGAGGAAACGATGCGGCTGGGGTCGCGGGTGGAAAGATCGGGGCTGATGGCCGACCAGCTCACGCCGCCGTTAGTGGTGCGGAGGATCACCTGGCAGCCGTAATACACGGTGTTGTGATCGAAGGGATCGATGGCCAGCGGCGGGGTCCAGTGGCAGCGGTACTTGGCCTTGTTCGGCTCGGAATCGAGCGTGTGCAGCCAGGGGCTGACGGAGCGCGCCAGCTTGGTGCGGGCGTCGTAGCGCGTGACTTCGTCGCCATAGCAGGAGGCCCAGACGATGTTGGTATCGGTGACATCCGGCAGGGTGAAGCCGGATTCGCAGCCGCCCAGCCCGTGCTCCCACTCGCCGCCGAAGCGCCCGTACCCGCCCATCCCCGGCACGTTCGGCCCGGCTTCCGCCGTGGTGCTCAGGCCGCGCATGGTGCCGTCGTCCTGCATGTTGCTGTAGATGTGGTAGGGCACGTCGTTATCCACGGCCACGTGATACATCTGGCCGATGGGCAGCGTGACGCGGCGCGCGGTGGCGCCGTGGTCGGTGGTCATCGAGAGGCCGCCGTCGTGGGTAATGACGATGCGGTCAGGATTCTGCGTGTCGATCCAGATATCGTGGGTGTCGCCGCCGCCCCAGTGGGCTTCGTTGAACGTCTTGCCGGCATCGGTCGAACGCCACGGGCTGCTGTTGGCCACGAAGACTTCATCGGGGTTGGTGGGCGAAACGGCCAGGCGGATGTAATAGCCGGCGCGGCCGATGAGCGGGAGATCG
>JAJYLS010000128.1 GCA_021787555.1 Acidobacteriota bacterium | reverse complement strand
CCCGCGCCGCCTGCGCCGCGGTTACCAACGCCGTGGGATTGTCGAATTCCGCCATCAACCCGTAAATCCCCTTGGTCATCCCTACGCCCCTTTCACCCGCGCCTGCGGCAGCAGCGTCCGGACTTCAAAAATCGAAATCATCGGCAGCAGCCGGATAAAGATGAAGAACAGGAACATGAACAGCCCGACGGTGCCCGCGAACGTCGCCCAGTCCCAGCGCGTCGCGTGGAAGTAGCCCCACGACGACGGCAGGTAATCCTGCGCCAGGCTGCTCACGATGATGACGTAGCGCTCCAGCCACATGCCGATCAGCACGATGATCGACCAGATGAACAGCGTCACCGGGTTGGTGCGGATCCGCTTGATCCACAGCGCTTGCGGCAGGATGATGTTGCAGGAGATCAGCGCCCAGTACGTACTCGCATACGGCCCCGTCATCCGGTGCCAGAATGCCGCTTCTTCGAAAATGTCGCCGCTATACCACGCCAGGAACGTTTCCATGATGTACGCGTAGGATACGATCAATCCGGTCGCCAGCATGATCTTCGCCGCGTTCTCCAGGTGCCGGTCCGTAATCAGTCCCTGAAGCCCGTACACCGAGCGCAGCGGAATCGCCAGCGCCAGCACCATGGCGAAGCCCGAGTAAATCGCGCCCGCCACGAAGTAGGGCGGGAAGAACGTACTATGCCAGCCCGGCAGGATCGCGATGGTGAAGTCGAAGCTCACCACCGTGTGCACCGAAAGCACCAGCGGCGTCGCCAGCCCCGCCAGCAGCAGCGAAGCCGTTTCGTAAATGCTCCAGTGCTTCGCCGACCCGCGCCAGCCCATCGCCCCCATTCCGTAAAGCACCCGCGCCACCCGGTTCTTCGCGCGGTCGCGCAGGGTCGCCATGTCCGGCATCAGCCCCACGTACCAGAACATCGCCGATACCGTCGCGTACGTCGAAACCGCGAACACGTCCCACACCAGCGGGCTGCGGAACTGCGGCTGCACCCCCATGCTGTTGGGATACGGGAACAGCCAGTAGAACAGCCACGGACGCCCCAGGTGCAGCAGCGGAAACATGCCCGCGCAGGCCACCGCGAACAGCGTCATGGCCTCCGCGAACCGGTTGATCGAGTTCCGCCAACTCTGGTTGAGCAGCAGCAGAATTGCCGAAATCAGCGTGCCCGCGTGGCCGATTCCGATCCACCACACGAAGTTCGTGATGGCGAATCCCCACATCACCGGCGTGCGGATGCCCCAGATTCCCACGCCTTTGGCCAGCAGCAGCGCCACCGCCCACAGGAACACCAGCAGCAGCGAGAATCCCACCCCGAAGCACGCCACCCAGAACAGCGGCGTCTTCTTCGTCAGTACCACCGCGGAAATCTGGTCGGTGACCGTGCCGAACGTGTACCCCGGCGCTATGATTTCCGATTTTGCCTGTTTTTCTACTACTTCCTGTCCGTCAGGCATTTAAGGTTCTCTCCGTGTCTCCGTATTCTCGAGGGTGAATTCACGCCTGTCACGCTTCGATCTCCGGATTGGGATTGCGGAATGTCGCAAGATAAGTCGTGCGCGGCCGCGTATTCAACTCGGCCAGCAGCCCGTAATTCGAGGGCTGCGCCTTCATGTTCGAAACGCGGCTGTTCGGATCGTTGATATTGCCGAATATGATCGCCTCCGTCGGGCATGCGTCCTGGCAGGCCGTCTGGATCTCGCCGTCCCGCACGTGCCGCCCCTCCTTCTCCGACCTGATCTTGGCGGCGTTGATCCGCTGCACGCAGTAAGTGCACTTTTCCATGACCCCGCGGCTGCGCACCGTCACGTTCGGATTGTGCAGCAGCTTCAGGCTGGGAGTCTCCCAATCGGAGAAGAGATAGAAATTGAACCGCCGCACTTTATAGGGGCAGTTATTCGAACAGTATCTCGTGCCTACGCAGCGGTTATAGACCATGTCGTTGAGGCCTTCCGCGCTGTGGTTGGTCGCCTGCACCGGACAAACCAGCTCGCAGGGTGCGTCTTCGCACTGCATGCAGGGCACCGGCATGTTGTAAGTCGGCGGATTATTGACGTTCTCGCCGTTATAGTAAGTGTCCACCCGCAGCCACTGCATCACGCGCCCGCGCCGCACCTGGTCCTTCCCCACCACCGCGATATTGTTCTCCGCGACGCACGCCGTCACGCACGCGCTGCATCCCGTGCAGGCGTTCAGGTCGATGGCCATGCCCCAGGCGTAGTTCGGATATTTCCACTCGGGATAGAGCGTCAGCGTCCGCGGCGGGGCTTCCTCGTTGGCGTGCAGCCCTTCCGGATCTTTGCGGTATGGCTCGATATCCGACGCCACGATGATGTGCCGCCGCGTGTCCAGTGCGTGCTGGTCCTGCGTGGTGGCGAACAGGTATCCGCCGGACGTCTTCTTCACTGCCAGGCCCGTGTCGTGCCACAGTGCCTTCGCGGTACGCAGCCCGTACGGATTGAACCCCATCCCGCTTCCCACGCGCCCCGCGCGCGTGCGCCCGTATCCCAGGTACAGCGTCACCGCGCCGTTCACGTGCCCCGGCTGCACCCACACCGGCGCCCGCAGTTTGCGCCCCTGGTAGGTAAGGTCCACCATCGGCGCGCTGTCGTTGGTCCGGTCGAGGTTGAGCCCCTGGTACACGCCCAGCCGGTTCGCCGTCGCCGGGCTCATGATCGCCGCATTGTCCCAGGTCAGCTTGGTGATCGGCTTGGGCAGTTCCTGAAGCCATCCGTTGTTCGCGAACCGCCCGTCGTAGATCGTGGGATCCGGCCGGAAGATCACTTCCAGTTCCCCGCGCAGGTGTTCCGGCGCGGCCGGCTGCGTAATCGCCGCGCCGCGAATCGCCAATGTTTTCGGCGGCAGCGCCGAGCCCCGGATGAACCCGTCGTGCACCGCCAGCCGCCACCACTGTTCGAAATCGGCCCCGGTGTGCTGCGTTGCCCAGTAGCCCTTGACGATCTGATACGGGCTCTGGTCCGGCGCCACCGTCAGCATTTGCAGAACCTGTAGCGCCGACCGCCCGTCGTACAGCGGCGCGATTAGCGGCTGCTGGATCGACACCGTCCCGTCGAACGCCCGCGCGTCGCCCCACGTCTCCAGGTAATGCGTCTCCGGAAGGTGCCAGTCGCACACCGCGGACGTTTCGTCGTCGTACAATCCCAGCCGTACCCGCAGCCGCGCCTTCTGGAACTGGCTCCCCAAGCCCAACTCCACGGGTGCGTTAAAAACCGGGTTGCCGCCCAGCACCAGGAGCAGGTCCACCGCCCCCGCGTCCAGGTCTTTCACCAGGTCTTCGAGCGACGCCACCTGGTCCACCGGGTTGGCTTCGATCGGGTCGGTGTGGAACACCGTCTTCCCCACGTTTCCCAGCGCATCGTTCATCACGTGCGCCAGGGCGTGCACGGTGGGCGGCTGCTCCGCTCCCGCAATCACCACGCTCGCGCCCTTGTTGGCCTGCAAATCGCGCGCGATCGGACCGAGCCATTTGTAGATTTCGTAATTCTCGCCGTTCTTCGGACCGTTGGCCACTCCCAGGCTGGTGGCCAGCGCCCAGGCGAATTCTTCGATATCGCCGGCCCGCAGCGCAATGCGATGGTCCGCCTTCGCGCCCGTGGGCGTCAGCATCGGTTCGACCACGTACAGCCGGTTCATGGCCATCTGCCCGGTCCGCACCCGCCGGCCCTCCGAAAACTGGCGCGCGTATCGCAGCGTCCCCGGCCCTTGCGCCAGAAAATCCGCATCCAGCGAAACGATCGCCTTGGCGTTGGTGAAATCGTAGTAGGTGTTTGCCGGCTGGCCGAACGTCTGCATCGCCGCCGCGCGCGCGCTATGCGTCCCCCCCGGGTCCCACTGATGCCACTTCAGCCCCGGATACAGCTTCTGGATCGCCTGGATCTGCGCCGCCATGGTCGGCGAAGTGACGGTTTCCGTGAGGATCCGGATCCCCGCGCCGTTCTTTAGCTTCTGCACCGCCAGCGATTCCCGCAGCATGCTGAAGAGGCTGCCCCACGAGCGGATGTCTCCCCGAAAGGCCAGCGTCTGCGACCGGTCCGGATCGTAAAGCTCCAGCACGGTCGCCTGCGAAAAGCTGTCGCACGCGCCCAGCGATGCGGGGTGCTCCGGGTTCCCCTCGAGCTTGGTCGGCCGGCCTTCGTGGCTCTCCGCCAGCACTCCCGTGGCAACGCCGTTCAACGTCGCCGCCGTCGCAAAAAACAGCGGGCGCCCCGGAATCAGTTCCTCCGGCTGCCTGATGTACGGCATGATGTGCTCGGTCGGTTGCTTGGTGCACGCCGCCAATCCCGCCAAAGCCAGCGACGCGCCCATCAGCTTCAGGAACTTCCGCCGCCCCTCGACGCTGTCCTCGTCCTCGCTCCACCCGATCGCCTGCCGCGGAAATTCCCGCTCCAGCGCCTCGCGGAATCCCGGCGCCGCCGCGAGGTCGTTGAGGCTGCGCCAATATTCCCGCCCCTGCTTTTTCTCTAATTCCGCGCGAATCCCAGGGATTTCGGGGACTGGCTGCGAAACCCCAGCCGTTTGGGGGTTTCGTTGCCTGTCCCCGAAACTCCCTTGGATCTGCACTAGCTCGGGCTGCTTCTCTTTATCGTTCATCGGTGACAAGTCGAACAACTGGTTAACGTGCGCACATCCTGGATGTGGTATTCCTTCATCAGCCGCTGCCCAATTTCCTGCTGGCTCACGCCCGGCGGCGGATGATATCCCATCCTGGTGACGAATTGCCGCGGCCGGATGTGGTCCTGCACGCTGCGATGGCAGCCCAGGCACCACTCCATTTGCAGCGAAGCGTTTTGCCACATCAGCGGCATCCGGTCCACCCGGCCGTGACAGCTCTCGCACCCGATGCCTTTATTTACGTGGATACTGTGGTCGAAGTAGACGAAGTCCGGCAGGTCGTATACGCGCGTCCACCGGATCGATTCGCCGGTCCGGAAACTCGCCCGCACCGGTTCCAGCGTGGGGCTCGTGTTCCAGATTTCGGAATGGCAGTTCATGCAGGTCTTGGTCGGCGGGATATTGGCAAAGCTCGAGGTCTCGACCGTTGTGTGGCAATACCGGCAGTCCAGGCCCAGCCCGCCTACGTGATGTGCATGGCTGAACGGCACAGGCTGTTGGCGCACCTGCACAGCGCGTGTTTCCCAGCTCCCCCGGTCGATCATCTCCATCGCCCACCCCAGGAAAGCCAGGACAAAAACCGCGCCGAAAATCGTGAAGCGCGCGAGTGCGTTCGTGCTGCGGTGAAAGATCTGGGACATGGCTTACGCCCGTCCCACTTCAGAGTTTTGAGATGTGTAGTTTTCCATCAGACAAAGACAGCAACGCCAAATTGGCTACCCAGATCCAGCCGCATTAACTCTCTACAGCGCCCAGAACTCAATCAACTGTTTCGATGCGGTAATGCGGACTTTGTTTCATTTAAACGCAAATTTTTGCGGCGCGCTTTCCCCTCAGCTCGCGCCCTTCCCCTCATTTGTTCCAAATGTTACATCGCATCCGGTACGTCGCGTCTTGCATGCCTGCCGGTTCGAGGTGGCTGGCTGCCGCCTCTTGCCTGACGCGAAGCACCCGGAACGCGAAAGAATTCAATTATGTCACAGCGCAAGCGGGAGTGTGTAGTCCTGTTTGGGAGCCCAATTCGCCCCCAAAAATAGTAATAGCGCTCCCTTTTTCCGGAAGCGCTATTGACTCAATGCCGGCCGACGCCAGCGGATCCTGTCCTGCTCTACCCGCCCGCGGGTAACTTGACTAAGTATCAGGGCACGGCTCGATCCTCGTCCCGATGCAACTTACACTCTGCCGCCGCACCCTACCGCTCGCGTCTCTCTTCCTGTTTCCTGTGCTCGAGCGCGCGCTGGTTGGCGCGCGCGTTGGGTTTGCCGTTGTGAATCGACCGGTTCAGGTTCTGCTGCTGCCGGTTCACCTGGCGCCGCTCCTGTGGCGCCAACCGCCCACCGTTGGCCTGGCGCTCGTTGCGGATCTCGCGATTCACATTGGCCCCCCGGCCCTCCAGGCGCTGCGTCTGGTTCGGAGTCGGCCGGCCCTTCGCCACACCGTTCGCGCTCCGCCCCGGTTGCCCGAACCGGCGCCCGTTGACGCTGTCCATCGACGCCGTGCCCGGACGCCCCCGATTGACCGACGCCAGTTGGCTTCGGTCCCGCGCCGCCATCTGCTGGTGCGACTGCTGCATGCCGGTCGGCTGAAAATGCTGTTCGCGCATGGCCGTCTGCTCCTGCGGGGTCGGCCGGGCTTGCATGCCGCCGGGGCCGTTGTAGCTCACGCGGTTCACCACCGTCGTGTTGCGGACGACGGTCCGATCGACATACACGTTGCGCACCACCGTCCGGTCCACGTTCACGACCGCGGTGTTATACCGGAAAGCGTTGCCGGCCCAGAACCCGCCCGTGAAGCCCGCGCCGCCATAGCCGAATCCGTAATTCACGCCGCCATAGAATCCGACGTGAGGCCCCCAATATCCCGCGTGCCACATGTAGGCTCCGCGGCCGAACCCCCAATACCCCGGCGTCCACAGCAGGCCCGGGCGCGGCGGTAGCACCCACACACCCGGAACCCAGTAATATCCGTCCGGTCCCCACGCCCAATAGCCGGGCGTCCACAGGTATCCGGGCTGCGGGCAGGGCGGCTGCGCATAAACCGGTAGCATCGGCGGCCCGATCGTAATCGAGATGCCCACCTGCGCGTGGGATGCCTGTGGTGCGGCTGCCAGCAGCAGCCCAAGCGCGACGGCCAAAGCTTTCGGACGAATCGGCAAGTTTCTCTCCTCCCGCAAAGTTTAACCCCCTGCTGGGAAAACAGTTGCCATTAACCTTCGTTTACCTTTGGTCCGCTGAGGGCGCGAGCGGCCGGTCAATTCAGCAAGTGCGAAAGCCAGTGCATGATGTTCAGCGCCAGTTGCCGGTCGTCGGTGCCCGGTGCGTTCATCCCCATGGGCCTGCGGCGCGGCCCCGCCAACTGCGCCGACAGCATCGCCGCCTCTCCCAGCACCACCACCCGGCCCTTGCCGAACTCCATCGCCAGGCCCTGGCATTTTCCCGCCGCGGAGGCCCTCTGGCCGCTGGGACGCGCGACATCCACGGCCGTGCCGCTCAGCAGCATGAACGCGGTGCTCCCCTTCGGGCCAACCAGCGATTGCCCGGTGAAAGAGACGATTCTGTTCACCGTCTCGGACTCATTGCGCCCGCGCGTGATCGCGTGATCGCCCAGAAGCTTGTTCGCGCGCGAAAACACCAGCGACGCCGGCCCGCCCAAATCTCTGGCGGAGTTCGCCGGGTCCATGGTCACGCCCTTGCTCATCTGCACTCCGAATTGCTGCGCCATTTTCTCGGTGGCGTCGCCGATGGGGTAGTGATCGGCCACCAGCAGCAGCGAGCCGCCGTCGCGAACCCAATCCCGCACCGCGAGGCACTCCGCATCGGTGAATGCAGGCCTGGCCCGCGCCGGCATCGGGGCGTCGTTCCCCACCCCGCGCGCATTGACGATCACCAGGATTCGGTGGCCCGCCAGCGCCCCCGGCGTGAACGTGCTGCGGTTCGGTTCCATCCGATAGCCGTCGCTCGCCATTAACGCGGCGAAAGCCTCGTAGCCGGACTGCATGGTGTGGACATTGTGGTGGCCCTCGTCGAACAGCACCCCGGGTCCGTTCCCCGAGTACGCCGGGTTGGCCACCTTGGCCGGAAAATTGGGGTCAGGAGCCTGACCCTGCCCGTGTATCGCAAACGCGAAAACAGAGCTCAGGATGAGAATATGGGTGATACGCATTACGCCGTCTCGCTACCTTTTCAGAACATCGTTATGGTCCCGCAGCCGGGTTTGCTGAAACGAGCGCAGCGCCTGCTCCTGGAACCGGAACCCGGGTTCCAACAGGTCCCGCACCGTGAAGCCCGATTTGGCGACTCCACAGCTTGCATGGTGTGTGGTGCCGGCGAAAATGTGGTACAGTTCGTGTGCCAGCACACGCGCGACCGCGCGTCCAAAGCGGGTTTCACGCTCCGCCGGGCGAAGGGCCAGAAGCGGCTTCTGGAGAAATGCACGAATGCCGTCGCAATCCACCTCGGCGAACGGCAGGATGTCGCCATCGCTGATGTGCGTCCAGCCCAGCGGGCCGGACGTGCTCGCCAGCGGCATCAGGCCATCCGCAGTGCAGCGGCCGCAGAAGGTGATCACGGCCAACTCCGGGACCACCTTGCCGCCGCGCACGGGATCCAACTCCCGCCAGGAAAACTCCAACGCCAGCGGCGCCATGATCGAGCGCAGTTCATCCTGCATCGCTTGCACGAGAAAGCTCGATGGCGGGCAACGAAACCGTGTATAGAGAGTAATAGAGGAAACAGACGACGGAAACTCCCGCGTCTCGGTGAAGCTGGGAATGGCGCCCAGCGTCAACCCAAGAAGCAACCACTTCGTAATCGGGCCTCCTGAGTGATACTTCGTGAGCTAGGTGACGCTTCGTGAGCGGTCGATAACCAGCTCCGGGTGTTCACTGGCAAAAGTGTTGGCGGTGTGGCAGGCGAAACAGATGGGCGCAGAGGTTGCCAGCGTCTCCGGCAGTTGCTCGGCGGGAATGCCGCTCCACTCCACCGAGCGGTGGTCGGGCCGCAGGAGAGCGGGTTTGCCCGGACCCCACGGGAAATCGCCCAACGGCTGGCCGCAGCAGACACAAACCTTGCCCGCATACCACTGGGCCAGGATGCCGCGAACCAAACAATCTTCGGGCGCCGATTCGATTTGCGCCAGGCACTGCTGTCCGCACCCCGCGCGCTCGGGCCACCGTGAACAGGTCGAGACCCGCAGGTGGGATGCAGCGTGCCAAGCATCCACCCGCATGCCCGCCGTCTTCTGGTTTTCCGGGCACGAAACCACGCACTCGCCGCGGTACTTCAGCCAGCCGCGGAATGCCCGAATCCCAAAAAATACGGCAACCGCTGCCACAATCGCCGCTGCCAAAACCCA
This sequence comes from Acidobacteriota bacterium, assembly GCA_021787555.1. GTDB lineage: Bacteria > Acidobacteriota > Terriglobia > Bryobacterales > Bryobacteraceae > JAJYLS01. The sequence continues at coordinate 6,180 of JAJYLS010000128.1, read as the reverse complement.
AACAGACATAAAAAACTCCTAAATACCCTTTAGCAGGCGCTGGGCCAACCCGATTGGTTACAGGTGGGCCGCTAAACTCATGGATTTAAAATGCCGTCTCGCGCCGCACCTACGGCCGGTGGGGCGCACCGCGCACTTCCTGGGTGCTATGGCCCCAGCCGAGGCAACGGCCGCTTCCCAAAAAGCGTCTACACTGAAGAGTGAGGTTTGCGCCTTTTTGCGCCGCCGTAGCGGTGGCCGCCGCCCTGGGAGCCGCGGCCGACAACTACCTTTCGGCCAAACACAAATTCGACGCCATTGAAAGCGACCGCCTGCGCCCCGGCGCGCGCGTCGAGCTGACCGTCCCCGAGCTCGACGCCTATGTCGCACGCGAAGCGCCGGCCGGTGTGCGCAACCCGGATATCCTTCTGGGGGGCAACGGCGTGGCCACGGGCAGCGCGGTCATCGATTTCGCCAAACTGCGGACGGCGCAGGGCCACCCGCCCGGCTTTCTCCTGTCGATGCTCCTCTCCGGCGAGCACCCGGTGAGCGTCACCGCGCGCATCCGCTCGGGCCACGGCCAGGCCACCGTCGATGTCCAGAGGGTGCAGATTTCCGGAGTGGAGATCGACGGCCAGACGCTCGACTTCCTGATCCGCAATTTCCTCCTGCCGCTCTATCCCGATGCCAAGATCAGCCAGCCCTTCGACCTGGGCCACCGCGTCGAGCGCATCGACGTAGGTGCGCGCGCGGTGGAAGTGCTCATCGGGCAATAGCGCGCACCGCGCATGCGCCATAATGTAAGACAGTCGCCATGCAGATCTATCTTCTGCGCCACGGAATCGCCGAGAACGCCGGTCCGGGGCGGCCCGATTCAGAGCGCGCGCTCACCGCGGACGGGCGCGACAAGCTGCGCCGCGTCCTGAAGCGCGCGCGCGACGCCGAAATAACCGTCGTGCTGCTGCTGGCGAGCCCGCTGCGGCGCGCCGTCGAGACCGCCGAGGTCGCCTCCGAGGTGCTCGATTATCCGGGCAAAATCGTGCGCACCGCCGCGCTGCTGCCGGACGCTTCGCCGCGCGACACCTGGAACGAGATCCGCGCGCGCCGCGACGAACCGGGGCTTCTGCTCGCCAGCCATGAGCCGCTGATGAGCTCGCTGGCGGCTTTCCTTCTCGGCTGTCCGGCCTTGCAGGTGGATTTCAAGAAGGCCGGCCTGATGCGCATCGACGTCGAAAGCTTCCCCCCGGAGCCGCGCGGGCTGTTGAAGTGGATGCTCACGCCGGGTGTGGCATGAACATCCGCAACGCCACCGCCCGCTACGAAGAGTGGTTGGGGCGCCGCCTGCGCCTGCTTGAAAGCGATCTCGAGCTCAAGCACCGCGCGATGCAATCCGCGCCCTTCCCGTTTCTGCGTGCCACCTATTACCGCTGGGCGCAGATCTGGCAGGAGGTCTGCGGCCCAGCGGCGAAAGCACCGTTGGTGCTGGCCGTGGGCGATCTGCACGTCGAGAATTTCGGAACCTGGCGCGACCTGGAAGGCCGCCTGGTGTGGGGCGTCAACGATTTCGACGAAGTCTGGCCGCTTCCCTATACCAACGACCTGGTCCGCCTGGCCACCGGCGCGCTGCTGGCCGGGATGAGCTGCGATTTCGAGCAGGGCATCGCCGCGATTCTCAAGGGCTACACGGATGCGCTCGAAGCCGGCGGGCGGCCGTACGTGTTGGCCGAGAGCCATCCCACGCTCCGCACCATGGCCGCCGCCCGCCTGCACGAGCCCGAAAAATATTGGGACAAACTGCACGCCCTGGAGGAATGCCGGGAAGAGCCGCCGGCCGGCGCGCGCAAGGGCATCGACCGCATGATGCCCGAGCCGGGGCTGCGCTGGAAAGTGGTGCACCGCGTCGCGGGGTTGGGCAGCCTGGGGCGCGAACGCTACACCGCTCTGGCCGCGTGGCGCGGCGGATGGGTGGCGCGCGAGGCCAAGGCGCTGGCGCCTTCCGCCTGCGTCTGGGCGGAAAACGGCAAAGCGTCCGCGCCCATCCTCTACCAGAAGATGCTGGATTCGGCGGTGCGCTCGCGCGACCCGTTCGTCCGCCTGCAAAAGCGCTGGATCGTGCGCCGGCTGGCGCCGGATTGCTCGCGCATCGAACTGGCGGCGCTGCCCCGCGAACGCGACGAACTGCACCTCCTACACGCCATGGGTTGGGAAACGGCCAACATTCACCTGGGCAGCGCAAAGGCCGGCACGCTCAAAAAAGACCTGGACAAACGGCCGGCCGGCTGGCTCAAAGCCGCCGCGCGCAAAATGGAAAAGGCCGTCCTGGCGGATTTCAAGGAATACCGAAGGTAGCCCCAGGCACCACCGCAAAGTGAAAAACCGGCAGCGCGCTGCCGGTTTTTTCAAAAGAAATACTGGGAATAAATGACTTATCAAACCAAAACCGGCAGTGTGCTGCCGGTTTTGGCTTGGCTGAACTACGCTTACCGGACCGAAACGGTCACGCCGCTCTGGCTCGGGCTGCCGCCCACGGATACAACTAGCGGCAGGTCGGCCGCGCGAGCACCCGCGGGAATCTGGACGTTCACCTGCATCACGCCCGAGACGAACCCCGGCGCTTCCCCGCCGTACAGCACGCGCGCGGGAGTGCCGTCGATGGTCACCCCAACCGCGAGCGCCGGTGCCGGCGTCACTTGCGGTGCCGGCAGGTTGGCCAAGGTCACCTTCCCGGTAACGCCCGGCGGCACCGTCTGGCCTTCGCCGGTCATGTAGATCACCACCACATCCCCGGCGTGCGCCGGATTTGGGGGCGAGTTGACCGACCCGTTCTGGTTGACGATGGCGCCCGGCCCGGTGCCGGACGAGTTCAAGGTGAAGATGCCCGGCTGGGTGGTCGAGACCGGAAGGGTCACGCCGTTGGAGCTCTGGCCCTGGTACTTCAGGATCACGCTCGCGCTCTTGAAGGGAGCCAACTCATAAGGCACCACCGCCGAAATCTGGGTACCGCTGGCATAGACCATCGGAGCGGCCGTGCCGTTGACGTACACCTGCACGCCGCCGATGCTGGTGGAAACCGTGCCGTCGGAATTGAGCGCCAGGCCCGCCGCGGGCGTGGGCCCCATGTCCGTGCCGAAGATGGTGACAATCTCACCCGGCGCGATCGAGCCGCTGGAGAAGCTCGCGGCGTTGGTCACGCTGGAGATGGTGGGCAGCGGCGCCGAAACCGTCAGGCTCACATTGACAGCGGTCGATCCGGTGGCGCTGCCCGTGCCCGCCACGGTAATCGTGCCGGTATAAGGCGTCTTGCTCGGATTCAAGCCGGATGGATTGACCGACACCGTGAGGGTGGCCGGGGTGGCCCCGCTGGCCGGCGTCACCGAGAGCCAGTTGCCGGTGCTGGCGGCCGTCGCCGAGAAGGTCAGCCCGGTGCCGCCCGACACGCTGATGCTCTGCGATGCGGGCGACTGGCCGCCGGACGCATAAGTGAACGTCAGAGAAGTAGGTGATGCGGTGACCGGGGATGCAACGGTCAGCGTGACGGAGACCGTAACAGCCGCTGCTCCGTTGGTGGGCGTGAGCGTGAGCGTGCCGCTGTAGGGGCCTGAGCCGATGAGGCTACTGGTGTTCACGCTGACGCTGACGGTCGCCGGGGTTGTGGACCCGGAAGGCGGAGCGGTCAACTGCGTGCCGCTGACCACGCCGGGAATGAGCCAATTGCCGCCACTGGAAGTCGTCGCAGCGACCGTGAACGGCACGGACGATGAGGAGGTGCTCGTCACCGAGATCTGCTGAGCGCCGAATCCCTGCTGCGGGCTGAAGCTGAGAGATGCAGGGGTGACGCTCAGGCCGCCGGTGCTGCTGGCCGCGCCGACGGTCATGGTGACCAGGACGGTCTGAATTACCCCGTTGGCCACCAGCGAGAGGCTGCCGTTGCACGTGGTCGCGTTGGCCAGCCCCGCCGCGCTGGCCAACGCGGAAAGGGTTTGCGGCGTATTCATGGTGCCGGCCGGAGAGACGGTCAGCCAAGCCGGAGTCGTACCTCCGGTGCAACTGCCCTGGTTCGCGCTGACGCTGAACGAGGTGATCGTGGAGGCGCTCACCGAAAGCTGCTGCGTCGCCGTGGAACCCGCCGCGGGAGTGAAGGTAAGGGTGGAGGATCCCAGCGTCAGCACGCCGCCGCTCGACGAGCTTCCGGTCACCAGCACGACCACCGGAACGGTAACGGGCGTATTGGCCGCACCGCTGGCGGTGATAGTGAGGTTGGCCGTATTGAGGCCGTTCGGCAGCGAACTGGGGTTGATGGTAACCGAGCAGGTGGCGGGCGTGGCGCTTCCGGTGCAAGTCGGCACCACCCAGCTCTGGCTCGAACTCACGCTGGTGGTGATCGCGGTGGTGCTATCGCTCGAAACCAGCGACAGCGAGGCGTTGCATGCGGCCGATCCCGAAACGCCGACCGTGTAATTGCAGACGATATCGCCGTAACTGCTGGGATTAACGAGCAGCACGGGTTGCGTGCTCGAGGTGACGTTCAGGCTGACGGAAATGCTCTGCGAGGTGCCGCTGCTCGTGGTCACCGTGAAAGATCCGTTGTAGACTCCGGCCGTGGACTGTTGGATTGCGCTGACCACCACCTGCCCGGGCGCCGAACCGCTCCCGCTCGCGCTGAAGAAGAGATTCGTGCCGATGCCGGTCGCGTTGGTCACGGAAATCGTGCCCGACCCGTTCACCATCACAATCTGCGGCGCCGGTGGGGTGCCGCCGATCTCATAGGCAAAACTCAACGAGGTGGGTGCCGCGCCGGTGCCAGTGGTCGTGGTGGTGCCGCCGTTGACCGAAAGCGTGGCGTTGATGGTCGAGGTATCGCTGGTATTGTAAGGATTCTGAAGCGTGACCGTGGCGCTGTAGCCCGAGGTCGCCAGGCCCGCCGCAACTCCGGTATTTACCGACAGGCAGAGCGCGTTGGTCCCGATGGGCTGGAAGGAAAGCGAAGTAGTCCCGTTGCAGAACGTCAGCCAACTGTACGAGCTGGAAATCGTGGCGTTGTAGTACTGGACCGAGGTGTTGGTGGTTCCGATATTGACGTACTGGGTCAGCGTGCCGCTGGGATAGGCGAAAGTAAGATTATTGGAGCCGGGCTGCAATGTGCCGGTGGTGGTGGCGGAGCTAGTCACATTGAAGGTGACGTTGACGCTCGACGCAGTGCCGCTGGTGGGTGTTAGCGTCAGTGTGCCGGTACACTGGGTGCCGTTCGCGAGGATGTAAGGCGACGCGGCGCTGGCATACACCGTGAGGGTGTAGGGGGTTTGCAACCCCGTGATCGTGCTCAGTCCGTTCGCCAATGTCAGCCAGGCGCCGTTGCAGGAAGTCGTCGCCACGCTGGCCGTGAACGTGGTGCTGGTGATGGCGCTGATCGATACACTCCCGCTGGTCGCACCGCCGGAGGGTGCATTCAGGGTCAACTGGCTTGTAGACACGGTCAGAGTGCCAGTGCCGGTGCCGCCGCTGCTCGAGAATTTTACCGTGATGGTGGCGGTGTCGGTTGAGTCAGCGTTATTCTTGACCGTGACCGTCGTGTCCGGGCAGTTACCCGGGACAGAGGTGCACGTGCCCGCATACCCTGAAGGGTAGATCGTCAGCGACTGGGGCGTTGTGCCCGAAGTCGGGTAGACCGTGAACCAACTGGAGGTATAGCTGACTGTGAAGCTGATATTTGAGCTCGACGGCCCCACCGAGACCTGCGTGCCGGCGCCCGACGAGCCGATCGTCACAGTGGTAGAGGACTGGCCGGCAACCGTCAAAGTGGCCAATGCCGGTGCGGCAATCGACAGCGCAATTGCGAGAAATAGAGCGGATTTCTTGAAAAGTTGAGCGGCGTCCATGTTTTTTCCTCGGCAAAGCTGATGATACAACATCTTCCGTACCTATTAAAGGTCCGGATGTCTGTTTACGGCGAGGCGCCTCCCGGAAAACACCTCGATCCCGTGCGATCAAAACAATTTTGCCCCGATACGGACGCGGCTGGTTACATGATACCTTATTTTCCCGGATTGGAAGAAGAATTCTTGCCCTATTTATCCAGATCACGGAGAGCAACCTCGATCGGCGTGCCCTCGGCCCGCAGAATGCCGTCTTCGGCGGCGCGGGTTTCTCTCGATGAGCATGCCGTCTTCGAATTCGCAGTCGGGCTGGTAGTCCTTCATTTTA
>JAJYLS010000479.1 GCA_021787555.1 Acidobacteriota bacterium | reverse complement strand
TACAGCGTGCCGGCTGCGCGTTCCGGTTGATTGTGAACATCGATTCCGTTTGATTGTGAACGCCTAATCCGTTTGATCATGAACGCGGATTCCGGCGGATGATGAACACCGGTTCGGGTGTTCATGAACATGCCCTGGAGTGCGATGGTGGGGCGCTGCTGCTGACAGTCTTCAACCAGGGGTAATCCCGATCCTTTGCTGAGCAGCGAGGGATGGGAATGCCGGGAGAGAGATTGTCGATGCGGAAGATACGTGATGTTTTGCGGCTGCGCTTTGCGCAGGGACTGAGCCAGCGAGCGATTGCGGGTAGTACGGGCCTGAGCATAGGAGCAGTGAACAGTTACCTGAGCCGGGCGCGGCTGGCGGGATTGAATTGGCCGCTTCCTGAAGACCTTGGCGACGTGCAGCTTGAGGCGCTGCTATATCCGCCGCTGCCGGACGTGGCGGCGGAACGCCGGCCGGTGCCGGATTGGGCGGCGGTGCATCGTGAATTGCGCCGGCCGAATGTGACGCTGTCGCTGCTGTGGGAAGAATACCGGGCCGGCACCGGCGGCCAGGACGGGTTCAGCTACTCCTGGTTTTGCGATCTCTACCGGGAATGGGTGGGTCGTCTGAAGCCGACGCTGCGCCAGGTGCATATGGCGGGAGAGCGGCTGTTCGTCGACTTCGCTGGCCACGCCATGGAAGTGATCGACGGGGCGAGCGGGGAGATCCGGCGGGCCGAAATCTTCGTTGCCGTACTCGGTGCCTCGAGCTTCATCTACGCCGAAGCGACCTGGAGCCAGGGGCTGGCGGACTGGATCGGCGCGCACGTTAACGCGTTGACCGCGATTGGCGGCACGCCGCGGCAGATCGTCAGCGACAATCTGCGCGCGGGGATCACGCGCGCGTGCTTTTATGAGCCGACGGTGAACCGCACCTACGCCGACATGGCGGCGCATTACGGCACCGCGATCATTCCGGCGCGGCCCTACAAGCCGCGGGACAAGGCGAAGGCCGAGGTCGGCGTGCAGGTGGTCCAGCGCTGGATCCTGGCACGGCTGCGCAACCGCCGCTTCTTCTCGCTGGCTGAATTGAACCAGGCGATTCGCGAATTGGTCGATCAGGTGAACGATCGACCGATGCGCGGCTGGGGCACCAGCCGGCGGGCGCTCTATGAGCAGCTTGACCGCCCGGCCCTGAAACCACTGCCGCCCACGCCTTACGAATACGCGGACTGGAAGCGCTGCCGCGTGAACCTCGATTACCATGTCGAGATCGACAAGCACTTTTACTCGGTGCCGTTCCGGTTGATCCGCGAAACAGTAGAGGCACGGATCACGGCGAAGACGGTGGAAATCTTCCACCGGGGCAAGCTGTTGGCCACGCACCAGCGCAGCTTCCGCCAGCACCGGCCGACCACAATCGCGGATCACATGCCGAGTTCGCATCGGCGCTATCGCGATTGGACCCACGAACGGATATTGCGCGAAGCCACTGCGGTCGGTGACGACACCGCCGCCCTGGTCGAAATCATCCTGCGCTCGCGCCCGCATCCCGAACAGGGGTTCCGCTCCTGCATTGGCATCCTCGGATTGGCAAAGCGCTACGACCCCGAGCGGCTGAATGCCGCCTGCGCCCGTGCCTTGGCACTCGGAACCCGCTCCTACGGCTCAGTCGCTGCGATCCTGAAGAATGCTCAGGAGAGGAAGACCACGGACAAGACCGAACAACCCAGCCTGTTCCACGAGAACATCCGTGGCCCCGGCTACTATCACTGAAAGGAAACAAGATGCTGATCCATCCCATGGTGGAGCGCCTGCGCGGCCTCGGCCTGACGGCAATGGCCGACGCGTTCATCGAGATGCAGAACCAATCGGCGGCTGACGATCTGACCCGCGAGGATTGGCTCGGGTTGCTGGTCGACCGTGAGGCGACCAGCCGGGACAACAAGCGCCTCGCCCGCAGGCTGAGCCAGGCGCGGCTGCGCCAGAATGCGGTCGTCGAAGATACTGACTTCCGGACACCGCGCGGTCTGGACCGAGCCCTGTTCCACAAACTTGCCGGTTGCGAATGGATCTCGCACAGCCAGCATCTGGTCATCAGCGGCCCGACCGGCGTGGGCAAATCATGGCTCGCCTGCGCGCTCGGCCACAAGGCGTGCCGGGAGGGCTTCTCGGTCCTCTATCGGCGGGCGCCACGCCTGTTTGCCGAACTCGCGACGGCGCGCGGCGAAGGAAGATTGCCCCGGATGTTGGCCGCCCTTGAACGCACCCGCCTGCTCATCATCGATGATTGGGGACCCGAGCCCCTGACCGCCGAGCAGCGCCGCGACCTACTGGAAATCGTTGATGATCGTTATGAAAAGGGCTCCCTGCTGGTGACCAGCCAGGTGCCCGTGAATCGCTGGCATGACCTGGTGGGGGATCCCACCCTGGGAGATGCGATCCTGGACCGCGTCGTGCACCGCGCCCATCGCATCGAACTGAAGGGACCGAGCCTGCGCAAGCGTCACGCCGTCACCACACAATCCGATCAGGGCGCTTGACGAACCCCACGGAAAAATGAGACGGCACAACCGTCAGTGGCAGCGATCCACCATGACCGCCGGCCGCCCGTCAGGCCCCGTTCAGGCCAGAGCGAGCAGGTGTTCATGATCGCCGGAATCGATGTTCACGATCGAACGGATTGACCGTTCATCATCACCGGAATGCGCACGCAATCGCAACCCCGAAGCGTTCAGCCGCCTGACGACGCGACATCCCGCCGTCAATCGCCGCAACCACCCGTTCACGCAAATCCAGCGAAAGTACCTTCACCATGCATGCCAGCCTCCTTCGCCAGCAAACATCGTGAATCACCTCTCACCCGATTCGGGAATCCCCATACGATTCACTCAGGTCAGAAAACGCTCTAGGGGTGAGCCGCACCACCGTGCGCGCCGCCATCACAACCATGATCGGGAGCGGCATCCTGGAGCGCGGCCCGGCCGGCCTGCGCGTCATGCGCCGCCCAAAACGCACGGATTATTACACCGAGCCGGAAACCGACGGCCCGCAGGAGCAGATCGAACGC
>JAJYLS010000478.1 GCA_021787555.1 Acidobacteriota bacterium | reverse complement strand
GCGGAGCTGGTGCGGTTTGCGCAGGGCACCACGTTCACCGGGACGGTGCCGACGGCATCCCAACTGGCTGGCAATTTCAGCAATACCCTCAACGCGAAGGGGCAAATGGTCCCGATCTACAATCCGCTGAGCACGCGGTCGAACGGGGCGGGCGGCTTCATCCGCGACCCGTTTCCGGGCAACATCGTTCCCACGGGGCTCATCAACCCGATCACGCGCAACATGAGCACGTATTGGCCGGCTCCCAACGCGCCGGGTGCGGCGTTCACGGGGGTCAACAATTTTGCGCTGACGGCGGCGAATACCATCCAGAAGAACACCTGGAACACGCGCATAGACGAAAACATCAGCGACAAGGACAAGCTGTTCGGCAGGGTCACGCGCGACGACTCGCCGTGGGTGCGGGCGCTGCCTTATGGGCCCGACTTCATTGCCTCGCCCACGGGCGGGCCGCAGGATTTCGGGCGGTGGAACGCCGTTGTGGAAGAAGATCACATTTTCTCGCCGACGCTGATCGGGATGGTGCGCGGCTCGGTTTCGCAGCTCTCGAATCTGCGGAAAGGGGCCAGCTACGGGTTCGATTTGACCAAGCTGGGCTTTCCGCAAACCGTCGAGAACCAGCTTGGCGGGGTTTTTCCGTTTTTCCCGGCGGTCCAGATCACCGGGTACAACGTGAATTCGTCCATAAGCAACACAGTGATCCCGGGCGGATACGCGCTGGGTTCGACGGGGATCATCGCGCAGGCCTTTAATTCCGTCTCGGTGGAAGGGCAGATTACCAAGAGCTTCAGCACGCATAACCTGAAGTTCGGCGGAGAGGCACGCGTTATCCGGTATAACCTTCTCCAGAACGGCGATGCGGGGGACAATTTCACCTTCGGTAACGGCTTCACGCAGGGGCCGAATCCGACGGCGCCTTCGGCGCTATCCGGTTATGCGCTGGCCTCGTTTCTGCTGGGCATTCCCGGGGGCGGGCAGTACAACCCGTCGGCGGCGCTGGCGTTGCAGACGCTCTACTACGCCGGTTACGTGCAGGACGACTGGAAGGCCACCAACCGGCTGACGCTGAACCTGGGGCTGCGGTATGACATCGAGATGCCGCGCACCGACCGTTTCAATCAGCTCACCAACTTCAATTACAGCGCGGTGCCGCCGCTGAATGCGCCGAGTCTCGATCTGCACGGCGCGCTCTCGTTCGTGGGCGTCAACGGCGTTTCGCGCTACCAGGCCAATCCGGACTATCACGAGGTGGCGCCGCGGCTGGGACTGGCGTATCGCCTGGACAACCACACCGCGATTCGCGCGGGCGCGGGCATTTTTTACGGGTCGCTAACCGGCGATGGCGGAAACTCGAGCTCGTACGGCGTATCGGGATTCCAGGCCGCGACTTCGCTGGTGAGCAGCCTGGACGGAGTCACCCCGATCATTGACTTTGCCAATCCCTACCCGACCGGCCTGAACGTGCCGACCGGCAGCAAGCTGGGAGCGGCGACGCTGCTCGGGCAGGCGGTGGACTTCCTGGATCGAAACGTCGTGCCGCCATACAGCGCGCAGTGGAACTTCGATATTCAGCGCGAGCTGCCGAAGTCCGTGCTACTGGACGTGGGGTACGTGGGGACGCGCGGGGTCTTCCTGCCGATCAATCTCACGCTCAACCAGCTCCCGAACCAGTACGAATCGCTGGGCGACGGGTTGCGCAAGCAGGTACCCAACCCGTTCTACGGGCAAATCGCCATTGGACCGCTGGCCTCGAAAACGGTTGCCGAGGCGCAACTGCTGCGGCCGCTTCCGCAGTTTGAGGGTGTGACGTCAGACAACGCCAGTGTGGCCACTTCGATGTACCACTCGCTGCAAGTCAAAGTGGAAAAGCGCTACTCCAACGGGTTCACGCTGCTGGGATCGTACACCTATTCCAAGATGATGGACCTGGGCACGGGCGACTGGAGCGGCGAGGTGCTGGGCGGCGGTGGGATCCAGAACTATTACAACCGGGCGGCGGACTGGGCGGTCTCGTCTCTCGACCAGACGCACCGCTTCGTCTTGAACGTGGTCTACGAGCTGCCGTTTTTCAAGAACCAGCACGGGTTTGGGGCGCACGTTCTGGGCGGATGGGAAGTGGGGGTGATCGGATCGGTATTCAGCGGGGGGCCGCTAGGGATCACGCAGGCGGTCAACAACAACTTTTCGCAAGGCGGCGGGCAGCGGCCGGACTGGACGGGCAAGAGCGCCAAGCTCACGAATCCGACACCGCAGCAGTGGTTCGACACCTCGCAGTTCTTCACCGCGCCGGCCTACGCGTTCGGCGACGCGCCGCGCACGCTGGGCGGTTTGCGGGACGACGGCACGCGCGATATCGACATGTCGCTGATGAAGAACACCAAAATCTACGAGAAGCTGACACTGCAATTCCGCGCGGAGGCCTTCAACCTGACGAACACGGTGCGGTTCGCGCCGCCGAATGCGGCTCTCGGCAACCCCGCATTCGGTGTGGTGACCAGCCAGTCGAACCAGCCGCGCGTGCTGCAATTCGCGCTGAAGCTGATTTATTAGCAATTGGCAGTTGGCTATAAGGTATCAGCTTCGGGGACTTCGAGGGCAGTGGAGGATTGGGCCCGCGCGATGTAATGGTTTTGCCTGAGTGGCCCTTCGCGACATTTGGTTATATAGTGCCTCCATTATGCGAGTCAGGGTCCTTAACATAATTCTCTTTTTGACGTGCGCCCAAATGGCGCTGGCGCAGACGGCGCAGGTCACCGGGCGGGTATCCGATCCTTCGGGCGCGAACGTGCCGGAGGCGGCGGTGACGGTGACCCACGTCGACACCGGAATCAGCCGCAAGGTCGAGACCAATGCGGACGGACTTTACACCGTGCCGCTGCTGAAACCGGGCGCGTACCGGGTAGCGGTGCAGAAGACCGGCTTTCAGCAGGTGGTGCGGCAAAATGTCGTGCTGCAAGTGGACCAGGTGCTGCGGCTGGATTTTGCGCTGCAAGTGGGCACGATCAACCAGGCGGTGGAAGTGACCGGCGCGGCGCCGCTGGTGGAAAGCGAGAC
>JAJYLS010000477.1 GCA_021787555.1 Acidobacteriota bacterium | reverse complement strand
CCAACCCTGCCCGCTGCCGGCGGCGGAAACAAGGATCGCGGTCCCGTCGTCCGAGATCGCCATGCATGTCGGCGTCAGGTTAAGGTTTAGGTCCTGGACCGCCGGGTTCTGCGGAAGGCCCGTCAATGCCTGGCAGCGGCCGGAGTCTGTCGAGCAGACAATGGCAGCGGAACCGGAGGGGCTGAACGCCATGCGATCGGGTGAGTGCAGTGCGCCGTTCAAAACCGCGGCCGGCTGCGCCGATGTCAGATACACCAGACGGAGCGTTCCATCGGCGCTGGAGACGGCCAGCGCAAAATCCTGGCTGGGTGAAACCGCGGCCAGCGCGATCGGGAAGCCCGGATCGACCGGGTCGCCAAGCAGCGCCGCGCCCGCGATGCCGCGGATCGGACGGATGGCGGATAAGTTCGCATCGTAAGTGAACCCCAGCAGCGGTCCGCCGGAGCGGAGCAGCGGAGCGTTATCCGCGAAAGCCGCGGCGGCTGCGGACAAACCGAGTAGGAGTAATAGAAGGCGCATGGTGTTTAGTGAGGAGGTGCTCCGATGGTGGGTGTGCCCGGAGTCAGACCGATGGGCGTGGGAGGTGGCACCACCACCGCCGCGGGCGATGCGGCTCCTCCGCTGCGCAGCGCGGCATACGCGCCGCCAGCCGCCGCACCCGCGATGAGCAGCAGAATCACCGCTACTTTTCTCCCGTGGCCGTGGACCTTCGCGCCTTCGCGCGCTACGTTGAATTGCATCAGGCTGGCGCGGGCCGATAGACCGCGGTAAGAAACACTGACGTGGATCGGAACTTTGCCTGGGACTTCGTTAGTGCGAAGGCCCGTGGCGGCAGCTTGGCCCTCGCTGTCCGTAATCACCGTCAGTGTCTTGGAGTGATTACCGAACTCGCCGGTGGCGCCGTCGGTGGGCAGCGTGAACATCACCACCGCGTTCGCTACCGGCTTATGATGTTCGTCCTCGACACGGACCAGCGGAACCGTGCCGGCCCGTTCGCCGATATTTTCCGTCGCGCCATCCCCCCTCACGATCGAGACGTTGAGTTGAGTGGGCAGCACATCCGCTTGCGCCTCTGGCACGACGGAACAAGCGGCGATCAGCGCACAGATTCCCACGCTCAGCGACTTCATCGTCGTTGTAAATCGATTGATCATAATTCCGGTTTCTGGCGCACCTGCCTTCGCCCCGCACAGGAGCAATTTGCCGTCCGCACAATTGGATAGCTCTCCAACCTCTTGGATTGGCAAGGCTTTCGTTCGCGCCGCCGGCTCACCGCGGGTCTCATCTCCAAAGATTCAGAACAAATCCCAATATTTTGCGCGCGCTTAAGGTCGGGGCGGCGAAAGGCCGGCCCGCCGGCTCTAAACCCAGCCGCCAGAGTTTTGTAGGAGCGTTGGTCCCGAACGTGCAACCTTCGGCCGCCAGAGTCTATGCACAGGTGCGTTGTAACTGTTCTTATTCTTTGTTGGTTTGCGGCAGGCGGCCTCCTCATGGCGCAGGGCGAGGCCGATCCCAATCCACTAACTCAATATGTAATGGACGCCCGGAAGGCAGGTCTGAAGGATGCCGAGATCCAGAAGAACGCCGAGGCAGCGGGCTGGCCGCCACAAACCGTGAAGAGCGCTATGGCCGACGCGGGCGCCGCCGCCCGGCCGAAGCCGCACGTTAGCTCCCCTGCCCCCGCGGCGAAAACACCGGCTGCCGTCATCCCCAAGCCGCGGAGCCTGGCCGAAAACAAATTGCCGCTCCCGGCTTCGCCGCCCCCGCCCGCCGCCGCGGCTCCCAAAGTTCCCAAGGACCGCAAGGCCCCCGACGATTATGTGATCGGCTCCGGCGACGTGCTGCGGATCGCGGTTTGGAAAGAGCCGGACGCGTCGGTGCCGAGCGTGGTTGTCCGCCCGGACGGCAAGATCTCCATTCCGCTGCTGAAAGAGGTTCCGGTCATGGGCCTCACCGTAGTTCAGGCCGAACAACTCATCACACAGGGGCTTTCCAAGTTCCTCACGGCTCCGGATGTAACTGTGATCGTGGAACAGATTAACAGCAAGAAGATCTACATCACCGGCGCGGTAAAGAAAGAAGGCCCCATTCCATATACCTACCAAATGACCGTGCTGCAGGCAATCAGCGAGGCCGGCGGGCTCACCGATTACGCCAAGCGGAAGAAGATTTATGTGCTGCACAACGAGAACGGCAGGCAGTTCACCTTTCCGTTCAATTACGACGCCGTCTTGAAAGGTGAACACATGGAGCTGAACATCGAGCTCGTGCCGGGCGATACGGTTGTGGTGCCGCACTAGGGGATGAAGAGGGTATGCGAATTTTCCGCGTAAGGATGCTGTTGTGTGTGCTGCTCGCGGCCGGCACGGTGCAGGCGCAATTATCGTCGTCGGCCTATCGGGTATTGGGGCAGACCGACCTTCAGAGCAACGGCTTGAACATGGCCGGGGGAGTCAGCCTCCACAACCCGGGCGGCGTCGCACTGGACGTGCGCGGCGGTCAGGAGCACGTGTACATCTGCGATACGGGCAACTCGCGCGTGCTGGCATGGGCGGACCTGGCGTCCTACCACATCGGCGATTCGCCGGCGCTCGTGCTGGGCCAACCCGCCGCGGGCGATGTCAGCGCGTATGGGATCGGTGCAAAAGGATTCAATGGGCCTACGGCGATCGCGGTGGACCCGAACACCGGCAATCTCTACGTCGCCGATACCGGCAACAACCGCGTCCTGCGCTTTCCCTCGCCGTTCGACAATCCGGCGCGCATCGAACCCGACGCCGTTTACGGCCAGCCGGATTTCACAACGTTCACTGCCGGCAGTTCACCAGGCTCTCTGAGCGCGCCGCGTGGGGTCGCCGTGGATGCCGCGGGGAACTTATGGGTTGCGGACTCGGGTAACAACCGAATCCTGCGGTTTGCGGCTGCCACCCCCGGCGCCTCCGTGCCTCCGCCGGCGGACACGGTCATCGGCCAGGCCGATTTTGTCAGCAATAGTTCCAACCAGGGAGCTACTGCACCTTCGGCATCGAGCTTGTATGCTCCGGCGGGCCTGGCCTT
>JAJYLS010000127.1 GCA_021787555.1 Acidobacteriota bacterium | reverse complement strand
TCTCAAATCGCAACATTCCGCAAGAGTTTTTATGTTAGCAGAGTGGAACAATCGGATGTCTTTGTGCGTATCGAAGGCATGTTGAAATTTCTGCTCTGGTGCCTGCTGTTGTTTTTGTGTTGGCCGCTGGCGCTGCTGGCACTGGTGGTTTACCCGATCGTGTGGCTCTTCCTGCTGCCGTTCCGCATTCTGGGAATCGCGGTGGAGGGGGCGCTCGCGCTGGTTTGGGCCATCGTTACCCTGCCGGCCCGCCTCCTCCGGGCGATTTGAAGCTCCCGGCGTGGCGCTAAACCGCGCGCCGCCCGCTGATCAGTTGGATCAAGAGAACCGCAATCGCAACCACCAGCAGAATGTGGATGAAGCCGCCCAGGGTATAGGAAGTCACCAGCCCCAGAAGCCATAAGACCAATAGAATGACGAAAATCGTCCAAAGCATCAGTATTCCTCCCCGTGTGCCATTGAGCACTTGAGGTGCCGAATGCCTTTGCCGGGGTGCTAAGCCTCACGCCGCCCGGGACGCAGCCGTGCCACCCTCGACGGGCTGGGCGGATTCTGACTTCTGACTTGTGTCTACTGAGTTCTGCTATCATAGAATTTCCAGCACATCTGAGGTTTGCGTGGCAAGAATCACCCGAAAAGAGCTAAAGACTGACCGGTTCGCCCTGGAAGTCGGACAGACGGTCACCTTCTTTGAGGAGCATCAGAAGGAGATTATCCGCTACGGCGCTGCCGCAGCCGTCGTCATTGCCCTGGTATTTGGATACGTCGTTTACCAGCGGCACCAGAGCGCCGCCCGGGAGGAGGCGCTCTACCGCGCCATCCAGATCCAGGAATCGTCGGTCGGGCCGCCCACTCCAGGCATGAACGTGAACTTCCCGACGCAGGATTCCAAGGACCAGGCTGCCACGGTCGCTTTCACCGCCATCCAGAAGCAAGATCCCGGCACGAAGGAAGGCGAGATCGCCGAGTATTACCTGGGCTGCATCAAGTCCGACCAAGGCAAGCTGTCCGATGCGGAGAAAAGCTTCCTTGAAGTCGCCGACAAAGGCGATGCAAATTACGCCTCGCTCGCCAGGCTCTCCCTGGCCCAAATCTATTTTGCCGATGGCCGCACCGCCCAGGCTGAAAAGCTGCTGCGCGACCTGATGGCCCATCCGACCCTGTTCGTTTCCAAGGACCAGGCGGCTATCACGCTGGCCCGGGATCTGCTGTACAGGAACCCGGCCGAAGCACGCAAGCTGCTCGATCCGCTGCGACAGGTGCAGGGCAACGTGGGGCAGGTCGCCCTCCAGCTCTACAGCCAACTGCCGGCCAAGTAAGCGGCGGGAATGCTGGCGCACCTGCGCTTTCCTGTTGCGCGAAGCCGCGGCCGGGTCTACCCCGAAGCGCCGCACCCCTATCGCAACCTCTTTCAGCGCGATCGCGACCGCGTCATCCACTCGCGCGCCTTCCGCCGCCTGGAGGCCAAGACCCAGGTTTTCGCGCCGGACCTCTCCGACCATTTCCGCAATCGCCTGACCCATACCATCGAGGTGGCGCAGATCGCACGGACCGCGGCCAACGTCCTTGGATTGGATGAGGATCTCACCGAAGCGCTGGCCCTGGCGCACGACATCGGCCATCCGCCGTTTGCGCACGCCGGCGAAGCGGAACTGAACCGCCAGATGGAGCGCTTCGGCGACCGCTTCGATCACAACCTCCACGCCCTGCGGATCGTCGAAACTTTCGAGCAGCGCTATGCCCGCTTTCCCGGCCTGAACCTGACGTTTGAAGTGCGCGAGGGCATGGCGAAACATTCGCGCGACTTCGCGCCGGGAGAATTGTCCGAACTGGATGCCTATCTGCCCGGGCTGCGCCCGCCGCTCGAAGCACAGCTCATCGATCTGGCCGACGAGGTGGCGTACAACACCGCCGATCTGGACGACGGTTTTTCCGCCGGGGTGTTCGCGGCGGAGGGAGTGGCGGAGTGCGTTCCTCCCTATCGCGCGCTGCACGAAACCGTCGATGCGCAGTTTCCCGGCGCCACGGAGCGCGAGCGCTTCCACGAAGTCCTCCGGCAGTTGGTGGACGCCCTGGTCTCCGGATTGATCCAGGGGACCGCCGCCCGCGCCCGCGAATCCGGCGCGGCCAATTGGGAAGACGTGCGCACGCTGCCGCATCGCCTGGCCGCCTTCACGCCGGAAGCCGCCGCGACCAGCCGGGCGTTAAAGCGCTTCCTGTTTGAAAAGCTCTACTCCGCGCCGGAGTTGGTGGAAGACCGCCGCCGCTCGATGGCTTTGGTAGCCGAGCTCTTCCAATTCTTTTTGGACGATCCCGGCCGGCTGCCGCAGCCTTATGCCGCGCAGGCGCGGGAGCAGCCGCCGCACCGCGTGATCTGCGGCTACATCGCCGGCATGACGGACGGATTTTTCCGCCGCACCTACGACAACACCATCAGCGCGAGCCGCTGACACTGGCGGGCCCCCGGTGCTTGGAAATCCGGGCGGTGGCCGGCTCATCGCCGAAGTGACACGAAATACTCAGCCAGGGCAGTTGACATCCGCTCCAAATACGAGGAAGCTGAAAATAGTGAGGTGTCTACTATGAAGCCGGTATGGGCCGCGGCTTGTGGGATCGCCTTGGGGCTGGGTATGGCGTCCGCACAGCCGGTGATCTCGGCGAAGTCGGGTACGATCGCTCTTGCCGAAGGTGAAGTCTACCTCAATGATCAAGCGCTGAAGCTACAGCCGGGGCAATTCCCGGATATTAAGGAGAATGGCGTCGTCCGGACGCAAGATGGCCGCGCGGAGGTGCTGCTGACTCCCGGCGTGCTGCTGCGCCTGAGCGATCACAGCTCGCTCAAGCTGCTCACCGACCGCCTCATCGACACGCGCCTCGAGCTGCTCTCCGGCTCCGCCGTGGTGGAGGCGGACGCCTTGGGCAAGGACAACCACGTTACGGTGGTCTGCAAAGACAGCGCCGTATCGCTCAACAAAGCCCCCGGCATTTACCGTTTCAACACCTCTCCCGGCGAATTGAAAGTGTTCAAGGGCGTGGCCGATGCCGAGCGCGGGGACCAGCACATCGAGGTGAGCTCGGGAAAGATGCTGGCCATGGCTGCGGGCGATGACAAGATTCAGAAATTCGACACCAAGGACACCGACAGCCTGGATAACTGGAGTACCCGCCGCGGCGAGCAGATGGCTATCGCGAACGTTTCGGCTGCCCGATATGCCGGCGACTCTTTGTTTGACATGGGCGGCATGGATCCCTGCATGGGGGGCATGGGCTACGGAATGGGCTACGGAATGGGCTATGGAATGGGCTCCGGGATGGGCTCCGGGATGGGCTACGGGATGGGCTACGGCGGCATGATGGGTGCCTGGGCCTTCAACCCGTGGTTCGGCATGGCGACTTACCTCCCGTGCAACGGCATGATGTGGAGCCCGTACGGGTATCGGTTCTGGAGCCCCATGATGGTCGGGCGCGCGTTCTATGCGCCGTGGCGCTACTATGGCTACGGCAACGGCGGGCATGTCTATCGCGGATTGGGCGGAGGTGCTTTTGGGGGTCCAAGGCCCGTGCCGTCGCCTGGTTCGTTCTCCTACGCAGGCGGTCGTACGCGCGGCTATGGCAGCAGGGGCACGTCCGGCTACGGCGGCGGTCTCCCCGGGTATGGCGGCAGCATGGGCGGCTATAGCGGCGGCGGGATGGGCGGTGGTATGGGCAGCGGACCGGTCGGCTCAGCGGCTGGCGGCCATGGCCCGTCAGGCGGTGGCGGCGGACATGGCGGTGGAGGCGGCGGAGGCCACGGCCGATAGCCGGGAAACCGGCTGACGGCTTGCCTGCGCTACACGCGATAACGGCGGGTGGCGCGGGCGCCGATCAGCTCCGCTACGTCGGTTAACAGGTTCGGCAGGTTCTCGGTGTAGATGGACATCCGCGTGGTTGCGCGGTGCGGGCGCCGCTTTTTGTCACCTTCGTAGGAAGTGACCACGGCAGTAGCGGGGTGGTAGTCCTTCACCCTGGCATATGCGAGCACGTTGTAGCCGTCGAAGCTGGCATCGGTCAGGACCAGTGCATAGCGGCCTTCATCGAGTTTCGAGACCGCTTCGGCTTCGGTCGCGGCAACATCAACCGCATAGCCTCCGGCCTGCAAGATGGTTTGCAGCGTCAAACGGGGCGCCAGTTCGCCATGAACGAGGAGCACGCGAGCCAAGTCCAATGCCCGGGTGCCGCCCTCGCGAGACACAGTGGGCAACCTTCTGGTCATCTAGATCAACTCTAAACCGAAAACGACCGAAATGAGCCTATTATTTTGAGCCATCTCAATGAAAAATGTGGTTGTTGCTCACAGTGCTATGGTGCCCTGCGCTACGAAACCGCGCGCTTCAACTGGCCGCAGGCGGCATAGATGTCGAGCCCGCGGGGTTTGCGGATAAAGCACGGCAGGCTGCGGCGGACAATCTGCTGGAATGCGGCCACGCGCTCCGGAGCGGGGGTTTCGTAGGGGATCCCGGGGCCGGGATTCAACGCGATCAGGTTGACTTTGCAATTCAAGTTGGCCAGTAGCTTCACCACCCGGCGCGCGTCGGCATCGGCGTCGTTGACGCCCTTTAGGAGGACATATTCGAATGTCAGCTTCTCCCATGGACGCAAGGGGTAAGCATGGCAAGCTTCAAGCAAATCTTTAAGATGATACTTGCGCGTGATGGGCATCAGCTCGCGGCGCTGCTCTTCAGTCGAGGCGTTGAGCGAAATGGCCAGTTTGGGACGGATTGCTTCCCGGCCCAGCTCGGCGATTTTGGGGACGATCCCTGCGGTGGAAATCGTGATGCGCCGTGGAGACAGCCCAAAGCCCTCCGGGTCGAGCAGGATACGGGTGGCCTTGAGAACATTGGGCAGGTTCAGCAGAGGTTCGCCCTGCCCCATCATGACGATGTTGAGGCGACGTGGGGCGAGGCCGCGCGAGAGCAGCAGCACCTGGCCGACGATCTCCCCGGCGGTGAGGCTGCGTTCGAGGCCGAGCAGCGCCGTCATGCAAAATTTGCAGTCTACCGGGCAGCCCACCTGGCTGGAGATGCACAGGGTGTCCCGTTCGTCCTCGGGCATCAGAACCGCTTCGACCGTCCGGCCATCTTCGAGGCGGAGCAGGTAGCGGCGGGTGCCGTCCGCCGATCGGTAAAGCTGTGCGACCTCGGGGAAACCGAGGGGGTGGCGGGCCGCGAGGTCTTTTCGCAGGCTGGCGGGAAGTGCCGTGATCTGTACCAGATCGGTCGTCTGGCCGTGGTAAAGAGCCCCGTAGATCTGCCGGGAACGGTACGCCGGGTGTTCGGGGCCAAGCGCTTCCTGAAGGTCCGCCAAGTCCATGCCGAGGAGCGGTTGGGACATTCTTACACCATTCTACCGGACCGGCGTGCTACAACGGATGTAGGAGCCGGCACCCGAACCGCGGCAAGGCTCCACGCTTCCTCATGACTTCCACCACTACTCCCGCACGGGAAATCGAAATGACCAGGCTGGCCAATGGCGTCCGCGTGATCACAGAGGCTATGCCGCACGTGCGCTCGGTTTCCGTCGGGGTCTGGATCGGCAGCGGATCGCGCCGCGAGACGCAGGAGCAGAACGGCATCTCGCATTTCATCGAGCACATGGTCTTCAAGGGGACCACACGGCGATCGGCGGAAGATATCGCGCGGTCCGTGGATTCGATCGGCGGCAACCTGGACGCGTTCACGGCCAAGGAGCTGGTCTGCTTCAACACCAAGGTACTCGATGAACACCTTTCGCTGGCATTCGACGTTCTGGCGGACTTGGTGCTGAACCCGCTGTTTCGCGAGGAGGACATCGAGAAAGAGAAGGGTGTGATCCTGGAAGAGATCAAGATGGAGGCGGACAGCCCGGACTACCTGGTGCACGAGATCTTTTCCGCGAATTTCTGGAAGGACCATCCGCTGGGAAAACCGATCCTGGGCACGCGCGAGACGGTGAAGCGGTTCGATCGCGCGATGATCCAGGGCTACTACAGCTCGGTGTACTCGCCGGCGAACCTGATCGTGACGGCGGCGGGAAACCTGACGCACGAGCGGCTGGTGGCGCTGGTGCGGGAGCATTTCGAGGCGCTGCCACCGGGACCGGTGCTGGGACCGGACAATGTCCCCAGCACGCATGCGCGGATCGCGCTGCGGAACAAGAAGGCGCTGGAGCAGGTACACCTGTGCCTGGGGGTGCCGTCCTATCCCCTGCCCCACCTGGAGCGGTTCGCCTGCTACGTGCTCAACACGCTGCTGGGCGGCGGCATGAGCTCGCGCCTGTTCCAGAACATCCGCGAGCGGCAGGGGCTGGCGTACGCCGTATTTTCGGAGCTGAATCCGTACCGCGACACCGGCTGCCTGTCGATTTATGCGGGAACGTCGCTGGAGTCGGCGCGGCAGGTGGTGGAATCGATCCTCAAGGAATTCCACCAGCTCAAGGAGCAGCGCGTGAGCGACGAGGAGCTGCGGAGGGCCAAGGACCATCTGAAGGGATCGCTCATGCTCAGCCTGGAATCGACGGCCAGCCGCATGTCGAACCTGGCGCGGCAGGAGATGTACTTCGCCCGCTTCTTCACGCTCGACGAGTTGGTGGAGAGCATCGAAAAGGTGACCGCGGAGGATGTGCAGCGCATCGCCCAGACCTTTTTCGACGCGAAGCAGATTGCGCTGACCGTGCTGGGCAACCTGGAAAATTTCAAGATCGGCCGCGAAGACCTGGTGTGCTGAGGCGTGCGCCGCCCCGTGCGGTTACCATTTTCACTGTCCCCCAGGAGCAGCTCGGTCTCAAGCTGGAGTCTCGCAGAGGGCTGGTGGACCGCATCGTTGTGGATCGCATGGAAAAGACGCCAACGGAGAATTAGCGTCACCGCTGCCCGGGCTCACTCCTCCCACGCCTTCCGCATCTTCTCCCACGTCACCTCGAGATCTTCCGGCAACACCCGCGTCTCCCCCGTCACCGTCATGAAATTCGTGTCGCCCGTCCACCTCGGCAGCGCGTGCAGATGCAGGTGTCCCGCAATTCCCGCCCCCGCGCTGCGGCCGATGTTGATCCCCAGGTTCAATCCGTCCGGTTTGTACACCGCCCGCAAATGCCCTTCGGCCGCGCGCGCCAGCCGGATCATCTCGACCAGCGCCTCGTCGGACAAGTCCTCCAGCGTGGCCACGTGCGCGTACGGCACCACCATGATGTGTCCGCTGGTGTAAGGGAACCGGTTCAGGATGACGAAATCGTGCACCCCGCGGTGCACGATCAGCACCGCGCGGTCATCCCGCGATTTGGCCGCGGCGCAGAAAACACACTCGCATGCGTCCGGCGCGGTGGTGACGTACTGAAACCGCCATGGCGTCCACAGGTAATCCATCAGGAATTGGGTACCTGCGGCGTGCCGTCCGGTCCCGGAGCCCCGACGGGCTGGGGCGGCTCAACGGAAACCGCCACCGCCGAGGCGTTCACCACGTCCTTGAGCTCCTTGCTGGGCTTGAAATAGGGAATCTTCTTCGCGGGAACCTCCACCCGCGCTCCGGTCTTCGGATTGCGTCCGATCCGCGGCTGCCTCTGGCGCGTGCGGAAGCTGCCGAATCCGCGGATTTCGATCTTGTCGCCGGAGCGCAGCGAGCGCACGATGCTGTCGAAAATCGCCTCCACAATAACCTCTGACTCTTTCCGGGTCATCTCTACCACGCGGGAGACTTCTTCAATCAGATCGGCCTTCGTCATCGCATTCTCCTTGGGGTCCCTAAGATGGCGCGGTCTGCGCTATGAAACCGCAGTATCGCGTGATTACGAAAGAATTGCAAGTCGTTCAAAGCTATTCGAGGTTGCGGTCCTTGAGGCTCATGACCTCTTCGATCGTGGTGGTGGCGGCCGCTGCCTGGCGCTGGTAGTCCTCCAGCCGCGTCTTCTCCTCATCGTCCGCCACCGCACGCAGGCTCAGCCCGATTTTCTTTTCCGCCTCGCTCATCTTGATGATCTTGAAATCGAACTCCTGCCCCACGGCAAGAGGCGCCTCTTCCGCTCCGCGCCGGCCGGAATAGCCCGGCACCTCGGAAAAGTGGCACAATCCCTCGACACCCTCCGCCAACTCCACAAAGCCGCCGAAGCTCGCCAGCCGGCCTACCCGGCCGTGCACCATATCCCCTACCTGGTGGTGCTGAAAATAGCTTTCCCAGGCGTCCGGCTGGAGTTGCTTGATCCCCAGCGACAGCCGGTGCGCCGAGGCATCGATATTCAGGATCACCGCCTGCACCATCTGCCCCTTCTTCAGTACTTCCGACGGGTGCTTCACGCGCTTCGTCCAGGAGAGATCGGAAACGTGCACCAGTCCGTCGATTCCCTCCTCGATCTCGATGAACGCGCCGAAATCCGTCATGTTCCGCACCCGTCCCTCGACCACAGAACCTACGCTGTACCGGGTATCCACGGTGGTCCACGGGTTCGGCTCGAGCTGCTTCAGCCCCAGCGAAATGCGCCGCTCCTTGGAATGCACCTCCAGGATCACGGCCTCCACCTGGTCCCCCGGCTTCACCACTTTCGAGGGATGCTTCATCCTCCGCGACCACGTCATCTCGCTGATGTGGATCAGCCCCTCGACGCCCGCCTCCAACTCCACGAAAGCGCCGTAATCCGTAACGTTCACCACCCGCCCGATCACCCGCTCGCCCACCGGGAATCGCTGCACCACGGTCTCCCAGGGATCCGGTTCGAGCTGCTTCATGCCCAGCGAGACCCGCTCCTTCGTCCGGTCGAATTTCAGTACCTTGACCGTCACGTCGTCGCCCACGTGCAGCAGCTCCGAGGGGTGCGTCAGGCGGCCATAAGACATATCCGTCACGTGCAGCAGGCCGTCGATCCCGCCCAGGTCGATGAACGCGCCGTAATCCGTCAGGTTCTTCACCGTGCCCGTCACCACCGAGCCTTCCACCAGGTGCTCCAGCGTGGCGCTCTTGCGGCTGTTGATCTCTTCCTCCACCGCCAGCTTGCGCGACACCACCACGTTCCCCCGGCGCCGGTTGAGCTTGATGATCTTGACCGGAATATCCTGGCCGATCAGCGCATCCAGGTTGTGCACCGGACGCGGGTCGGCCTGCGATCCCGGCATGAACGCCTTGATCCCCACGTCCACGGCCAGCCCGCCTTTCACCCGGCCCAGCACGTGACCCGAGACGATGAGCTGCTCCTGATAGGCCTTTTCGAGATTGTCCCAAATCTTCAACCGCGCCGCGCGCGTGTGCGAGAGGAGCACGTAGCCTTCCGGCTGTTCCCCGTGCTCGATCATCACATCCACCACATCGCCCGGCTGCACCGTGATTTCACCGGTTGGAGTCTGAAATTGCTCGATGGGAACGATGCCTTCGGACTTGTATCCGAAGTCGATGATCACGTCCTTGCCGGTGATCCCCAGCACCGTGCCCTGCAAAACCTCATCGGCGGCGGGTGGCGCGAAGTGGCTGTAGTCGTCGAGAAGGTTCTCGTAGCTCTCGGGAGCTCCCTGGTCCACTTGCCCTTTGTTTTGGTCCACGGCCATTACGCCTCCGCCCATAACCGGATCACCGCTCGTTTGAAGCACTCGAACTGCCACGGCACACTGCCTGCACAAGGGAGCAGGGGGAATTGTCGACCACCCGATACCATCCTCCGTGAAACCATGCGCAACTTACTAGCAACCGCTGACAGATCAGTATGTTAGCAAATATACGCCGATCTGTGAACAGTTGTCAACGGGCGTCTTGCTACGGTCTTTGCGCCTGTGTCGCGTTTTTTACCTTGGAAGCCGGCCAATTCCGGGCTACAATCAGGCTGGAACAATTTCTTCATTTCCGGCTCTGGCTTTTATACCGGCCTTATAGGAGGTCTCGATGTTCGATAGCCTCGCAGATCGGATCCGGGAAGACGACCAGAAGGAAATCAGCCCCCGGGAGCGTTACCTGCGCTGGACGGCGGTCGCGGTTCTATCCATCCTGCTGTTCGCGGCGCTGTATCTCGGCGTTCACATGCTCGAATAGGCGCACTGCCGTTGCCTATTCCAGCGGTGCGATCCGTCGCATGATGGATTTCACCTTCGCCACGTACTCCGCTGCCGGATTGTAGGTGGCGAGGAGGTTATCCAGATCCTTGTCTTTATATAGGTGGGAATGGGCCAGCCAGTAGCCTACCGCGTGGATGCCTTCTGCCGGCGTGGAAAACTGGGTGCGCCCGGAATCCCATCCGAACAGATTGTTGTTTCGCGCGGCCTTTCCGCCCGTGGATTCCACGTAGGAAATGCTGGGAAGCAGGCGCCAGTCGAGACCATTGTCGTCGGCAGCTTCTATAAATTCGCCGGAATATTGGGCGGCCGGACAATCGAACTTCTGAAAAAATTCGCGGAGGCTTTCCAGTCTGGAATCCCTACAGCACTCGGAAGGCGGGGGCGCCTGCGACTGCCATGGCGATACCGCCACCGGCAGCGATACCACTCCCGCCAAAACCAAGCCTCTGGACAATAGCTTTCTCATACTGGAAACTCCTTGTTTTTGAAATGGTTGCGCTGCCGCGCGAAAAAGGACAGCGAGAATCGCTAGAACCGCCGGATGCTCCTGCGAGGCTTGGCTAGGGAGCAGACATATTTAGCGATTATACCACTATGAACTATAGGAGAATCGGGCATTCCCCCTATGCAAAAATCAAGTTGTACTAAGTACGACAGGGATACCGAGAAGCGCCGTGCGGCGCTACGCCCGCTCCTGGTAGGTCCCTTCGGTCGTGCTCACCCGGATCCTCTCCCCTTCCGTGATGAACGGCGGCACCTGCACCACCAGCCCCGTCTCCAGTTTGGCGGGCTTGGTGACGTTGGAGACGGAGGCGCCCTTCAAACCGGGCTCGGTCTCGACCACCTTCAAATCCACCGTGGCCGGCAGCTCGACGCTGATCGGGTTGCCTTCATAGAACTCCACCTTCACGTGCAACTGCGGCGTGAGAAACTGCGTGGCGTCGCCCAGCAGGTCTTTCATCAGGTGCATCTGGTCGAACGTCTCGGTGTTCATGAAATAGAAGTACTCGCCGTCGTCGTACAGGTATTCCATTTCGTGCTCTTCGAGCAGCGCCTTCTCCACGCGGTCCTCGGAAGAGAACCGGTGCTCGGTCATGGACCCGGTGCGCAGGCTGCGCATGCGCGCCTGCACGAACCCGCGCAGGTTCCCCGGCGTGCGGTGCGTGACGCTGAAGATGGAGTACAGCTCGTTGTTGAACTTGATGACCATTCCGGGACGCAGTTGTGTCGCTGAAATCATGAAAACCTCAGTTGTGAATTGACCCTACGGGCGCCGAAAAACCAGTATAGCGCGCTCCGGAAATGCAGGGCTCTCCGCTAAAGCGCGGCGGGGCTCCCGCCGCGTCCTCGAACGCCTCGACAACCAGGGGGCAAGTGGCGCCTTAGTTCTTTTTCCCCCCCAGAAAGCCCTTGAGCAGTCCGCCGGCGCCTTTCTCCAGATCGTGCACCTGGTCCTTCACGGCGGCCTTCCAATCCGGGCGGAAGACAGGGTCGGCGCAAGTGCCCTGCACGAGGAAAGGAATGGGTGTGTCGGACACGGCGGCCAGCAGGCCGGCGGTGTGCATCATGGCGCTCATCTTGAAATCGAGATCGTTGGCTGGGCTCACGGTGCCTTCGCCGGTCAGGGCGCCGATCGCCGGCACCACGAGCTTCATATTCCGCGCGCTGGCGCCCTCGGGAGCTACCCGCACGTCGGCGCTGAGCGTCTGGATCTCGGTGTCCGGGCCGCCCTTGATTCCCGCCAGCTTCTCGATGGCCGCCATCCTTTTCGGCAGGTCGAACCCGGTCAGCCGGGTGCCGTTCAGACCCAGCGATCCGGTGGTCACCAGCTTGTCGGCCGGGCCTTGCAGGGCGAGCAGGACGCTGGCGGTTCCACCAGCCAGACGGCTGCCCGCGGGCAGCACCACGCCCAGCGCCGGCAGCAACCCTTCGAGCTCGGGCACGGGCATGTTCGGCCCCGCCAGATTCATGTTCAGCAGCATGGCTTGGCCCTGTTCAGCGTAAGTCCCGGTGAGGCGCGCCAGCGCGCCGCCGATGTGGATGTCGCCCTGCCGCAGCGTGCCGCTGTGGTTGCGCAGATCCTGCACGGCGGCGAAATCGAACTCCACCGGGCGTGTCGCCGGAGTTCCCTTGCTGGCCAGCTTCAGTTTCTCCACCTTGAGCTTGCCGGAGAGGTTCAGTACGCGGCCGTCGGACGAGCCGGTGCCCTGCAGGGAAACCAGGCCCGCGAGTTCCGGCGCGAAATCGTTCAGGCCCGTTCCCGCCAGGTCGAGCCCCGCCACCTTCAGGGAGGCATGCAGCGGGGTCATGGCCGAATCGCTGGGATTGATGGGGCCTGCCTGGCCATTCAACTGGATCGTGCCGCCGCCCGCGACGCTGGCGGCGAGAGTGAACGGGAAGGCGGTGGTCGCCGAAAAATTCCGTAGCTCGATATTCACCTTCTCGAGCACCAGGGGCTTCCAATGGCCGGTCGAGCGGCCCAGCGTCAAGCGGCCATCGGCGATGCGAACCAGCTTCACGGAGAGTTCTAACGGCGAACTGCCGGGCTCGGGTGCCGCGGGCGCGAGATTAGCGGTCCTGGCGCCCAGAGTCGAAAAATTCCAGGAGCCCGAAGGCGCCTGAATCAGCGCGATCTCCGGCTGGTCGATGGTGAGATAGGTCACAATGAGGCGCCGCGACCTCAGAAACGGCCAGATTTCCGCGCCCACGCTGAGGGATTTTGCGCGAATGAACGCCGGGTTCGAGAACGCGCGATCATCGGCCACGAACAGGTCCGAGGCGGTCACTTCGCCCGCAATCAGCGACAATTTGAGTTTCCCGAGCTTCACCTGGCGATTGAGCGCGGTGGAAAGCTGAGATTCCAACAGCGGCTTGAACCGCTCCACATTGATCAGAAAAGGCAGGGTGAATACGACTACGATCAGCACCCCCACGGCTATGCCAGCCCATTTCAGCATTCGTCGCATTTACGACCTCCAATGTCTTAGAGTGTACTCTTGAGATAAGGCACTGGTTCAATGAAAGTTTTCAGAAGTCTGCTGGGAGGCACGCTGGCCGTCGTGCTGGCCGCCTCCGTGGCGGCGTATTACTGGACCCGCGATTCCGCGGGGAGCGCCCGCTCCCGAAACCCGTCTGCGGCGGACGAGGCTCTGGTGGATACCAGCCAGCTTCAGCGCGCGGTCAGCCTGGCATCGCTGGCCGCCACCCGCGACGAGCAGGCACAGGCGCGCGAGGCATGGCAGCTTGCGGACCACGAGCTGGACCTCACCTACGCGGCGGCCCTGCGCGAGGCCGAGGCGCAAGCGGCGGCCCCCACCGCCGGTCCTTTGCGCCAATTGAGCGATCGCATTGCGGACCTCAAGCTCCGCGTGGACGCAGACCAGAAGCGCGTGGACGCGCTGGGCGCAGCCGGCGGCGATGACCTGGACCGCGCCCAGGCGCAGCTCACGCTGGATCAGGACGAGCTGGATGATGCCCAGCAAGACCTGGCGCGCGACGGCGGAGACAAGCGCGAGCAGCTCGCGCGGCTGTTGCAGGAACACGCGAGTTCGGACAAAGTAGCCGACCAGGACATGAAGTTCCCAAGCCCCGCACCCACCGGAACCATGCGCGAACAGGTTTCGGCATGGCTTGCCATGGGCGACTACGAGGGGCAGTTGCAGGCTGCCGCGCAAGCCGCCACCGCGCAGGCCCTGGCGCTGCTCAATCAACATAACGCGCTGGAGCGCCAAGTGCCCGCCCAGCCGGACGCGTCCGCATCCACCGCGCGCCTGAAGCAACTCGCGGGGCAGCGTAAGGACCTCAGCAGCCTGGACGAGCGCATTCAGGACACCCGGCAGCTCGCCACGGTCTACCAGCGCTGGAGCGGGGTGGCGGAAACCCGGCGGCGCGCGGTCTTGCACCTGCTGCTCGGATCGCTGGCGGCGATTCTCGGCATCCTGCTGGCGACGGTGCTCCTCAACCAGGCCACCCGGCATCTGTTCCACGCGGCCGACCGGCGGCGGCTGCACCAACTCCGGCTGATTGTCCGAATCGCGCTACAGGTGGCCGCCGTGCTGGCGATTCTGCTGGTCATATTCGGCCCGCCCACGCAGCTCTCGACAATCATCGGGCTGGTAACCGCCGGCCTGACCGTGGTGATGAAGGATTTCATCGTGGCTTTCTTCGGCTGGTTCACCCTCATGGGGAAGAACGGAATCCGCGTGGGCGACTGGGTGGAGATCGAAGGCGTGTCGGGAGAAGTGATCGAGATCGGAGTGTTCAAGACCGTGCTCCTGGAACTCGGCAACTGGACCGAGACCGGCCACCCCACGGGCCGGCGCGTGGCTTTCTCGAACAGCTTCGCCATGGAGCGTCACTACTTCAACTTCTCGACCGGCGGGCAGTGGCTGTGGGACGAAATCCGGGCGACGCTGCCGCCGGGCGGCGACCCCTACGAGATGGCGCGGAAGATCCGGGAGATCGTCGATAAAGCGACGGAGGCGGACGCCGGCGAGGCGGCGAAGGATTGGGAGCGCGTCACCAGGCAGTACGGCGCCCGCGAGTTTTCCGCCAAGCCGGCCGTGGAACTGCGCCCGGGAACCATGGGGCTGGACGTGGTGGTCCGTTACATTACCCGCGCGCAGCAGCGCAACGCCGTCAAAACGAAAGTGTTTGACGAGATGGTGGAGGTTCTACGCCAGCCGGCCATGAGCCCGAAGCAGGACGCGGCTGAGCAGTTGCCCCAAAACCGGCGGTAAACTGCCGGTCCCACGCGAATATCCCTCTATTTGCGCGCCCGGCGCCGGCGAGATCTGTCGCCTGTCCGAAGATCCCCACGAGCTCACCAACCCGCACGACGATCCGCGCCGCCCGCGCTGCCATGGAATCGCTCCTCGCCGGCTGGCTCGCCACCTCCACCGACCCCAAGCTCGCCTCCGTGCGAAACTGAAAACTGAGAACTGAAAACTCAAGACTCAAAACTCATAACCCATAACCCCATGCCTCCCATTCTCGACTCCGGAGATCCCGGGCTTTACGACATCCTCACGCACGCACCGGGCCCGCAGGGCTCGCTGCCCATTACGCCCGAGATGCTGCTGCACCGCCCCTCGGGCGACCTGTTCGGTTGGAGCCAGAACGCCGGCATGGGCTGGGACCCTCAGGCGCTCGGCGGCAAGGAATTCCTGATC
>JAJYLS010000126.1:580-15230 GCA_021787555.1 Acidobacteriota bacterium | reverse complement strand
TTCACATCCTATTCAACGCAGAAGGCGGTACAAAAGTTTCTGTATCCTTTGGGCTAATCAGGGTAAAACTTCCGATTCTGATGGAGCGGGAGCCGGAGTAATCCCGATAGTAGAGGGAATAATACGCGTTGCCGAGGTGGTGCCAACTGGAAAACTCGGGTGAAGTCACGTCGACGGGCACAAGGCACACGATTCTCCGCGTTCCGGGGCGGATCCAGCCGGCGGCGCCTTGGGGTGCGTCCATCCCCTCGCGGTGGTAGACCATGATGGAGGAAGCCCCCGGGCTGGCGGGGATGCTGGGATCTCCGGGCAGGACGACGACGTAGTCGTCAGGGAAATAGTACTGGAGGTGGCGCCACGCAACCGAAGATCCCCAGTCGACAATAGTCAGAGGGCCGTCGCGGCGCAAAGACTGGATGGCGTTTAAGGCGGTTCTGTTCATGCCGTCAACCTCGGCCACGGCCTTGTAGCTGGCGGCGCGGGCCAGTTTGCTGGGCGGCTTGAAAAAGAGCACGGTATGGACGACGATCATGGCGCAGGCCAGGGTGAAAACGCGGCGGCTGCCGAAGCGTTCGAGGACGGCTGCCAGCGCACCTCCGCCGAAGACGCACAGGATGGAGACGCTGGCCAGAGCCTGGTCGGGGTCGCCAATGTGGATGATGGAGGAGAACAGGAAGGGCGGGAGGAATCCGAGCGCCAGAAGCTGGAATTTGCGGCCGGCTCCAGGACCCCAGGAGTGGCGTATAACCAGCGGCACGGCCCAAATCCAGGCGAGCGAGCCGAAGAAATTCCAGACGAAAGCCTCGGCAACCATGCCGTAGGCGGCCTGGCGGGTGGCGCCGTAGACGGCCGAAGTGCCTTGGAATTGATCCTGGGCGTAGTCGTGGATGATGCCCACGAAGCGGAGCGGACCTCCGGCGGCTATTACGGTGGCGGCGAGCCAGGGGAGAGCGGTCAGCGCGGTTACAGCGGCCCCGAGAGCCAGCCGGCGGAAGCCGCGGCCGGTTTGCCACCAAGCCCACAGGACTACGGGAACCAGCAGAGTGGCTTCGACCGGGCGGAATCCTCCGGCGATTCCCAGGGCGCCGAAGACGGCGTAGAACCATCCGGGAGATGCCGGGCGTGTGACGGCGCGCCAGGACAGCAGCGCCACGCCGAGGGCGGAGACGGCGAGGAAGATGCGGATCTGGTTGGTGAGGCCGCCGAACCAGAAGACCGGATTCGAGGCTAGCAGCGCCGCGGCCAGGAGGCCGGCGGCCCTGCCGAAGAGGTCGGCGGCGAGGATGCGGACCAGGAGCGTGGCGGCACAGGCGCCCAGGAGGCCGGCGATCAGGAAGACGCGCTCGGGGCGCGCAACCCATATATAGATGATCTTCGAGAGGGCGACGAAGAGCGGATAGCCGGGCGGCTGTGGCTGGTGGAGCGCGGGATTGAAGTGATCGAGGGCTAGGGCGAAGTTTCCACTATCGAAGTAGTAGAGGCGATGCGGCGCCAACAGCCAACGCGTGACGACAATGAACGCCAGCAGGAACGCAATGAAGATTCGCGCCGACGCAGATACATCCGGCACCGCCGGCTTGCCCTGAAACATGAAACTTGCTCACCCCCGGTCATTTACCTCACCCCGCGGCGAGGCACACGCCACCATCTCTTATTTTTTTAACACCATTTTTTGTGGGAGAGCGATTCGATGGTTTCCGTATTTTTTGGGCCAGGTTAGCTGGTGAGGGGGGCAGGGGGTAAGGCCGGTAGGCGAGGCGGGACACCCTTTGGGCCGCTTCGTGCCGCCGGGCTAGAATAGTCCTTCTATGCGGGCCGTTGCGTGGCTGTGTCTTGCGTGTCTGTGCGCGGCGCTGGCGGCGGATGACCAGGACGCCAAGCGTCTCCCCGACGGCCATGGCAAGGACTTGGTCGTGCGCACCTGCCTTCAGTGCCATGGTTCCGCCAATTTCCGCAAGGCCCGGGAGAACCGCGCGGAGTGGGCCGGGACCGTGGCCGACATGATCGACCGCGGCGCCAAGGGCACCGACGACGAGTTCGAAATCGTCCTCGATTACCTCAGCCAGAACTTCGGCCCGGACTCGAAAGTCAACGTGAACACCGCCCCGCTGGAGGAGCTGAAATCGATCCTCGGCCTCACCGAAGACGAATCGAAATCGGTGATTGCCTGGCGCGACGCCAACGGCCCCTTCAGGGAGTGGCAGGACCTTCAG
This sequence comes from Acidobacteriota bacterium, assembly GCA_021787555.1. Classification (GTDB taxonomy): domain Bacteria; phylum Acidobacteriota; class Terriglobia; order Bryobacterales; family Bryobacteraceae; genus JAJYLS01. Next base: position 13,017 of record JAJYLS010000126.1, on the reverse strand, counting down.
AAGGTCGCTGGCATCGACGCCAAAAAGATCGAAGCGAAAAAAAACTGGATCGCGTTCTGAGCTACGTCGTGAGCGACTCGCCCTTGCCCTTCATGAAGTCTTTGTTCTTGTCCCCCACCCAGTAGCGCTCGCCGGCGATGCACCAGATGAATTCGAGCGGCGATTCCTGCGAGAACACCGGGTGGTAATTCAGGAAGGGAATCGTCACCAGGTCGCCTTCGTTCACCGAGTGCACGAACGATAAAGTCTCCGGCGATTCGTACACTTCCATCGAGCCGTGGCCCTTGATGAAGATGTATGTCTCTTCCTGATCGGTATGGTTGTGCGGCGGCCAGGAGCGCTGGTGCGGCTGGAAGAACGTGTAACCGGCCACCAGCTTGTCGGCGCCCTCGGAGACGTCGAACATCATGTAGACATCCTTGCCCTTGAGGTGCCGGATGCGGTCCTCACGCTTCGAGAATTCCGCAAACCGCGAATAAAACGCCGGGTGCACCTTCTTGGCCGGCGCCGAGGTCTGGATGATCCGCGCAGGCGCATCGGTCGCATTCGCGAGGCGGAACTCCGTGCCCAACGGGACGTAGAGCGTGTCGTAAGTGGCAAGCTCGTAAGTGGTCTTTCCAATTTCCACGCGGGCGCTGCCCTTCCACATCCACAGCAGCGCCTCGCGCCCGGGCACCGCGGTCACGAAGGACCGGCTGCCGGGCGGCAGGTCGTATTCGCCGCAATCCAAGAATTGGAGGTTGGCCTCGGCATGAACGAACCGCTGGCGGAAGGTCACGCTGGGCGCATCGGTCTTAAACAGCACCCCCGGCTTGACCGTGGTGCTGGATTCGGTAGTTTTCGGGGTAGTGGCAGTCATTAGATTTTCCAGCAGATCAGTTTGCTTTCGGTCATCTCTTCGATGGCGTACTTCGGACCTTCGCGGCCGGTGCCGCTCTCTTTCACGCCGCCGTAGGGCATGTGGTCGGCGCGGTACATGGGAATGTCGTTGATCATCACGCCGCCGACGTCCAGCTTGCGGGCCGCCTGGAACGCGCGCGCGATGTCGTTGGTGAAGATGCCGGCCTGCAATCCGTAGGGCGTGGCGTTGGAGCGCTCGATGGCCTCCTCCAGATCGTCGTACGCGTAAATAGCAATGATGGGGCCGAAGGCTTCCTGGCAGGAGACGTGGCACGTGCCGGGCACGTCCACCAGGATCGCCGGGCTGATGGTGGCGAATTTGCGCTTGCCGCCGCTCACCACCTTGGCCCCACCGTTCACCGCTTCGGCGATCCACTTCTCGATGCGAATGGCTTCGGCTTCGTCGATCAGCGAGGAAATCTCCGTGGCCTCCTCGTAGGGGTGGCCGATCTTCAGCCCTTCGGCCGACTTCTTCAGCCGGTCCACGAACTCGGAGAAGATGGAGCGATGCACGAAGGCCCTCTGCACCGAAATGCAGACCTGGCCGCTGTGCGAGAAAGCGCCCTGCGTGGTGCGCGCGACCGCGGTATTCAGGTCCGCGCCGGGCTCGAGGATCACCGCCGAATTATTGCCCAGCTCGAGCGTGACTTTCTTGAAGCCCGCGCGCGACTTAATGGCGCGGCCCACTTCCGCGCTACCGGTGAAGGTCAGCATGTTGATTGCGGGATGCTCCGCCATGGCCATGCCAATCTGCCCGCCGGGGCCGGTGATGACGTTGTAGGCGCCCTTGGGCACGCCGGCTTCTTCCATGGTTTTGGCCAGCCGCACCGCGCTCAGCGGCGTCTTGGTGGCGGGCTTGTGGATTATGGCATTGCCGCCGGCGAGAGCCGGAGTGACTTTGTGCAGCGCCAGGTTCAGCGGCACGTTGAAGGGCGTGATGCAGGCGATGATGCCGATGGGCTCGCGCACCGTGATGGCCATGCGGCCTTTGCCGGTAGCTGAAAAATCCATGGGCACGACTTCGCCATGAAGTTGCCGCGCTTCATGCGCCGCAGCGATAATGGTTTCGAGCGAGCGCGTGGCTTCCACCCGGGCTTCCTTGATCGGCTTGCCGGTTTCCGAGCAGATGATCTGGCCGTACTCGGCTACGTCGCGGCGGATCAATTCGGCGATGCGCAGCAGCAGATCGGCGCGCTCGTAATTGGCCATGGCGCGCATGGCCTTCAGCCCCTGGCGGGCGGCCTCGACGGCGCGGTCAACCAAGTCCGCGCCCGCGCGCGGTACTTCGCCCACCGGTGTACCGTCGTACGGCAGCCGTACCACGTCGTGGTCGCGCGTGTCGACCCATTCGCCGCCGATGTAATTTCGATTAATAGATTGCAGTTGAGTTGATGTTGTCATCCGGATACGCTCTCCTCTTTTGCCATGCTAACGGCGGGCAAGGTGAAGCCGGAATAGGGAATCACCGCTACCCGGGCCTTGGGTCCCACCTTTTGTAACAAATCTCGCAGCGCCGATTCGTGCTCTTCCGGCGCGACCGGCGTGTAGTGACAGCGGCGCACGAAGTCCGGGTTCATGCCCGAAACCAGGTGCACATCGTACAGGCGTCCCAGCCGCACGACCCACCAAGCTTTGTGCCCGCCTACCACGAAGTCGCGCTCGAGCGCGGCCTGCATTTCCAGGTCGTCGCGGTATTGTGCGACGTAATCGTCGAAGCTCTTGATGCCCGCGTTGTTCGGGCATTCGGCGTAGAACAGGATGGAGCCGCCCGGCCGCAGCGCGCGGCAGGCGTTTTCCAGGCCCTTGTGCGCCTGGCGCAAATCGATATCCAAGGGGAAGCCGCCGGCCGAGGCGATCACCAGATCGTAGGGTGCAGCGACTTCCGCGCGTAGCATCTCGTCGACGGTGCGGCAGCCTTCGCGGTGGGCCAGGTCGTAGTGCCCAGCTACTACACGAATAAGATGTCCGGCCGGGCTAAGTACTACATTGACCATAAAATCCGGGGCCGCCATGCGGCAGGCTTCCAGCAGATCTTCGTGCGCCGGATTGCCGTCGAGTTTCCCCGCCTGGCAATTGGGATCGAAGATCATGCGGTGGTTGTAGGTGATGGTTTCCAGGCTTGCCACGCCGGGCACCAGGGCTTTGCGGCCGCCGGCATAGCCGGCGATCAGGTGGTAAATGATTTCGCCGGTGAGGACGATGCGGTCGGCCTCCCAGACCTGCCGGTTGATTTCCACATGATTTCCAAAGCTTGTGGTGCCGATTTCCACAAGATTTGCACGGTCCCGGCAATCGTGGTCGAAAGAGCGGATGCGGGTGAAAATCTCTTCACCGAGAATGCACTTGCGCTCGGCGTCGGTGTGGCGGCGATGGGTGCCCAGGGAGAACACGATGAAGATATCGCGGTCGGGAACGCCGGTGGAGTTCAGCCTGTTGACGATGGGCGGAAGCAGGAGGTCGGTACGGGTCAGCCGCGTGATGTCGTTGACCACGATGGCGACGGTCTCGCCTGGGTGCACGATCTCGCGCAGCGGTGCGGTGCCGATGGGGTGATCGAGCGCCTCATAAACGGCGCGGGTTTCATCGGCCACGGGCGTGCCCCGCCGGGGCACGAGCAGATCCGCCGGGGCGGACACGGGCAGCCGCGTATTGCCGTAGGCCAGTTCAGTTTGCATCAGACTCCGAAAATCTCCCGCATGGTTTTCCGGGAAGGACCGGTAACTTTCATGCCGGGCTTGTCGGACATGTCGGGGCGCTCTTCCTCGTCGATCAGCCAGCCGTGCCAGCCGGTTTTCTGGATGGCGGCTTCGAGTTTGCGCAGCGGGAATTCGCCCTGGCCGAGGGGCACGGAAATATCGTGGTTATGATAATCGCGGACGTGCAGGCCGTAAACGCGGGTGTGGTATTGCTCGAAGAACGAGATGGCATCGGGATAGGCGCGCCAGGCGTGGCCGATGTCGTACATCATCATGACGGTCTTGGAATTGGTGTGGCGCATCAGGCCGAACTGCTCGCGGGCGTTCTTCTCGAATTCGGGCTCGTGGTTGTGGTAGGCCAGGACGATGCCGGCATCTGCACAGCGCTGCCCGGCAAGATCCAGGAAGCGGCACTTCTGTTCGAGCTGTTGCTCCGTGAAATCGCCGGTTTTGGAGAGGCTGCCGATGTGGCTGAAGATGATTGCCTTGGCATCAAACTTCTTGGCATCGGCGCAGAGGCCGGTAACCTGGGCGGCGGCCTTTTCGTTGCCGAGCTTCCAATATGCGGGAATGTCGGTGTGGGCGCCGAGGAAGACCAGACCGGTGGCTTCGATCTGCGCTTTGGCCTTGGCGAGGTTATTGAGTTGCGGCTGCACGAAGCGGATGTTGGTTTCGAAGCCCTGGAATTCGAGTTCCTTAATCTCCTTCAGGGCGGTGAGCAAGAGATCGAAACGGGCGGGATCGAGGTTCCAGGCGTTGGTCTGGCAACCGGACCGCGGCTTCACGGCCGCACGGGCCCGCAATCCGGCGGCGGCAAGCCCGGCCGCGCCGGCGAGGAAATTTCTACGATTGAGGGACATGATTACTCTCCATTAAAGCTCGGATCTTTACCCGCTGATAGTTACCCGTCAGGGCGGTCAGGCAGAGCACGCCGGCGGCGGGCAGACACCCGGCGATGAGGAAGACCGGGGTGTAAGAGAAGCGATCGACCAGAAAGCCGGTGAGCAGCGGGAAGAGCAGACCGCTGATGCCGCCGGAGATGCCGGTGAGGGCGGTCATGCGGCCGACGGCGCCATCGGGGTAGAGGTCGGAGATGGCGGCGAACATATTGGCGGAAAGGGCGGTGTGGCCGAACATAACGAGGCAGACGAAGGCGATGGCCATGGCCGCGGAACCGGCACCGGCGACCGCGACGCTGAGCGCGCAGCAGGCGGCGCCGGCCCACATGGTCATGAGGCGGGCGGCACGCAGGCTGGCGCCGCGGCGCATCAGCCATCCTGCCGCCCATCCGCCGCCGATGCTGCCGATGTCGCCGAACAGGTAAGGGATCCACGCGGAGGCGCCGATGAGGGCGAGGCTCATTCCACGGGTTTTATAAAGATAGAGCGGGAGCCAGAGCCAGTAGAACTGGATGACCGGCCCGACGAGGCCGCGGCAGAGGATCAAGGCCCAGGCTTGGCGGAATTGCAGCAGGACGCGGTTGGGCGGCGGAATTTCCTCTTTGACGGCGCCGGCGCGGATGTAATTCGCCTCTTCGGCCGTGACGCGCGGATTCTTGTTCAGAGGCCGGTAGACGATGCGCCATAGGACGACCCAGACGAAGCCGAGGAGGCTGGGGCCGACGAAGGCCATGCGCCATCCGAATTTCAGTGCGATGTAAGCGACGGAGGGAATGGCGACAAGCGAGCCGATCATCGAACCGGCATTGAACACGCCGACGGCGAAGGCCTTCTCCTGCGCCGGAAACCACTCCGATACGACCTTCATGCCGCCGGAGAAGTTGGCGCATTCGCCGCTGCCCATCCAGAAACGGAAGATGGAGAACTCGAGGGCGGAGCGGGCGATGGCGTGCAGGCCGGCGGCGAGCGACCACCACGCGACGGAGAATGTGAAGCCGGCGCGAGCGCCGAAGCGGTCCATGATCCAGCCCATGGGGAATTCGCCAACCATCATGCCGAACATAAACGCCGAGCCGATGGCGCCGTAATCGGTGGCGGTGAGATGGAAGGTCTCCGTGAGCAGCGGCGCGACGACGGAGAGCGTCTGCCGGTGGATGAAATTAATGATCGTGACGAGGAGCAGCAGCGTGAGGACGTGCCAGCGGACCTGGCGCAAAAGAGGGGTTGCGAGGCGCGACGGCGGCTGCACTCCGGGTTGTGGGGCGGACTGGGGCACCACTGCTTAAGATATCAGATGTTAAGGTCCGGGCGTCGGGCGGGCGGGCCACTGCGGTGCTCCCGGACGTTCTGAGGAACGATCTGGAAACCGGCGATCTCGTTCTGGAGATGCGGAGGCAGGCTCCGGCGCGAGCGCGGGGGCGGACACCACCGGCAAACCGGTGCCGTCCATTTGGACATACATTTTGGGGATCGGCTGCCCCATGGCGACGGGCAGTTCCAGTTGCATGGTTTGCTGGATGGCTTCCTGTTGGCGGCGGGCGATGTCCGCGCCGATGGCTTCCGTCACGCGCTCCACGGCCTTGGCGGTGACCTCCCGATCGCCATTGCCCATTGGATGTCGCACACCCCACCTGCTCCATGTGGTTGACGCCCCTTTCTCCCAGATGCTAACCTGTTCTCCTTAAAGACTTCCTCTGTCTCTCCGTGCATTCTCATGGACGTAATTTTGCAACAGTTGGGCGACCTCATGCTGAAGGCCGTCCCGACGTTTCTGCTCGTTATCCTGGTACACTTTTATTTAAAGGGTGTGTTCTTCCGGCCGCTCCAGAAAGTACTGGGACGGCGATACGAAGCCACCGAAGGCGCCCGCCAGCGGGCCGAAGCGAGTCTCCAGCGCGCCGCGGCTAAGACCGCGGAATATGATGCCGCTATGCGGGCCGCTCGCGGCGAGGTATACCTGGCCCAGGAACGTTTGCATAAGCAATTACAGGAACGGCTCGCAGCTCAGGTGGCGGAGGCGCAAAAGCGCGCCGAAGCGGGGATTGAGAGCGCCAAAGTCGAACTCGCGCGCGAAACCGAATCGGTCAAGAAGACGATCGCTCGCGACAGCGAACGCCTGGCCGCCGAAATTGCGGATTCCATTCTCCGGCGGAGCGCCGCGTAGACAATGATGCGCCGTATACGATTCTCGAACGCCTTGCTTCCGGCCTGCGCCTTGGCCCTGGCGCTGGCGTGGTGTGCTCCGGCGGCCACGGCGCCCTCCCCGGAGAAGCAGGCCCACGAGCCCACCAGCGGCGAACCGCATGCCGGGATGGAGGGCTGGAAGTGGGTCAATTTCCTCCTGCTCGCCGGTGCCATCGGCTATTACATCCGTAAGAACGGCGGCCCGTTCTTCGCCGCGCGCACGCACAAGATCCGCAAGGAACTGGTGGAAGCGGAGGACCTCAGGGCCGGCGCCGAAGCTCGCGTCGCCGAGGTCGAGCGGCGCATTGCCAATCTCGAGGCTGAAATCGCCGCCCTGCGCGCCGAGGCGCAGCAAGAGGAGCAGGCCGAAACCAGCCGCTTCGCCCAGCAGACCGCCGCCGAAATCGCCAAAGTGCAAGCCCACGCCGAACAGGAGATCGACGCTGCCGGCAAAGCGGCGCGGCTCGATCTCAAACGCCATGCCGCCGAGCTGGCCATCGGGCTGGCCACGGAAAAAATTCGCTCGCGCATGACACCGGAGACGCAGGACGCCTTCGTGCGCGGCTTCGTCCGCCATCTGCAATGACTGCTTCCGCTGTAGCTTCACGATACGCTAATGCGCTCGCGGACGTGGTCACCGCGCCCGCCGCCCCGATCGAGCCGCAGACCGCCCTGCGGGAGTTGCGCGCCTTCGAATCCGTCTTCCACGATTCCGCCGATCTGCGCAACGCGCTCGTTACGCCGTCGATCGCCCCCAGCCGGAAGAAAGCGGTCATCGCCCGCCTGGCCGGGTTGCTCCAGCTCTCACGCATCGCGCGCAATTTTCTTTTCATCCTGATCGACCACCGCCGTATCGGCGGCCTTTCGGAAATTATCCAATCCTTGGAGGATGTCCTCGACCAGCGGATGGGCTTTGCCCGCGCGGAAATCGTGTCCGCCGGCGATCTCAACGAAACCCAGCGCAACGCGCTCGCCGCGGACCTTGAACGCGTTACCGGCAAGCGTCTGCGCATGCGGTTCGCGGTGGACCCGGCGCTCATCGGCGGTCTCACGGCGCGGGTCGCTTCCACCGTTTATGACGGCTCGGTACGCGGCCAACTGCACGCCCTGGAGCGGCGGCTGAGCGCGGAGGAGTAGTCGCAACGGAAACTATCTATGGCGCAAATTCGAGCGGACGAAATCACCAGCATTCTCCGCCAGGAGATTGAAAACTACGAAGGGACCATCGACGTCGCCGAGGTCGGCTCGGTCATTTCGGTGGGCGATGGCATCGCTCGCATCCACGGCCTGGAGAAGGTCATGGCCGGCGAGCTCATCGAGTTCCCCCACGGCGTGGCCGGCATCGCCATGAACCTGGAGGAAGACCAGGTCGGCGCCGTGCTCATGGGCGAGTACACCGAAATCAAGGAGGGCGACGAAGTTCGCCGCACCGGCCGCATTATGTCGGTTCCCGTGGGCGATGCGCTCGTCGGTCGCGTCGTCAACGCCCTCGGCGATCCCATCGACGGCAAAGGCCCCATCGCCAACACGAAGTTCAACCCCGTCGAGCGGCTCGCACCCGGTGTCGTCGACCGCCAGCCCGTCAAGGAGCCGATGATGACCGGCATCAAGGCCATCGACTCCATGATCCCCATCGGCCGCGGCCAGCGCGAGCTGATCATCGGCGACCGCCAGACCGGCAAGACCGCCATCGCCCTCGACGCTATCATCAATCAGAAGGGCGGCGACATGATCTGCATCTATGTCGCCATCGGCCAGAAGCGCTCCACCGTCGCCCAGGTGGTCAAAACGCTCGAGGACCACGGCGCCATGGATTACACCATCGTGGTTTCCGCCTCGGCTTCCGACCCCGCGCCCATGCAGTATCTGGCGCCGTTCGCCGGCTGCGCCATGGGCGAGTTTTTCCGCGACAGCCGCCGCCACGCCCTCTGCATCTACGACGACCTTTCCAAGCACGCCGCCTCGTACCGTGAGATTTCGCTGCTGCTGCGCCGGCCGCCCGGCCGCGAGGCTTTTCCCGGGGACGTGTTCTACCTCCACAGCCGCCTGCTCGAGCGCGCCGCCAAGCTCAGCGCCGAAAACGGCGGCGGCTCGCTCACCGCGCTTCCGTTCATCGAAACCCAGGCCGGCGACGTTTCGGCCTACATTCCCACCAACGTCATCTCCATCACCGACGGCCAGATCTTCCTCGAAGCCGACCTGTTTAACTCCAACGTGCGCCCCGCCATCAACGTCGGCATCTCGGTCAGCCGCGTCGGCGGCAACGCCCAGACCAAGGCCATGAAACAGATCGCCGGCGGCCTGCGCCTCGATCTCGCGCAGTACCGCGCCCTGGCCGCTTTCGCCCAGTTCGGCTCGGACCTCGACAAGGTTTCCCTCGCGCAGTTGAATCGCGGCAAGCACCTCACCGAAATCCTCAAACAGGGGCAATACCAGCCCCTGCCGCTGGAAAAGCAGGTGGCCATCATCTTCGCCGGAACGCAGGGCTTCCTGGACGACCTTCCGGTGGACGTGTGCCGCAGGTTCGAAGAGGAGCTGTACCGCTATATCGACAACGCCCACCGCGGGCTGTGGGAAGAGATCCGCACCAAGCGAGTGCTGGACGACGATCTGCGCGGCAAACTGAAGGCCGTCATCGAGGAGTTCAAGGCGCGCTTTACAGCCGAGCAGCCGGTAGCCACTCATGCCTAGCCTGATCGATATCCGCCGGCGCATCCGCTCCGTCCGGAATACGCAGCAGATCACCAAGGCCATGAAGATGGTCTCGGCGGCCAAACTGCGCCGCGCGCAGGACCGCGTGATCGCCGCGCGGCCTTACAGCGCGCTCTTGCGCCAGGTGCTGGCCGACGTGGCCGCGGCGGCGGGCTCGCCCGGCGCTGCTCAGGAGGCCGACAGCGAAGCCAATCCGCTCCTCGCCCGCCGTCCGGAGCAGCGCATCCTGTTGACCCTCGTCACCGCGGATAAAGGCTTGGCCGGCGCTTTCAATTCCAACCTCAACAAGGGCGCCCTGCAATTCATCGACGAGCACAAGGGCGCCTCCATGACCCTGGAGTTGGTCGGCCGCAAGGGGCGCGATTTCTTCCGCAAACGCGGCGCGAAAATCGCCGGCGAGCAGATCGGCCTGCCGGCGCAGGTGCCCTATAGCGAGGCGGCGGCCATCGCCCAATCCGCCATGGATCTCTACCGCCGCGAGGAGATCGACGCCATCTACCTCCTCTACAACGAATTTAAAAGCGTGATGTCGCAGAGGTTCACCGTCCGCAAGGTGCTGCCCATCGACTTGTCCGCCGGCCGGGAGGAAGCCGCGCCGGTGCCCTACATTTTCGAGCAGCCGCCCGAGGCCATGCTGAACGATCTGCTGCCGCGCTATGTCGAAATGGAATTTTACGAAGCGCTGCTGGAATCCACCGCCGCCGAGCACGCCGCGCGCATGACCGCCATGGATGCCGCCACTTCCAACGCGTCGGAGATGATCGACAAGCTGACGCTGCACCTGAACCGCGTGCGCCAGGCGAGCATTACGAAGGAAATTATCGAGGTGGTAAGTGGAGCAGCGGCACAGTAGGAGTTATGAGCCGTGAGTTATGAGCCATCAGTCCCGTGAGCCGAAGCTCATAACTCATAACTCATAACTCAGAACCGAGAACTTTTATGGCATCGCCAAACAACGAAGTAATCGGCAAGGTCGTCCAGATCGCCGGCCCGGCCGTGGATTGCGAGTTCCCCGAAGGCCACATTCCCCTGGTCTATACGGCCATCCGCGTGACCAGCGAGGGCTTCGACGTGCCGCAGCCCATCGACATCATCTGCGAAGTGCAGCAGCACATTGGCGAAGGCCGCGTGCGCACCGTTGCACTCGAGCCTACCGAGGGCCTGGTGCGCGGCATGAAGGCCGTCAGCCTCGGCCATCCCGTCCAGGTTCCCGTCGGCCGGGAGACCCTCGGCCGCGTGCTCAACGTCATCGGCCAGCCGGTGGATAAGATGGGACCGGTGCCGGCCAAGAAATTCTATCCCATTCACCGGCCGTCGCCCTCCTTCGAGGACCAGGCCACGCGCCTCGAAATGTTCGAGACCGGCATCAAGGTGATCGATCTGCTCGAGCCCTATCTGCGCGGCGGCAAAATCGGCCTGTTCGGCGGCGCGGGCGTCGGCAAGACCGTCATCATCATGGAGCTGATCAACAACATCGCCATGAAGCACGGCGGAGTATCCGTGTTTGCCGGCGTGGGCGAGCGCACGCGCGAAGGCAACGACCTGTGGCTCGAAATGCAGGAATCCGGCGTCATCGATCCGCACGATTGGCACAAGTCCAAATGCGCGCTCATCTACGGCCAGATGACCGAGCCGCCCGGCGCCCGCCTGCGCGTGGGCCTCACCGGCCTCACCGTGGCCGAATATTTCCGTGACGAAGAGGGCCAGGACGTGCTCCTCTTCATCGACAATATTTTCCGCTTCACGCAGGCCGGCTCGGAGGTTTCCGCGCTTCTGGGCCGCATGCCCTCCGCCGTCGGATATCAGCCCAACCTGGCCACCGAGATGGGCGAATTGCAAGAGCGCATCACCTCCACCAAGAAGGGATCCATCACCTCCGTGCAGGCCATCTACGTGCCCGCCGACGATTACACCGATCCCGCGCCCGCCACCGCTTTCGCGCACCTGGACGCCACCACCAACCTCTCGCGCGATATCGCCTCGCTGGGCATCTATCCGGCGGTCGATCCGCTGGCTTCCACCTCGCGCATTCTCGACCCCAACATCATCGGCGAGGAACACTACGGCGTGGCGCAGCAGGTGAAGGGGATTTTGCAGCGCTACAAGGACCTCCAGGACATCATCGCCATCCTGGGCATCGACGAGCTTTCCGACGAGGACAAGCTGGTGGTTTCCCGCGCCCGCAAGATCCAGCGCTTCCTTTCGCAGCCGTTCCACGTGGCCGAGCAGTTCACCGGCGCCGCCGGCAAGTACGTCAAACTGGTGGATACCGTGCGCGGCTTCAAGGAAATCGCCGACGGCAAGCACGACGACATCCCCGAGCAGGCGTTCTATATGCAGGGCACCATTGAAGAAGTGCTGGAGCGCGCCGAGGCCCTGAAGGAGGCGTAAGATGCCCGATTCTCTGGAACTCGAGGTCGCCACGCCCGAGCGCCCGCTGGTGCGCGATCGCGTGAGCGAGGTGCAGATTCCCGGCAAAGATGGCTATCTCGGCATTCTGCCGGGACACGCACCGCTGGTCGGCCAGTTGGGCACCGGGTTTTTGAGCTACGTGGCCGGCAACAAGCGGCGCTACCTCTCGGTACACGGCGGATTCGTGGAAGTGCTGCCGGACCTCGTCCGCGTGCTGGCCAACATGGCCGAACGCGCCGAAGAGATCGACGTCGAGGGCGCCCGCCGCGACCTCCAGACGGCCCAGCAGCAGGTTTTTAATCCGTCCCTCGGCGTGGACCCGGCCGTCGCGCTCGAAGCCATGCAAAAGGCCCAGGCGCGCATCGACGCCGCCGCGCAGAACTCCGAGAAATAGCCGCTTACCCGCGGTCACGCCTGGCGGTGTGCCGGATGAAAAGTCTTGCGCGCCATCCGGATCGCAAAGCTGTGAACCGGAGGTATGATCGCGCACCGCGACCCTCCATAAGCGCTGATCAGCAGAGATAGCCAGACTAGTCCGAAGTTCCCCTAAGAAATAAGCCGCAATTCGCGGGCAATCCATTGATTCTTTTAGTACATAGCTCTAATTTTCGAGCGGCATAATGTTCCCATGTAA
>JAJYLS010000126.1:0-570 GCA_021787555.1 Acidobacteriota bacterium | reverse complement strand
CCCAGAAACCACGACGGCGAGATTCTTTCGATCGCACGCAACGCGCCCCACCCGGCTCCCCAGGCTGCCGTCATGAAAATCGAGTGGAACGCGTGGAACCGGACTGACCAGACCTCGCCGTACCGGCGAAAGCCGAGGAAAAAAGCGCCTGAAACCGCCCCGAGCAGGTAGCAGAGCACCCGTGCTTCTGCATCTGAGAACCGGCCCGTGAGCTGATTGCGAAGTGTGCCGTTCATGTGTCCTGCCTCCCACACGTTAAACGCAATTTTCGGGCCACTCCGTGGCGCGGACCAGCCGGAATCCTGCGGGTCGGGTTCCGCCGATTGGCTCGCCCATATGTAAAATTTCCTACAACAAGCCGAATGTAATAATGTACTTTTTGGTGATGTTGATCCCTACGTCGCGGCTGGACCAGAACGTCGTGATCGCCAGGTACATCCTCGCCGTCCGGCCGCCATGGCAAGGCCCGGCTCAGCCCGCTCCGCGTAGGAGATAAGGTCCCCTCGAAGCTCGACGTGCGCCCCTTCCGCTGTGCCACAATCAAGGAAGTGGCCCGGAGACTACAACTCG
>JAJYLS010000476.1 GCA_021787555.1 Acidobacteriota bacterium | reverse complement strand
TTCGAGGCATCGGTGGTGCCGCTGCCCGGACGGTTGGGCGCGCCGTCGGCGATTCCCGCATACGGGCCGGGATAGAGGTTGGTGGTAGCTGAGTAGCTATACCGCCCGAACATGGTGTCCTTCGAGCTGAGGTTTTCGTCGATGCGCACGTCGAAGCTGTTCACGCCTTCCTGGTTGACGGGTGCGTCGGTGAAGTTCCCGATGATCCCGCCGGCGGTGGGGGCGGGCAGCAGGTTGAGCAACCTGACGGCATTGGTGTTCAGGCGGCCGGCGGGAATCATGTTCAGCAGGCTCTCCGCCCCCGGAGTGGTGAAATTCGTGACCCCGCGCAGCGAACCGCCGTAGAACGGGTCGCGCACGTAGCCGGTGGAATTGGCAATCAGCCCGGTGACTGGGTCCACCGCGCCCATGGTCACCGCGCGGGTCGTGGCCGGATCGAAGATCGTGCCCGAGGGCACCGTGCGCCCGAGCGCGTCGTTGCGCGAGCCGGATTGATTCGCAATCAGGTCCTGGAAATTGGTGAAGCCGCTCGCGCGCTCCGCGGCTGTCGGCACGTTTTGGACGTAGGTGCTTCCCTGGCGAATACGCGTGCCCTGATAATCCATGAAGAAAAAGGTCTTGTCTTTGCCTTTATAGTGCGGCAGATCGACCGGCCCGCCGAGCGTGAACCCGAACTGGTTCTGGCGGTACTCGGCGATGGGCTTGCCCGCCGCGTTGAGGAAGAAATCCGCCGCGTCGAGCGCGTCGTTGCGCAGGTATTCCCACAGATCGCCGTGGAGGCTGTTCGTGCCGGACTTGAGGGCGGCATTCAACACCGCGCCGGCCGAGTGCCCGAACTCGGCCGAGTAGTCGCTGGTCTGCACCGAAAATTCCTGGAGCGCATCGGGCGGCGGCATCAGCACGTAATAAGTGCGATTGATCAGGTCGCCGATATCCGAGTTATTATCGATGCCGTCCAGCATGTAGTTGTTCGAGCCCGGCCGCGCGCCATTGGCGGCGAAACCGCCGCTCGCCCCGAGACCGCGCGAATCCGTTTGCATGAACGTGACGCCCGCGCTGAGTTGCGCCAGGAAACTGGCGTTGCGCCCGTTCAACGGCAGATCGTTGATGGCCCTCTGGTTCACCACCTGCTGCACGGCGGCGCGCTGCGTTTCGAGCAACGGCGTCTCCGCGGTGATGCTGACGGTCGAGGAAACCGTCGCCGGACCCAGCGTGAAATCCACCAGCACTTGCCGCTGGATCTCCACCACAATTCCCGGCCGCGTCACCGTTTGAAATCCCGGCGCCCCGGCCGTGACGGTGTAGGTTCCGACGCGCACCGGGGTGAAGGTGTAAGTGCCGGTTGCAGAACTTGAGGCGGAGGTGGTGTATTGCGTGGCCTCGTTAGTGATGGTCACCTTCGCATTGGGAATCACCGCACCCGACTGGTCTCTGATCGTCCCCAGAATGGCCCCGGTATCGACCTGTGCTTCCACCGGAGATGTAAGTAACATCACAAAGATCGCACACAGAAGGACCTTCGCAAAACGGCTTTTAACATTCATTTCTTACCCCCAAAACCAGGCTTGCCCTGATCTGGGAGAGATTATATAGGAGTTTGTCAACACCCCTCGTACTGTGGATACCGTATCGGGTCCGCGTTAAGTGTTAAATCTAATGCCGCCACGCTCGAAAGGTTGTTTCTCGAAAGCGGGGGACTGCTTGCAGCAAGCGGTTTTCTCCGCGTAACTCCTTTATTTGCTTAAACAGGCCGCTTGCGCACAAGCGGTTTATGTCACAGGCCGGCATTCCGCGCGGCCACCCGCGCGATGCTCGACCAGTCCATCTCCGCCTGCCCCTGCGCCAAACCGGCCAGCAGCCGGTCGTGGATCACGCCCGCAAGCGGCATGGGTGCCGCCGCTTCGTCCGCCGTCTGGAGCACCAATCGCGCATCCTTGAGCCCCAGCTTGAGCGCGAAGCCGGCGGGCTCGAACTGCTCGTCCGCGGCGATGCGCCCGTAGTTGGCGTAAACCGGAGACGCAAACAGCGCGTTCATGACGTCCAGAAAAAGATGCGGATCGACCCCCGATTTGCGCAGCAGCGCGTACGCTTCGGCGAACGTTTCGAGCATGCTGGCCAGCATGAAATTCCCGGAGAGCTTGACCGCGTTCGCCTGCCAGGGTTCCCCGCCGGCAATGAACGTCTGGCGGCCGATGCCGTCGAACACGGGCCGGCACCGCTCGATCTGCGCGGCATCGCCCGCCGCCACCACGATCAGCGTCTTCTTCTCGGCCGCTTCCGGCCGGCCGAACACCGGCGCGCCCACGTAGTGCTGGCCGCGCCCCGCATGCGTCGCCGCCAACCGGCGCGCCAGAGCGGTGCTGATGGTGCTCGACGAAATGTGCACGGCGCCGGCGGGCAGCACCTCCGCAAGCCCCATCGCTTCGACCGCGTGATCGTCCGCCAGCATGCTGACGGCGGCTTCGCAGCCGCGGCACGCCTCCGCGGGCGAGCCGGCCACGCGCGCACCCTCGCGCCCCAGCCTGTCGGCCTTCTCGCGCGTGCGATTGTACACCGTCAGCTCATGGCCCGCGTGCAGCAGGTTGCGCGCCATACCGGATCCCATCTTTCCAAGTCCCAGAAATGCGATCTTCATAGGGGTATCAGCTATAAGCTACCAGCTTGATATCCTGACTGCATGTTCCGCAAAGTACTCATCGCCAATCGCGGCGAGATCGCGGTCCGGGTCATGCGCACCCTGCGCGAGATGGGGATCGCCTCGGTGGCCGTGTACTCGGATGCCGACCGCACCTCGCTGCACGTGCGCATGGCGGATGAGGCCGAGCGCGTGGGGCCGCCGCCATCGGCCGAGAGCTACCTCGCCATCGACCGCATTCTGGATGCCGCCCGCAAGCACGGCGCCGAGGCCATCCACCCGGGCTACGGCTTCCTGAGCGAGAACGCCGAATTCGCCGCGGCCTGCGAGGATGCGGGCATCGTGTTCATCGGACCCTCGGCCGCCTCCATCCGGATGATGGGATCGAAGACCGCCGCCCGGCAGGCGGCCGTGGCCGCCGGCATCGCCGTCGTGCC
>JAJYLS010000475.1 GCA_021787555.1 Acidobacteriota bacterium | reverse complement strand
GGCTCGACTCGGTAAGATAGCGGTCCGCGCCAGTCAGAACGCGATAGGAAAGCAATCCCTCGTGCATAAGCAGGGCCTTCACACGAGAATCGAGCGCTGCTGCATGGAGTGACCACAAAGCGCCCGCCCCTCTCCCGATAAGGCGAACGCCGCTCGGATCAACCTCCGGTCGGCTCAGCACATAATCGATGCTGCGGATCACATCCAGAACCCGCATTCCCAAAAGGTCCTCATTGATCTCCCACGCCATGTATGTCAAATCGCAATCCGTGTTGTCCACTTGGCCAAACTCTCCATGCTCGTCGCCCTGATGCGGAGGCGCGGTCGAGCCCACACCGCGCAGATCAACCGCCACAACACAGTAGCCCTGGAGGGTCAGTTGCTCAAGCAGGCCGAATTCCATGCCGTCCTCTTCCCGCCCGGCATCGCTGACATACAAGATCGCCGCCCGATCCTTGATCCCAGCATTGGGCTTATAAACCCAGCCTGAAATATAAATGCCAGGCTCCGAAAGAAACTCCAGTTTTTCGATCTGGTAACCCTTGCGGGGCGTCGTGACATCGTGACGCGGCGCGAGTGGCGTGTTTGACGGCCGGTAGCGAACAATTTTCCGAATCTCTTCATTGATTGTGCTCCGGTAGGAATCAAGTTCGGATGAGCTGGCCGGCGCTTTCCGTTTGGGGGGAAGCGTCGCCTGCTTTTTCAGGATGAGGGAATAGATTGTCTGCCCTTGCGCCGTGTATCGGAGCGAGCCATCCACCGTGCACCAGAGATTTTCCCACGGTTCTGGCGTGAACGGCGCCTCACGGGTCGGGCCCGGACGGTTATAAAACCACCGGCTAAACCAATCTGTATTGGCGATCCTCAGCTTGACGGTCCAGGCATGAGGATCGTCCGACGGCACGGTTGAGAATTTCTCCAGCACGCTGAACTGCTCGAATCGAGCACGGATGGCCGCGGCCGCCCTGTCGAACTCCGGCGAGTAATGCTCGATGGTGACCAGAAGTGGTCGCGGAGCAATGGCGACATGGAGATCAACGTTATCGATACCATAGATTCCTGCCGGAAAAAGATGTTGCTCCGTGTCGCCGGTGCCCATCGGCATGTACATGGGGATATGCACGGGCCACTTATTGGCCGTGCCGCCCTCGTTGACCGCCACGCACTGAACTCGCTAGTCCACAGCCGCGATGAATTTGGTGAGCGTGCCGCCGCCGGAATGGCCTGCGCACCCTATCCTTCTCCCATCAACCTCGGGCCGCGTCAGCAGATAGTCTATAGCGCGCATCCCGTCCTGCACGAAGTAATGCGTCAGGTCTTCACCAAGCAGCAGGAGCAATTGACCGGGTAGGGAATGCTCCCACGTGACGGGCCCATAAATTTCGTTGACCTGCGTCATGGGATTCCAGAAATAGCGCCGTTCACCTTGGCCGATGGGATCGTAAGCGAGCACCACAAAACCGTTTCTGGCGAAATTCACATAGGCTGCCTGATAGTCCGGATAGCCGCGCGCGGTCGGGTAATGGCCGCAAGGCGAAATGATGGCGGGATAGGGGCCGTTGCCGGCGGTGGGAATGTAGAGGTTTGCCGTGACCCAGAAATCCGGCTGGCTTTCGTACATCAGGTTTTCAACTTTGTAACCGCTGCGTTCAAAGGACTTCACGACAACCGGATTCAGAGGGTTCCCCTTGGGAAGCCCGTGGAGCATGTCAATACACTTTTGGCGGACAAACCCTCTGCGCGCTTCCACCTGCTCGGGCGTGCGAATTTGCACGCGCTGCCGATCCCAATGCGCGGCCATGGCATTCACCTTCCGAGTGATGAAGGTTACCAACATGTCCGGCATCATCTGGCTGTAGAGGCGTGCGGCGGGCTGCTGCGCGGGCTTACGAGGCTGAACCGCCGGGCCGCTCGTGGGTAGTCCCGCCGCCAGCGGCAGGATTCCAGCTTGCTTGATGAAATCTCTTCGACGCATATTCAGCCCCTCAGAGGAAACCGCTCAATTTCACGACGGCCCTAAATCGAGCACCGCCAGGGTATAAGACTCCACGTGCGGGACGGTGAAGCGAGCCCGACCGCCTGTCATCTGACCGGATATCGTCATGCGGTTCTTCCTGTCGGGTGTCAGCAGGGTAATCTGCCGTACGGCCTTGCCCTCCGGGAGTTCAACCTCAATGTTAATGGCGCTGACGATTTTTCCCTGCGGCGCAGAATAGTTGAGCAAGTGCACCACCTTCCGTTCCCGGCCGAGTTGCTCCTGCTGCTCGGCTACCAAGGCCAGCGTCTCCGGCGCTTCCACCTCCAGCGAGAATTTCCCTCCCGCCGCCCATCGCACCTGCTCAATCATCTCTTCCCAATTCAGCGGCAGCTTCCAGTATTGTCTCGTCATCCGGGCACCCGGCGGCTTTTGAATGGCCGCGTTCACCGCCGCGATGTAGCTCACCCGCCCGCGGCCAACCCGTTTCTGCATTGGAGGCATTTTCAGATTTTCTTCCGGGACGCCCCGCCCTCTCCAACCCGGCGCCCTCACGCACGTACCGCCGGATCATCTCTATCTGCTCCTCGCTCAGACATTCCTGGTCCGCCAACACCAGCGCCCGATACTTCGAAAGGTCTTGCAGATGCTCGTCATAAATAATGTCGAAGGGAACCTTGGCCTGGATGAGAGCCTGCGTGAACAACATGAAACTTACCGCCGGCCCGTCATTATTGAATCCCATCGAAGCGTAAGAATACAGCACCGCTACGTCGGCGATATTCTGCACGTCCTTGTAGTAATCAAATTGCTCATGGAAAAAATCGAGGTAGCGCCGCTGGTCGGCTGTAACATTCTTGTCTTTCGTCGGAGTCTCAATGTCACCGATGCACTGGCGGCCAAAGGCCATCGACTCGGCCATTTGAAGGCATGACCCGCGGCTGCCACCCGTCGTTACGAACAGCGTGTTACCAAAAATACTGGCATTCTTGAACGATCGGATCCGGCTGACGAGAATTCCCTGGTCGTTAATCCCAGTGGGATCTCCCTCCTCGCTCCATACGGCGTCCATGTGCGAAAGTAGTCCGGGATAATATACG
>JAJYLS010000125.1 GCA_021787555.1 Acidobacteriota bacterium | reverse complement strand
TGCGTGGGCGGGATCGTGTTCTTGACGCTGATGGGATTCGAGGGCGCGCGGCCTTACGGGCGGATCATTGCAGTGCCGGACCGGCCGCTGACGGCGTCGGAAACGCGCGGGCTTTATCTGTATGCCGACCGGGAATGCGCGTACTGCCACCAGATCCGCGGCAAAGGCGGGCATCGCACGGGTCCGGACTTATCTAATATTGTGGCGAAGGGAAGAACGGAGGATTACCTGGTGCGATATTTCCGGAATCCGCAGGCCATCAGTCCGTTTTCGACCATGCCGAGGTACGACCTGCCGCAGCAGGACCTGCGGTCGTTGGCGGATTTCGTGCTGGCCCTGGACTTCAGTAAATATCCGCCGAAGATGGTGACGCGAGAGGAGGCGCTAAGACATGAGTGATTTCGATTACGGGATTGTGGAGGAGGCGGCCAAGCAGCTCTATATTAAGGCGCTGTGCGATTTACCGCCGGACGTCCGCGAGGCGCTGAAACGGGCTTATGCGCGCGAGACCAAGCCCACGGCGCGGTCGGTGTACGAGGCGATCTTCAAGACCATCGAGACCGCCGACCAGAAGCACACGCTGATCTGCCAAGACACGGGTCTGCCACTCTACAAGGTGAAGATCGGCTCGCGATATGCGTGGAACGGGTACGAGATCAAGAGCCGGCTCACCAACGGCACGCGGCGCGCGACGCAGGAATTTCCGTTCCGCAGCAGCTCGACGCACCCGCTGCTGCGAGTGAATCCGCAGACCTCGGTGGGGCCGGGACTGCCGGTGTTCTATTGGGATTTCAGCGAGGACGATACGCTGGACATCCTGATGGCGCCGAAGGGGTCGGGGTCGGAGAACGTGAGCAAAATGCAGATGTTCACGCCGGCCGATGGCGTGAAAGCGGTGAAGAAATTCGTGCTGGACACGGTGGTGAACGGCGGCGGAATGCCGTGCCCGCCGGGAATTATCGGGGTGGGATTCGGCGGCACGGCGGATTTGGTGGCGAAGTTGGCGAAGGACGCGATTCTGCGGCCGGTGGGGCAGCGGAATCCGGACCCGGAGATTGCCACGATGGAAGTGGAGTTGGAAGAAGCCATCAACTCGAGCGGGGTGGGCGCGATGGGGTTGGGCGGCGACGTTACCACGCTGGCGGTGCACATCGAGACGGCTTACACCCACATCACGCAGAATCCGGTGGCGGTGAACTGCCAGTGCTGGCCGGCGCGGCGGGCGCGAGCGGTGATCCATCCGGATGGCGCGGTGGAATACGGGTATTGAGTGAGGAGTTGAGAAGTTAGGAGCTAGCATGGCGGAATATCATCTGACATCACCATTTTCGGAACAGGACATTCGGCAGCTTCGTGCCGGGGACATCGTCCGGTTCGATGGACGGCTCTTTGGCATCCGCGACCTGACCCAGATCTACATGTTCGATCAGCACCACGAGCCGCCGGTGAGCCTGGCAGGGTATCCGTGCATCCACACGGCGCCCAGCCTGCGCAAGGCGGGGGACAAGTGGGAAAAGATCTGCGTCGGCACCACGACCAGCGTGCGCATGGACCGGTTCTCGCCGGACCTGATCGCGAAGTACGGCGTGCGGGCGATCATCGGCAAAGCCGGGCTGTACCAGAAGAGCCTGGAAGCGATGCAGCAGTACGGCGCGGTGTACCTGGCGATCGTGGGCGGCTCGGCGGCGCTGGAGACGCTCCAGATCGAGGAAGTGGAAGCGGTGTACTGGGAGCATCTGCATCCCGAAGCGCTGTACCAGTTCCGGGTGAAGAATTTCGGGCCGCTCACGGTGGCCATGGACAGCCACGGCCGGCATCTGTACGACGAAGTCCGGGCGGAGGCGGCGCGGAGGATGCCGGAAATTTACAAGAAGCTGGGCGTGGCGTGATGCGTGCGCCCGCGGTTTTGATGCTCCTGGCGGTGGCCGCCTGCGCCGCCCAGGACGCCCAGCACGCCATGGGCAGCGCGCCGTGCTCGTGGTCCGTGCCCATTCAGCGGCCGGACCACTCGCTGGATGTGGACGCGACCATTCGCCTGCTGCGCGCCAACCGATTCACGTGCTACGTGCAGCCGATCGAAGAAGCGCCGCCCATGAGCTACGACGATTTCAACCGCCTGCTTCCGGCGGCGCAGAAGGCTGGAATTGCCGTGTGGCCGGTGCTGATCCCGAAGCACGAAGGCGCGAGCTTGCCATATCGCTACGATTTCGTGCGGTGGATGGAGGAACTGGCGCGGCTGTCGCTGAAATATCCGGTGCTGCGCGGGGTCAATATCGACGATACGGACGTTGGGGGAAACGATAAGGTCTTCACGCACGAATACCTGGCGCAGATCTATCAGGCGAAGCAGAAGATCAATCCACGGCTTCTGTTCATTCCGACGATTTACGACCTCGATCCGCCGGAGGCGGAGCGCCTCGCGGGCGTGGTGGACGGCGTGTGGCTGTGGTGGGTGAACCTGGAGCAGAACAACGGATTGCGGGCGTCGCTGGTGGATAGCCGCATCGTGGCGCGGGGCCGGTTCCCGGTTTACGGCGGCGTGTATGCGCACGCGACCTCCTGGCACAAACAGGGCGGACCGAAACCGGCGCTGCTCGAAAAAGCGCTGGAACTCGCCTGCACGTACTCGAACGGCGCGATCATCTGGCAGCTTCCGCTGAGCGAAGAACCCAATCCGTGGCTGGATGTGGCGCGGAAGTTTGTGGCCGCGGGGAACTGCGGTGTGACCGCTCCCTGACGGTCGCGGCTCCGTTGCGTTCTACAGATTGAACAGTATTCAGTTCTGCTTGACACGGGGCTTGCGGCAGCAATAGAGTAACCCCGAAGGGGGACTGCAATGCAAGTTCTTCGTGGGGCAGCACTAGAGGTGTTTCTGCTCTCGTTTCTTTGCTGGGCTCAGCTTGGAACGGAGGGCTCGATCCTCGGAAACGTAACGGATGCGAGCGGCGCGATGGTCGCCGGAGCGTCCGTGGAGATCACCAACACCGATACGGGATTCACGACCACCGTATCGACCAACAACAGCGGCTACTTCGAAGCCGACGCGCTGCCGCTGGGAAAGTACACCGTGTCGGCTTCCCAGCATGGGTTCACCACCTGGCAGATCGCCGGTGTGGTCCTGCACGCCCGCGAGCAGAAGCGCGTGCAACCGGTGCTCCAGGTGGGGCAGATGCAGCAGCAGGTCACGGTGCAGGCTGGGCCCGAACTGGTGCAGACGGAGCGGGCATCGGTCGAGACCGCCATCGAGCAGAAGCAGATCCGGGATCTGCCGCTCAACGGGCGCATCGCGATGCAATTGGTGGAGTTGACGCCCGGCATGCGCTACCTGGGGATGACGCAGTCGAATGTGCAGGGCCTGGAGGTCCAGGGGATGGGGCAGCACACCGACGCCACGCAGTTCCAGGTGGACGGGTTGAGCGCCAACGATCCCTCGAGCGAATCCGGGATGGCCTTCCCCAACCTGGAGGCCATCGATCAGTTCCAGGTGCAGACCTCGAGCTTCAGCGCGGAGAACGGCCGCGATCCGCTTCAGGTAACGATGATCACCAAATCGGGCACGAACGAGTTTCACGGGTCGCTGTGGGAATTCCTGCGCAACGACAAACTGGATGCGCGGAACACCTTTGCGGCGACCAAGCCGTTCCTGCGCCGCAACCAGTACGGCTTCAGCGCCGGCGGCCCGGGTGGTCAAGAACAAGACGTTCTTTTTCGCCTCGTGGGAGGGATTGGACGTCCGGACGCAGCAGATCTACAATTCGCCGACGATCGACCCGGCTTTTGTGCAGGGCGATTTCTCGTCGCTGGCGAAGGCGATCGTCGATCCTACCACGGGCAAGCCGTTTCCCAATAACCAAATTCCCACTGCGCGGTTCTCGCCGGCGTCGCAGTATTTTTTCAAGTACCTGCTGCTGCCGAATTCGCCGGGCAACTTTTACCGGGCGCTGGCTTCGATTCCAGACGACGGAACCAACCTCACGCTGCGCGGCGACCAGATCCTCACTTCCAAGCAGAAGATTTACGCGCGCTATATTCGGGTGGCCGACGGGCAGACCAACACGGGCTACGAGCCGAGCGTGATCAGCACGACGCAACTGATGCAGCACAATGCCGCGTTGAATTACGACTACACGATCACGCCGTGGATGCTGTTCAACGCCACGGCCGGGTTCATCCATTCCGACTACACCGGCGCCTCCCCGCTGGTGGGCCAAGAGAACCTGACCCAGGAGGCTGGCATCCAGGGCTTTCCGACGGCGTTCCGTGCCGATGCGATCGGCCTGCCCACGGCGATTTTCCCGGGGTATACGGGATTCGGCTGGCCCGGGCAGGTGCCTTCGGCGTTCAAGCGCGAAGTGATCAATGGGCGTTCCGGACTGAACATGATCCGCGGCAAGCACACGCTGGTGATCGGCGGCGAGTACCTGGACGAGCGCACGGGCGTGCATCACACGTCGACGAATCCGCGCGGGGCGTTCACCTTCAACGGGCAGTACACGGGCAACAGTTTTGCGGACTACATGCTGGGGACGGTGCAAAATGCCGCGGCCAATACCGACCTGGCGCTTTTCGGGATCGCGCATTCGCCTTATTCGGCGCTCTATGCGGAAGATACGTGGCGCGTGCTGCCAAACCTGACGCTGAACGCCGGAGTGCGCTGGGATTACTGGTGGGACAAAGCCTTTGTGCGCGGCGCGGGGACCACGTTCGATCTCAAGACGGGCCAATCCGTCGCGGGAGAGAACGCGGCCGGGCAGGTGGACCTGACGGCGCAGCCGGTATCTCCATATCTTGCCGCGGCGACCCAGGGGCTATGGATTTCCGCGTCGCAGGCGGGATTGCCCGGCGGGTTGTTCGAGCCTTCCGGATATGTTTCGCCGCGGCTAGGCGTGGCATGGCGGCCGACGAACAATGACAACCTGGTGGTTCGCGGCGGGTACGGCATTTTCGCCGCGAGTTTTTACGGCAATGCAACGGGATCCTCGATCATCGGGCCGCCGTATTGGGCGGCGCAGAGCATCAGCTTCTCGAAGACCTCCAACCAGTCGTGGATGACGGCGTTTCCGGCCGATCCTTCGCACTTCAACACGCCCAATATCGCCTCGGCGGTGCCGAACATTCAGCCGATGAAGATCGAGCAGTTCAACGTGTCGGTGCAGACCGTCGTTCCGTGGCTGAAATCGGCGGCGACGGTTTCGTACGTGGGTAGCCGCGGGTGGGACCTGACGGCGTTTCCGCACTTCAACACGGCGCCTCCGGGGCAGCATCCCAATCTCCAGGCGGCCACGCCGTATCCGCTCTTCGGCACCATCAATCTGTACGACAGCATCGGGAAGGACTGGTACAACGGCCTGCAATTCAAGCTGGAACGGCGCTTCACCAACGGGCTGACGTACATGTTCTCTTACGCGCTGACGCGGGACATCGCGCTGTACGGCAACGACTCGACGGCGGTGCCGACGCCGTACGCGCCTCCGGGTTACGACGAAGGCACGTCGCCGAACGAGCGCCGGCAGATCGTGACGTTCAGCGGGATTTACGAATTGCCGTACGGCCACGGGAAGCGCTTCGGATCGCACATCAATCACGTGCTCAACGGGATTCTGGGCGGGTGGCAGATTTCGGCGATCTACCAATACACGTCCGGCGCACCGCTGACGCCGTTCTGGACGGGCGCGACGCTGGGGAACGGGACGAACGCGCGGCCGAATATCGTGGGCGATCCGGGGCTGGCCGATCCGACCTCGGCGATGTGGTTCAACCTGGCGGCGTTCGCCAGGCCGGCGAACTACGCGTTCGGCGATTCGGCGCCGGGATCGATCCTCGGGCCGGCGTATCACGACATCGACACCGGGGTGCTGAAGAACTTCTACGTGCACGAGCAGAAGTACTTGCAATTCCGCTGGGAGATGTTCAACGCATTCAATCAGGTGAACCTGGGCAACCCGGGGACGATACTGGGCGTTCGCACGGCGGGGCTGATCACCGGCGCGGGCGCCGCGCGGACCATGCAGTTGGCGCTCAAATTCGTGTTCTGAGCGATCTGCCGTTTTCCTAATAAAACGCCTTTTCCGGAGTCACGGATACGAACGACGCCATAGTGGCCGGCGCATCCGTGAAGATCACCAATACCGATACGGGATTCACGACGACCGTATCGACGGACAACAGCGGATGTTCAACGCGTTCAATGAGGTGAACCTGAACAACCCGGCGACGACGCTGGGCGTCGCCACGGCGGGGCTCATCACCGGCGCGGACTCCGCGCGAAACATGCAACTCGCGTTGAAATTCGTCTTCTAATGGAGTAATGCGTTTAGTACAACTTAAGGATGCGTCCGGCGCGACGCGCGTGGCGGCGGTCGAAGGTGAGCGCCTTCGCCTGCTGGATGGCTGCGGATCGGTTTACGAATTGGCGCGGGAGGCGCTGGCAGAGGGTAGGGCATTGCGCGAAGTCGCGCGCGAGCGCGCCGGCAGCGAGACGCTGGAGTACGATCCCATTTACCGGCTCGAATCCGAATGGCGCCTGCTCGCGCCGTTCACGCACCCGGAGCCGGCGCGCTGCCTGGTGACGGGGACCGGCCTGACGCACAAAGCCAGCGCGGACAACCGGCAGGCCATGCACCACAATCCGGCGGAAATCTCCGACAGCATGCGGATGTATCTGATGGGGCTGGAGGGCGGGCATCCCGCGCCGGGGAAGGTGGGTATTTCGCCGGAATGGTTTTATAAAGGATGCGGGACGATCGTGCGCGCGCACGGCGAGCCGCTGGTTTCGCCGGTATTCGCGGGCGACGGCGGCGAGGAGCCGGAGATCGCGGGCGTTTACGTGATCGACGATGCGGGCCGGCCGCGGCGCGTCGGCATGGCGATGAGCAACGAGTTCTCCGACCACGTGACGGAGAAGAAGAACTATCTTTATCTGGCATGTTCGAAGCTGCGGACGTGCTCGCTGGGGCCGGAACTGGCGGTGGACCCGGATTTCAGCGACGTGCCTGGGACGGTGAGCGTGGAGCGCGGCGGGACGGTGTTGTGGTCGCAGCCGATCGCGAGCGGCGAGGCGCACATGTCGCACACGCTGGCCAACCTGGAGCATCATCATTTTAAATACGAGGCGCACCGGCGGCCCGGCGATGCGCACATTTATTTCTTCGGCGCGGACGCTTTCAGTTACGGTGCGGGGCTCGTGCTTCAGGACGGCGACGTCATGGAGATCGCGTTTCAGGGGTTCGGACGGCCGCTGCGGAATCCCATCCGCGTGGAGAAAGGGCCGGAAGAATTTGTGGAGGTGCTGCCGGTGTAGCGGCGCGCGCTACACCAGGCGTTGCGCGTTCTCGCCGAAGATGGCGCGCCGGAGCGCGGGATCGGGCACGGCGGAGGCGATCTTCGCCATGTTCCACTTCGCCGAAGCCGCGCCGCCGATGGGGAGATCGGTGCCGAAGAGGATCCGCTCCGCGCCGATGCGCTCTAGCGCGAACTGAAGGTCGGCCACCTGCGCGCCCGAGGTTTCCA
Source organism: Acidobacteriota bacterium (assembly GCA_021787555.1). Lineage (GTDB taxonomy): Bacteria > Acidobacteriota > Terriglobia > Bryobacterales > Bryobacteraceae > JAJYLS01. Next base: position 7,812 of record JAJYLS010000125.1, on the reverse strand, counting down.
GATACACGTTGGGGCATAGCTCCGCCGAGCGGACGGCGTCGAGGAACATGATCTTCCCGAAATGGCCGATGACGAAAGGCACGGCCGGAAAGCGGCGCGCCTGCTCCATCACCTGGAACGGCTGCGAATACGGCGGAGTGCCAGTATGGAACAGGACCGGAATGCGGCGCTCCGCGCAAAGCTCGAGCGACGGATAGAGGTACGCGCTGTTGGCCGGGAAGGATTGCAGCCAGGGGTGGAATTTGACGCCTTTCGCGCCGCGATCAAGCGAGCGGCGGATCTCGGCGGCGGCGGCTTCGGCGTCCTGGTTGGGAAAGGCCGTGCAGAAGGGAACCAGGCGGTCGGGATATTGCCCGGCGGCGTGCAGCACCTGGTCGTTCGCGGCGCGGTAATCGTTGAACCCGTAGAGGCCGGAGAGCGTGAACAGCCAGCAGCGGTCGATACCGGAATCGTCCAGCAGCCGGACGGTGGCTTCGGCGTCCCATGTGCGCGCGTCGGAGCCGCCGGCCGATTTCTTGTAGGCGTACCAGCCGGTGGCGTCGGTCATGAGGTGGACGTGCGAATCGATGATCATTGTGCCTCCTCCAGACGCAGTAACCGGCGCGCGTTGCCCGAGAAGATGCACTCGCGGCCGGCGTCATCGAGCCCGGGCAGCAGGCGGATCTTTTCGATCTCGCCGGCGTAGCTGCTGAAAGGCTGGTCGGAGCCGAACAGCAGGCGCGCGGCGCCGAACCGGCGCGCCAGCGCTTCCAGGTTCGCCAGCCCGTTGCGCGAGGTTTCCGCCCAGAGATTGGGGCAGGCCTCCAGGCAATAGGGCACGTCGAAGTGGAAATCCCAGCCGGCGTGGCCCATGATGAAGCGGCCCTCCGGATAGCGTCCGGCGAGGTCGGCGATTTTGTACGGCATGGCGAGATAGGGCGCGCCGCCGGTGACGTAAATCGGCAGATTGAGCGCCAGCGCCGCCTCGACCAGCGGAAAGACCAGCGGGTCGTTGGCCTCGAAGCCTTGCAGGATGGGATGGAGCACGAGACCGGCGAGGCCGTGCTCGCGGTGCGCCCGCTTCAGGCCTTCGATGCCCGCGGCGCGCGACCAGGGATTGACGGTGGCGAATCCGATGAAGCGGCCGGGAAAGCGGCGCACGGCGGCGGCGATTTCCGCATTACCTTCATCGGTGGCGTAGGCGGCAAACTCGCCGGCGGCGCTCAGCACCGCCTGGCCGATCTCGTGGCGGTCCATGTCGCGCACGAGTGAGGCGAGGTCCATACGGTATTCGCGGTAGCGGAAGAACGTGGGACTATAATGGCAGTGAAAATCGAGGATCATGAGGACACTCTCGCTCTTCCTTATTGTATTGGCATGCGGTTTCGCCGCGGACCGGAAGACCGTCATTCAGGACGTGGCCAAGGCGCAGGCCTTCAAGGACCGCTACATTGCCTTGACGGATTCGTGGGTGCGGGATGTCGAATTCACGCCGGCCGAAAGCGCGGCTATGCAGGCGGGCAAGCAATACGAAGATCTGATGATGAAGGGGCCGGACGACCCGCTGGGGAAGAAGATCCTGGCAGCCGGTGAGCCGTCGTTCGAGGCGCTGGCGGCTGCCTATCCGGGCAAGATCCTTGACCGCACGGTTCTCGGCACGTACTCCGATCCGCGGCAGCCGATGAGCCCCTACTCGGATGAGTTCGCCATCTACTGGAACGGCGCCATCGCCTGCAACCTGATCAGAGGCCGGCTGACCGACCGCTACGGCGCGACCGGCGTGCAGCCGCTGGCACACAACACCGTGGTGCTGTTTCGCGTGGGGCCGGACCACGAGCAGTTCGGGCACCTGCGCGCGCACTATTCGAGCATCGGTTATGAGAAGGGCTATCTGCCCATCGTCACCGCGGCGTACGAAACCGATGGCATCCGCTACCGCGAGATTGCCCTGGCGGACCAGCCGAAGGAGGAGAGCGGCGGCTGGGACATCGCCTACGTCGAGTTCGAGATGGTGAACGTTACTGACACGCCGCGGACGGCCGTCTTCCAGCCGCAGGTGATCCTCAACGACGGCGGGCAGACGCGGACGGAAGGCGGCATGATGCTTGGCCGCAACGGCGCGGTCCTGATGGCCATCAGCGACACGCGCCAGGAATTTCCGCTGCCGCCTGGGACATCGGTGGCGGTGGTCATGAAGATCCCGTACGTGCCGGATGCGGAGCACCGCCTGCATGCCGCCACGGTGGCGGACTTCGAAGCTGCGCACGCACGGGTGCGCGAGTTCTGGGAAGGACTGCTGTCCAAAGGCGCGGACATCGAGACGCCGGAGGCGCGCGTGAACAACGTGTGGCGCGCGCTGCTGCTCCAGAATTTCGTGCTGGCCGACGGCCCGCGCCTCACTTACAGCTCGGGTATTCGCTACAACGATTCGAGCTATCCGCAGGAGACCGGCTTCGCCGCGCACGTCTTCGCCATGTACGGCTTTCCGGATTATGCCGACGCGCTCCAGCCCTGGTTCGTGCCCATGAGCCTGACGCACGAAGGCGCGGGGAGGAAATATCAGAACCGGCGCGCCATGCCGCTGCACCACCTGCTCGAAGATTACCGGCTGACCGGCAAGACGGATCTCTTCGACCGCTTCAAGGCGGATTACTACCGCGTGGCGGACGAGATCATCGCCGATCGCCACAGCAATATGAAGGGCGACCGCTCGCGGCTGGATTGGGGTTTGCTGCCGCCCGTCAAGCCGGGGGCGGACGTGCAGGCGAGCACGCAGAGCACGTACGTGCTCGGTCACGCCATCACCAATTGCCAGGGCTTGCAGGATTTCGGACGGTTTCTGGTGCTCAGCGGCATCGATCCCGAGCGCGGCCGGAAGTATCTCGACGAGGCCGCCGATTTCCGCAAGACGCTGATGAGCGCGATGGAGCGCGCGGCCATCCGGGTGCCGGGGCGGCCGCCGTTCATCGATCTGCAAACGCTTTATTTCGCGAATACGCCGGGTTACGGCCCCGAGCCGTACGACGATCTCGGCGGCGGCCGGCTGACCGGCGCCTACTCGCATTATTGGGCCGATATGGAGTTCCATTACAACTTCTTCAACCCGAGCGACGAGGTGGGGCAATGGATCGCCGACTATCTGCACGCGCGCAACGGATTCACCCTCGGCCTGACGCGCTCGCACAAGCCCGGGTGGATCAACACGGTGTACGACGGCGGCTACTACGAATACCGGCTGCGTTCGGGGCAGGTGCCGGAGTTTCTGCTTGGCTTCTACGGGCGGCTGGCCTTCGCCATGTCACGCTACGTGTACGTGGCGTCGGAGGGCTCGCCCTTCATCGGCTACAACACCAAGGACGGGGGTTACGTGGCGGCGGGACTGGATTTCCCGAATTCGGCGTCGAATGCCGATACCCTGATGATGCTGCGCGACGCGCTGGTGATGGAGGAACTGAAAGACGACATCGCGACGGGCGATATCGATCTGCTGCGCGGCGTACCGCACGCGTGGCTCGATCCGGGCAAGCAAATCCGCGTCAGCCGGCTGCCAACCTACTTCGGCGAGATCGGGATCGAGGCAACCGGCGAACAGGGTGGATTGCGGGCCATCATCGACGCCCCTCCGCGCAGCGCACGCTTGCTGCTTTACGCACGGCATCCGCTGAAGAGCGTGCTGGTGAACGGTTTGGATTATCTGGATTGCGATTTTGAGAAGGGCATCGTGCGGCTTTCGGGGGCGAAGCGGTACGTCGTGGAAGCACGTTACTGAGGCGGCGGGCTAAGGACTGTTTCACCATAGCCTATAATGGGTCAGTCGGTATATCGATCACTGGTTCTGGTAATAAAACATGGAACTTGCAATCAATGGCGGCACGCCCGTCCGGACGCGGCCGTTCACTCCCTGGCCGCAGTACGGCAGACCAGAAGAAGAGGCGCTGCTCAGCGTCCTCCACAGCCGCGCGTGGGGCGGCTATCATCCCGCGGTGAAGGAGTTGGAGCAGAGCTTCGCGCAGTTCCATGAAGCGCCGCACGCGGTCTCCTGCGCCAACGGAACCGTGGCGCTGGAGACGGCTCTGCGCGCGGTGGGTGTCGGGCCGGGGGACGAAGTGATCGTTCCGCCTTTCACGTTCGTGGCGTCGGCGACGGCCATCCTGCTGGCTGGCGGCGTGCCGGTGTTCGCGGACATCGATCCGGCGACATTCAATCTGTCCGTGGCCGCCGCCGAAGCGGCCATCACCCCGCGGACGCGCGCCATCGTGGCGGTGCACTTCGGCGGGCGGCCGGCCGAACTGGACGCCTTCCAGGCGCTGGCGCGGAAGCACGGACTCGCGCTGGTGGAAGATGCCGCGCACGCGCACGGCGCGCGCTGGATGGGTAAGCCGGTCGGCGTGTGGGGCGATGCCGGCTCGTTCAGCTTCCAGGAATTCAAGCTCATGACCGCCGGCGAAGGCGGCATGATCGTTACCACGTCGAACGAGATCGCGGACCGCTGCTGGGCCTACTGCAACCAGGGGCGCAGGCGCGGCGCGGGATGGTTCGAGCATTACACGCTGGGCACGAACTACCGGCTCAGCGGATTTCAGGCGGCCGTGCTGTGCGCGCAGTTGCGCCGCCTGCCGGAACAGACCCGCACGCGCGCGGCCAATGCCGCTTATCTCCGCGAGCGCCTGCGCCAGGTGCCGGGGCTGCGCGTGCCGGAAGACGATCCGCGCATTGAAAACCAGCCTCATTACTTGACGACCTTCTGGTACGATGCGGAGGCCTTCGGCGGGCAGCCGCGCGGCGCGGTGCTGGCGGCGCTCCAGGCCGAGGGCATTCCCTTCAAGCCGAGCTACCCACATCCGCTCTACCGCAATCCGGTGTTCGGAGAAGCGTACGCGCGGCTGAACCTGCCGGTGAGCGAGCGCGCCTGCCGCGAGGGCGTCTGGCTCGGCCAAAGCCCGCTGCTCGGAGAGCGCAGCGATATCGACGACGTGGTGGAGGCGCTCGACAAGGTGCGGCGGATGGCCGGCACACTGCCGGTCCGCGAGGTGGTCGCGGGGGGCGCGTAGATGCCGGCCGCGTGGAAATGGGCCGGCGCGCTCCTGCTCTGCGCCGCCGCCGCGCAGTGCGCGCCCTGGACCTTCCGGGCCGATTTCCACCACGGGTTCAACGGCTGGATGAGCTACCCGCTGCCGCAGGACATCGGCTTCGATCCGAGCCTGACGGTCGAGGAGCAGGCCGGCGAATCGGTGCTGGTGCGCGAAGTTGCCAGCGCCGGCGAGCGCGAATTATCCACCGGGTTCATCCGCCCGCTGCATTGTTTTGCCGGCAGCGCCACGCGCGTGCGCTTGCGATATGCGGGCAATTGGCCCTCGCCCGGCGCCACGTTGAAGCTGATTCTGGCCGCGGAGAGCGGGCGGCGCTACGAGGCCGCGCTGCCCGCTTCGGGTCCTCACGAGATTGCGGTGAGCGGCGCCGAATTGCGGCTGCCGGCGAGCGGTGCGAGCATCGAAGCGCTCGTGCTGGTGGGCCGCGCGGCGCAACCGGCGGTGGGATCGAAGAACCGGCTCGAATTGCGCGGAGTCGAAATCGACGCCGAGCGAATCGCCGAGGTCCCGCTGAAATCTCCGGTGCTGCTGGCGGACCCCGACCGCGATCGTGTGGCGGCGGAGGTGGTGGATCCGGCCAAAGGCCTGGCGCTGGAACTGGGCGCCAACGCCGCCCCGGCGCGGATCATCCTGGAAGACCCGCGCTTCCACGTGGTGGTCGAGCGCATGTTGACGCCCGGCCGCCATGTGATTCCGCTGCCTGCCGGCGTCCGGCCGGGCCTGTGGACAGCGCGGCTTGAAAGGGGCAATGCCCGCACGAAATTCTCGTTTCTGGTGCTGGGCGCTACTATCCCGGCACACCCGCGCGTGCTGCTTTCGGCGGCACGATTGCAGCAGTTGCGCGCCGCTCCGCCCAAACAGATTCACGAGCAGGCGCAGGCGCTCCTGGCCAAGCTGAAGGACGCCGCCGCGGCGGGCGCGGCGATCGCGGAACTGCCGCCGGGCCGGACGCTTCGGCCGTCTTTCGATGGTGAACTGACCACCTATTTTCAGACGATCGAGAGCTATTCCAACGCCATCGCGTATGCCGCCCTGGATTATGCGCTCTCCGGCGACGCCGCTTCGCTCGATGCGGCGCGCCGCCGCCTGCTGGACCTCGCACTGTGGCCCACCTGGGCGCCGCCGCGCTTCGTTGCCCACGGCATGCACACCTATTACGAAACCGGCGTTGTCGTGCAGCGGCTGGCGCTGGCCTACGATCTGATCTCCGGCCGCCTCCGGCCGGACGAAAAGCGCGAGATGGCGGACGCGTTCTGGGCCAAATGCATCGAACCCACCGTGGAGGAATACTACTCGTACAACCGCATGCCCACGGGTGCGAGCAACTGGATGGCGAACTCGCTGGGCGGCGCGATCGCCGCGGCGGTGGCGGTGGTGGGTGATGCCCCCGGCTGGCGCGAGCGCGAAGGCGTGGCGCTGGCGCAGTTGATCGCGGCGGACGAGCGCAACCTGCGCGGCCTTTTCCCCGGTGACGGCGGCGAAGCCGAGCCGGCCGGTTACGAGCATTTCGCCATGGAAGGCCTTACCTGGTCCGCGGCGGCGCTGCGCAGCCTCGGAATCCGGCCGGCGGGCACGAGCACGATGCTTGAAGCTTTCTGGTGGCCCGATTATGCGATGGCGCGGCCGGGCCTGGTCCTGGACACCTGCGATTTCAACGGCGAGTTCAAATCGCTGGCGGGCTTCGCATTCGGCGCGGAGTTCGGCGGCATCCCGGCGCTGCGCGCGTTCTACGATCGCGTGGACCGCGGTAGCCCCCACGATCTGCTCGACCTGCTCTGCTGCACGGCGGCGCCCGAGACGCCCGCCCGCGCGCCGCTTTCGCGCATCTTCCCAAAGCGCGGCAGCGCGGTCTTGCGCAGCGGATGGGGACCGGACGATACCGTGATCTCGCTGCGCGCTGGCCCGTGGTTCAACCACGAGCACCACGACCAGGGTAGTTTCCAGGTGGCCGCGTTCGGGCAGCGCCTGATCGCCGAAGCGGGCTACGCCAACTACTATCTCGATCCGAACTACGCCGGCTACTTCACGCAGGCCCCGGGACACAACACGGTGCTGGTGGACGGCGATGCCTTCAGCCAGGGCGGTTACGACGGTCCCTTCTGGCCCGCGCTGCAAGATCATCCGAAGTTCACGGACGATCTGCTGAGCGCGCGCTTCGACTATCTTGCCGCAGACCTGACACCGGCTTATGGGGGCCGGCTGGTAGGGTATCGGCGGCAGTATCTCTTTCTCGCGCCGGACGTGCTGATCGTGCGCGACGATCTGCTCTCCAACGAGCCGCACCTCTTCGCATGGGTTCTGCACGCGGCGGAGAATGCGGAAGTGCAGGCGGAGGGCAACAGCGCGAAGATCGAGGCGGGTGGCGCGGAAGCTGATATCACGGCGAGCGTGCCGGCCGGAGCCTGGGAAAGATATGCCGCCCTCTTGCCCGCCCGGATCTCGCAATACCTGGGCAACGTGCTGCTCCATCCGGGCGAGCGCAAAACGCCGCAGCGATGGGCGCTGCGCCTGGCGTCGCCGCGGTCCACGACGGCAAGGTTCGAGGTGACCATGCGATTTCGGAAGGCCTCGGGTGTTTCGGATGCTGAACCGGAGACCTGGGCGCTGTTCCGCAACGTATTCGGCCCGTTGCGCCATGAGGGACTCTCGACCGATGGCTCGGTGTTCGCCGGGCGCGGCTTGGAGCATTGGATCGCCATTGCCGCGCGCTCCGTCCGCCAGGGCACGCAGTCGCTGTTCACCG
>JAJYLS010000474.1 GCA_021787555.1 Acidobacteriota bacterium | reverse complement strand
ACGTGGTGCTTCCGGGCATGTGGCTATTCCCTCGCGGTGTTCACCGGCGGCGCGGGCGGCGGCAGCGCGGGAACCGGCAGCATCACGTACGCGGTCATGCCCAGCGGCAGTTCGCCCGCCGGATTGGGCACGCGCACCCGTATGGCGACGGTCTTGATGTCACGCTTGACGCGGCTGACATCGCGCTGGGTGGCGAAATCCGCCTCCACGGCCTTGTAAATCACCGGCCCGGTAACCTGGCGTCCGGAGGGCAGCCGCACGGTCAGCATCTTGCCCATGGGGATGAGATCGGCGTACGTCTCCTCGACGTCGGCATCCACCCAGGTGGATCTCAAATCGAACAGCGTAACGATGGGGCTGCCGGGGCTGACCACTTCGCCTTGCCGCGCGGCGCGCAGCGTCACAATGCCGCTGGTGGGGGCGTAAATCCGGGTCTGGCCGAAGCGCGCCGCGGCGGCGGCCTCGTTGGCTTTGGCCTGGGCTTCGGCGGCGCGGAGGGCGTCGGTCTGGCGCTGCTGCACGGTGATCTGGACTTCCTGCTGCCGGGCGTCCGCCAAGCCGGCTTCCGCCGCCGCGACCGAGCGCCGCATGGCTTCAACCCAGTCCTGCGCGGCCTGCCGGCTGGCCTTGGCGGCATCCAGATCGCTTTGCGCGGCCACCAGGTCCTGCGGCGGGTTGATATCGCGCAGCACGAGCGGCCGGATACGGTTGAAATTGTCCTGGGCCTTGGCCACCGCGGCCTGCGACTGCGCGAGTTGCGCCTGCGCCTGCCGCAACTGCGCCTCGGTTTGCGCCAATTGCGCCTGCGCCTGGCTCACTTTGGTCGGCAGCGTTTTTTCGAGCAGCTCCGTCTGCGCGACGGACTGCCGCGCGTTGGCTGCCGCCTGGGCGATCGCGTGACTGGCCGCGCCCCGGTCCGCGCGCAGCTCGTCCTGGTCCAGCACCGCGATCAGATCGCCGGCCTTGACCGCCTGGCCGTCATCCACCGCCAAGGTCACGATGCGGCCGGTGATCTTGCTGCTCACCACCACCTCGTTGCCATCGACCGTGCCGGTGAGCACCAGCGTCTGCGGCCGGGGCCTTTGGGACCACCAGATCGCCGCGCCGACGCCCACGAGGGCCAGCAAAAGAATGACACGTTTCATAGGAAACCCTCACGGTGGAGCCTAATTCGATGGTATACCAAATTATTTGAAAAGCAAAGGAGATTTTTGAGGAGTCAGAAGTCAGGAGTCAGAAGTCAGGAGTCAGAAGTCAGGAGTCAGAAGTCAGAAGTTGAGGAGGCGGGAGTCGGCTTCGGATTGGGATAGGCCTTCGAGTTCCACGATTTTTGTGCGGCTCGACGCACCGGTTATGATTCGAACGCGCGAGCGCGGGATGTGGAAGCATTCGGCCAGGAAGCGGATCAATTCCTCGTTGGCTTTGCCTTCGACCGGGGGCGCCTTGAGGTCCAGCTTCCAGGCTTCGCCCAGACGGCCCGCAATCGCGGAGCGTTTGGCCCGAGGGTGGATTTTTACCGCGATACGCGCCATGAGACCCGCGCTCTCAGGTTGGCGACGCCCGCCGCGGAACGCGTATCGACCACCTCGAAGGCAATGGCGTCGTCCAGCCAGTCGTGGCTGGATCCGTCGGCGTTTTGCGTGGCGACGGTCAGGGTGTACTGCTGCGCGGCGAGCCAGCATTCCAGGTGAAAATCCACGGTCAGCTCGTCGCCGGCCCGGATCTCACCGAGATCGATCTGCTCGATACGGGTGTTGGTTCCGTACACGTCCATACCGATGCGCGTGCGGAGGAGAATCCCCACCATGGGGCCCGACCGCGCCTGGTGAAAACGCGAACGCACCCGGACGGTGACCGGTTCCCCGCTGGCCACCGATGAAACATCTTCTCCGCGCGCGTTGAGCAGTTGGACCGAGAGGATTTCGCTCGCGCCGTCGCCATGACGGAAGGTGGAGCGGATGCGCTCCTCCTTTTTTTTCTCGGGCTGCTGTTTTTCGAGTACCAGCCCGATGTAGCGGTTGATCACGTCCTTGGGCGCGCCTTCGGCCTCGATGCGCCCATTGAGCAGGAGGATGGCGCGGTCGGAGAGCTGCTTGACCAGGCCGAGGTCGTGGGAGACGAACAGGACGGTGATTTTGCGCTCGCGCAGTTCCTGGAACTTGCGCACGCAGCGGTTGGCGAAAACGGCATCGCCGACCGCCAGGGCTTCGTCCACGATGAGGATCTCGGGATCGACGTGGATGGCCGTCGCGAAGGCCAGCCGCACGTACATGCCGCTGGAGTATTCCTTGACCGGCCGCTCGATGAACTCGCCGATTTCGGCGAACGCGGCGATGGAGGGCATGGCCTTGTCGATTTCGGCGCGGCTCAGGCCCATGATTTCGCCGTTGAGGTAGACGTTTTCGCGCCCGCTGAAATCGGGGTTGAAGCCGGCGCCCAACTCGAGCAGCGCGGCGATGCGCCCGCGCGTCACGATACGGCCGGTGGTGGGCTGGAGGATGCCGCTGATGAGCTGGAGCAGGGTGCTCTTGCCGCAGCCATTGGGGCCGACGATACCGAAGGTTTCGCCCTTCTCCACGCTGAAGCCCACGTCGCGCAGCGCCCAGAAATCGGCGTGCAGCGGGCGCGCGCCCGGGATCAGCTCGCGCAACCGGTCCGACGGCCGGCGGTACAAACGGTAGAGCTTGGAAACGTTTTGAACGAGGACCAAACTTCGATGATAGTGGATCTTACCTGCGGGGCGCGTAATATCCCTTGCGCGCGCGGACGATCAGGTCCTTGTGGCCCTTGACCCGGAGTTCCACGGGGTGAAAGGATCCGTCGGCTGTCAGCGGTTCCGGGCGGTAGGAGATGTCGTACTGGTGGCGCAGTTCGTCGGCGATGCTGGCGAAGGATTCCTCCAGGTCCTCCACCTTGAAGGGAAAGAAGGCGCGGCCGCCGGTCTCCTGGGTGAAGTATTTCAGGACCTTGTCGCCGTCGGTATCGATGCGGGAAATATTGGTGGAAATGGCATAGATCACCGCGTCGGCCTTCTGCGCCGTTTCGAGCGCCTGGTCGCGGGTGTAGCGGCTCTGGTTATCGTCGCCGTCGGAAAG
>JAJYLS010000124.1 GCA_021787555.1 Acidobacteriota bacterium | reverse complement strand
CGCAGGCGCGCCAGGATGCTCGATCCGCCGGCCACGTGCTGGCCGAGATGCACCACGATCTCCCATTCCGGCCCGAACAGCACATCCACGCGCGAGCCGAACTTGATCAATCCGACGCGCTGGCCGGCCGCCACGCGGTCGCCCGGCTTGGGCTTGAACACGATGCGCCGGGCGATGATGCCGGCGATCTGACGGAAAACGACGGACGTGCCCTCGCCTTCCACGGTGACGATGTTCTGCTCGTTTTCCGTGGAGCATTCCTCCCGACTGGCCACGTGGAACCGGCCGGGGTGGTACTCGACTTTGGCGATCGCGCCGGCGATGGGCGCGCGGTTGACGTGCACGTCGAAGATATTCAGAAAAATGCTGATGCGCTGGAGCGCGCCCTCGGGCTTGAGGGCGATCACTTTGCCGTCGGCCGGGGAAACGGCGACCGGGCCGGAGGGGATGGCGCGCTCGGGATCGCGGAAGAAATAGAGGCAGAAGGCCGCCAGGATCCAGAGCGGCACGGCAAACCACGGACCCGCGAGCCAGAGGACGAGGAACCCCGCGCCCGCCAGCGCAGCGGCATAATAGATCCCATCGATTACGATCACTCAGTATTATTTTGGCATAGCCGGGGCCGGCGGACAATCTTTCCCCTTGACGATCTACAAAGGCGGGTGTATTGTAGATAGTCGAGAGGAGGAAGCCCGGATGGGCAAACCGACGGACCTGGTTCAGGGCACGCTCGATCTCCTGATCCTGAAAACCATTTCGCTGGAGCCGATGAACGGGTGGGCCATTGCCAAGCGGATTGTGCAGGTATCCGGAAATGTGCTCCAAGTTCAGCAGGGATCGCTCTATCCCGCCTTGCACCGGCTGGAACATCAGGGCTGGATCAAGGCGGAATGGCGGGAATCGGAGAACAACCGCCGCGCGCGGTTCTACTCGCTCACGGCGGCGGGGCGCAAGCGGCTGAAATCCGAGCTCGAAAACTGGCGGCGGCTTTCCAGCGCCATCGGGCTGGTGATCGAGGCGGTTTAAGGAGGCGGCATGCGCTGGCTGGCAGGGCTTCGCGGCACGTTGCGATCGCTGTTCCGCCGCCGCCGTGCGGAGGCGGAACTGGAAGACGAGTTCCGGGACCACCTGGAGCGGGAGATCGAGAGCAACATTCGGGCCGGCATGGCGCCCGGCGAGGCGAGGCGCGCGGCGCTGCGGCTGATGGGAGCGATGGCGCTCCACAAGGAGCAATGCCGCGACTGGCGCGGCACAGCTTGGGTGGAAAACTGGGCGCGCGATCTGCGGTACGCGATTCATACGCTGCGCCGGACGCCGCTTTTCACAGCCGCGGCGATTCTCACGCTGGCGCTTGGCATCGGGGCGAACACGGCGGTATTCACGTTTGTGGAGAACATCTTGCTGAGGCAGGCTCCGGTGCGCGATCCCGGGCAATTGGTCTTCTTGAATTGGGGCAACAGTGTCAACTTGTCCTATCCGAATTACCGCGACTTCCGCGACCGGAACCAGGCGTTTTCCAGCCTGATTGCATGCCGCTATAACGCCATCAGCCTGAGTGTCCCGCCACGCGAGAGCTACCGTGTGTACGGATATGAAGCCAGCGGCAACTACTTCGAGACGCTCGGCATCAGGCCATTCCTCGGCCGCTTTTTCGGGCCGCCGGAAGATGAGACGCCCGGCGCCAATCCCGTCATGGTCATCAGCCACCGCCTGTGGCAAAGCCGTTTCGCCGGGGATCCGAATGCGGTGGGCAGAAGGGTCAAAATCAACGGCTTCCCGTTCACCGTCATCGGCGTCGCGCCGCCGCATTTTGGAGGCACGGAGTTGATTGTGTCCGCCGATTTCTGGGTTCCGGCCGCCATGGGGCGAGAGATCGAGCCGGGCTACAATTGGCTCCGCTCGCGTTATGACGGGGTCGTCTGGACCATTGGCCGGCTCAAGCCGGGGATTACTCGCCGGCAGGCCGAAGAGAACCTGAACCGGGTCGCCTACGAAATAGCCAGCCGGTATCCCAATTTGTTCGATGCCAAGACCCGTTTCCATCTATCGCCTCCTGGCCTGATCGGCAAGTGGCTCCGCGGTCCGATTACGGGATTCGGCATGGTGTTGATGAGTATTGCCGGAATCGTGCTCCTGCTCGCCTGCGTGAATCTCGCCGGGATGTTGCTGGCGCGGGGGGCGGATCGCCGCCACGAAATCGGGATCCGCCTTGCTCTCGGCGCAAGCAAGGGACGCCTGCTGCGCCAGCTTATGACGGAGAGCGTGCTGCTGGCCGCGGGCGGCGGCGTGTTAGGCCTGGGCATCGCATCCGCCGCCTGCCGGCTATTCAGCGGGTGGCGTATCAAGACTGACATTCCCTTCGAGACCGCTCTTCAACCCGATGCGGCGGTCTTGTGCTTCACGATTGCCGCGGCTCTCTTCACCACGCTGCTTTTCGGCATGGGACCTGCGCTTCAGGCGATTCGGACGGATTTGATTCCCAGCCTCAAAGATGCCCCGCTCAATCGATTTCGCCGGTGGAGCGCTCGCGACTTGGTCGTGGTGGCGCAAATCGCGCTTTCCGTCCTCCTGGTGATCTGCTCCGTCCTGGTGGTGCGCAGTTTGCGCCACGCCCTCACGCTGAATCTGGGCTTTGAACCCCGCAACGCCGTTTCAGTCTCCCTGGACTTGACTCTGCAAGGCTACAACCGGAGCCGTAGCCTCAGCTTCGACTCGGACCTCCTCGCCGGAGTCTCTGCGCTTCCCGGCATTCAATCGGCGGGTATCATCGATTATTTCCCGCTGCGGACAGGCGAAGCCGACACGCTGGTTTCGCGAGCCGATCGCCCCGTGCCCAGGCCGTCCGCGAGGCATTATGCAATCGCTTATGGCATTTCCCCGGGCTACTTCCGCGCTGCCGGTACTAGGCTTCTCCGGGGCCGCGACATCGATGAGCACGATCGGCAGGGCGCGCCGGCTGTGGCCATCGTGAACCAGGCTTTGGCCGATCTGCTTTTCCCGAACGAGAATCCTTTGGGCAAGCACATTCGCGGGAGTTTGAACGCGGCCGATTCCGGAAACGAAATCGTCGGGGTTGTCGAGACCGGCAAGTACGAGTCCCTCGGCGAAGATCCCCAACCGGTTGTATTTCGCCCGATCGAACAGGCCAACACGGGACAAGTGACGGTGGTGGCCCGCACCGCGCTACCTGCCGCGCAAGCCGCGCAAATGCTGCGGAAGACTATCCTCGATCTCGATCCGGAATTGACGCTCTATAACGTGGGCAGTCTCCAGGATCAACTCGCGCTGCCGCTATTCCCCGCACGGGCGGCGGCGATCGTGCTGGGCGCCTTCGGATTTCTGGCGATGGTGCTGGCGGCCACGGGGCTGTTCGCGGTGGTGGCGTACGCGGTGGCGCGGCGCACGCGCGAGATCGGCATCCGCATGGCATTGGGTGCCCGGCCCCGGGAGGTGCTCGCGTCCGTGCTCGAACGAACGCTGGTGCTATGCGCGGTAGGGGTTTCGATTGGGACGCTCGTCACAATGGCGGCCGGCCGGCTGCTCTCGGCGGTGCTCTACGGCATCAGCCCGCGCGACCCCGCGACCTATGCGGCGGCCGTGCTGCTGATGGCGGCTGTTGCGATTCTGGCGTGCTGGAACCCCGCGGCGCGCGCCATCCGGATCGATCCGGCACGCACATTGCGGGAGGAGTAAGCCAGCGCCTCACTGCGGCCGGTTGATCAGGCAAGCCTGGAACTGCTTCTCCAGGGCGGCGATGGCTTTGTCGTGCTTGGCGGCGCTTTTGGCCAGGCTGCGGACGTCGGTGGCCAGGCTTTCGACGGCACCGCGCACGAGCAGGCGAAAGCGGTTGTTCTCCTCGGCCATCTGCTCCATGCGGGCAGCCAGGCGCTTGTCGGCTTCGCGGCTTTCGTCGGCCAGGCGCTCAACAGCATCTTCGATGCTGTCGAGGCGGTGGACGACGATGTATTCGATTTTCTCGGTCGTCTTGAGCAGGAGCTGGGCAGTCTCCTTGTCTGTGTTCCGCTTTTTTTTCCTGTTGTGGCCTGGCGTCTCTTTCAGTTTAGCCGAGCTACAGAAACGCCATGGTTTTGACGCCGGAAATGTCGAAGCGCTTGCGGCAGCGCAAGTTTTTGCAAGCCACTTTGTCGTCCAGCAGGACCATGTAGCTTTGCGCTTTAGCGAACTTGGCCCGGTCGCGCTCGTCGGCGCCGCCGGGGAGACGGTCCTTCTTCTTGCGCACCACCCAGTGCAACTCGTAGGTATCCGCGGTGCGGCAATAGGGACAGTTCAGGACCGCCGGCTTGGTGGTCTGCGATTCACTGTAAAAGGCGCGCTCGTCCATTGTTCTCTGTTATCGTTTTTCGATCGGGACCCAGGGCTGGCCGTCGGGCTGGCCTTTGTATTCGGCGCGCGGACGGATCAGCCGGTTATTGCGGTACTGCTCGAGCACGTGGGCCGTCCAGCCGGACATGCGGCTCACGGCGAAAATGGGCGTGAACAGGTCGATGGGGATGCCCAGGGAATAATACGTGGAAGCGGAGTAGAAATCCACGTTGGCGTTCAGCCCCTTCTCGGCGCGCACGGTCTCTTCCATCTTCTTGGACATGCGGTAGAGCTTTTCGTGGCCGGTGCGTAGCCCGAGCTCTTCGGAGAGCACGCGCAGGTGCGTGGCGCGCGGGTCCTCGGTGCGGTAGACGCGGTGGCCGAAGCCGGGAATTTTGGCCTTGCGCGCGAAGGTCTGCTTGACGCGCTCGATGGCCGCCTCTTCATCGGGCATTTCGAGCAGGATCCGGACGACCTCCTGGTTGGCGCCGCCGTGCAGCGGGCCTTTGAGCGCCCCGATGCCGCTGGTGATGGCGGAATACAGGTCGGAAAGGGTGGCCGCGGTGACGCGGGCGGCGAAGGTGGAGGCATTCAGCTCGTGATCGGCGTGGAGGGTCAGGGCCACGTCGAACGCGCGCTCCATAACGTCGTCGGGGCGCTTGCCTGTGAGGGTATAGAGAAAATTGGCCGCAAAGCCGAGCTTGGGGTCGCCGCCGACGAGGTACTGCCCCTTGCGCAGGCGGTCGAAGCTGGTAACGATGCTGGCGGTCTTGGCCATCAGGCGCACGGCCTTGCGCCGGTTGGCCTCGGTGGACATGTCCTGCGTTTCGGGGTCGTGGAGGCCGAGCATGGAGACCGCGGTGCGCAGCACGTCCATGGGGTTGGCCTGCGGAACGCCGGCGAGGAAATCGGTAACGGGCTGCGGCAGGCCGCGTTCGGCAGCCAAGTCGTGCTTGAGTCGATCGAGCTCGCCCTGCTTGGGAAGCGAGCCGTTCCACAGGAGGAAAATGACCTCCTCGAAAGTGGCATTATCCGCGAGGGTGTGGATGTTGTAGCCGCGATAGCTGAGCACCCCCTTGTAGCCGTCGATGTAACAAATTTCGGATTCGCCTGCGATGACGCCTTCCAGACCTGCCGCAATCGTCGTTTCCATTTTGCCCCCTCTTATTGTAAAGTGACCGGGGCCGCGCGGTCCCCCCTCAACGCGGCGCCGGGCAGCCCGGCAGCGGGGAATAGCCGATGGTCAGGTCGTCCCGCTGCACCCAAAGCTTCTCTTCCTGGCCCTTGCTGAAATCCAGCGTGAGAATCACGCCGGAACCGCAGGAGCGGCTCCTCGAAATGCGGAAACCGCTCAGGTCGGCATGGCCGCTCTTCGGCCCCCAATCCTGCATGAAAGATGAAAACGGATAGCCCTCGCGGTCCGATTGGGTGCGCACCCACAGCGCGTAGGCGTTCTGATAATCGTGGCGCTGGAGCAGTTCGACGAACAGCTTGACGCGCTCTTCCTGCCGGTAATTGTGAAAGATAAAGAACAGGATGCCGCCGGCCACCAAGGCGACGAGCAGGGAAATCAGCGTGGTCTTGATGATTTTCTCCCGCCGCTCCTCGCCGGCGCCGTAGTGTTCCAGATAACCGGCCATGGTCCCAGATCACTTCGCCGGGTAGGCCTTGTCATAGGCGGCGATGGCGTCGTTGGTGAGGTCCATGGTCGGCTTGAAATACAAAATCGTCCGGCTGTCCACGACCACGTCGATGCCCTTCTCCTCGGCGAGCTTCTTCACGACATCGGTCATCTTCTGGGTGCTCTTGCTGAGGATTTCGTTCCGGTCGCTGGTGGTATCGTCCTGAAGATCCTGCTGCATGCGCTGGGCATCGCGCTGTTTCTGCTGGCCCTCGGCCTGAAGGTCCGCCGCCTGCTGCGGGGTCATCTTGTTGCCGTTGTTCTGCAACTGGTTGGCGATATCGGCGATTTCCTTTTGCAGGCTCGCCAGTTGCTGCTGGCGCGGCGTGTACTTGGCCTGCATGTCTTTATCGGCCTTTTGAATTTCGGCCGTCTGAAAGACCGCGCGCTGGAGATCGACGACGGCTACTCTGAGCCCCGCCGAAGCTACCCCGGCCGAATGAGCGGGCGCGGCCGCCTGAGCGGGTAAAACCTGGCTAAATGCAAAAAGGGCACAGCAAGCCACCAACGGCTTCAGCCCCAAACCTACGGACATGGGAAAAACTCCTGAGTGGTGTTGTTGAATTTCCAGGGTAGCACACGCTATTCCAGGACACCGAGGATCTCATCTTCGCGCAGGATGAGGTACTCTTCACCGTCGATCGTGACATCCGCGCCGCCGTACTTGCCGAAGAGGATGCGGTCGCCGGCTTTCACGTCGAGAGGCACGCGCTCGCCGTTATCGAGCAGCGTGCCGTTCCCCGCGGACACGACTTCACCTTGCTGCGGCTTTTCCTTGGCGGTATCGGGGATGATGATGCCGCCCTGCCTTTCCTCGCCTGCTTCCAGGCGTCTCACCAGAACACGATCATGTAAAGGACGCAAATCCATCTTTCGATTATAGCCTCTGGGCGGCGAGGGCGTAGTCGAGGGCGCCGAAGAAGGCCTCCCGGAAATCCGCGGGCAGCCCGGCGAGCGCGGGCATGGAATCGAGCGCCGGGGTGAGGCGGTGCAGCTCGATATTGCCGAAGCCGGCTTCTTCGAGATAGAAGTGCAGCAACGGATGCGGCACGGGGCGCGCGTGCGTGGGATCGAGGTAGAAGTGCGTGGCGAAAATAGCGAGGCATTCGGGATTGGGCGTTTCGATGGCGAGGACGCCTCCGGGCTCGAGCGTTGCCGCGCACAGCCGGATCATTTCCGGAAGCCGCGCGGGCGGGATGTGCTCGACCACCTGCGCACAGAAAATGCCGTCAAGCGAGGATTCCGGCAGGGCGGCGAGATACGGGAAGAGGTCCGCGGTTTCGGCTTCGAGGCCCCTGGCGCGGCAGAGCGCGACGGATTCTTCGCCGAGATCGATGCCGCGCGCGGGCACACCGGCATCGCGCATCATTTCCAGGAATTCGCCGCGCCCGCAGCCGATATCCAGCACGCTCCGGCGGTTGCGGAAGAACGGGAGATATAACTGCTGGCCTTGCTTGACGTAGGCTTCGGGGCCGCGGAAGCGCTCGGCAAAGTGGGCGTAGTCCAAAAAGGGGACAGACGCATTTTCGGCGTGCGGAGTGGCAGGTGCGGAAGATTCGGCCGGCGAAAATGCGTCTGTCCCCTTTTTGTGCTGGCGGACCAGGCGCAGCTCGTAGTGGATCAGGCGCTCGTATTCCAGCTTGACCTGCCGCATGTCTTCCCAGAGGCGCTTTTGGATTTCGGCGCCGTGCCGGTCGAGCGCGGCCATGAAATCGGCGTGCTGGGCGCGCAGGGCGTCGCGGTAGTTGGCATCCATCAGGTCGGCGCGGTGCTGCGCGGCACCTTGCAGGTCGGCCACGCTGCGCAGGAACTGGATCTCGTTGCGCGCGAGTTTCTGCTCCCATTCCCGGCGCCATTCGGCCCAGTGGCTGCGGATGTCCTTGAGCTCGTCGGCTTCGGCGATGCGGCTGCCGAGTTCGGTGAGAGCGCGGTTGCTCTGGTGGAGGGCTTCAAGTGCGCCATCGATGCAGGCCATCACCTTGCGGTTGAACTCGACCTGCTCGCGGACGTGCCAATCGAGCACGCGGGAGACCAGGCGCTTCCACGCCTGCACGATGGTGTTGACCGGGCCGCCCGGCCGCGGGTTGACGGTGCCGATGGCGGCCACCTTGCCCATGGCTGAATCGCGCGCGTGGAGGAGCGGCATCAGGTCGGGGAGGGCGATGTTCACGCCGCCGGCGGAAGTCTCGGGATTGCGGGCGCGTACGCGCTCGCGCACGGCTTCGAGGATGGCCAGCAGCTCAGCGCTTTCCACGGGGTTTCCTGCTCCAGCTTGCGGTGACGACGGTGGTGAGACCGCCGCGGGGGGAGAAATCGCCGACCACGGTGGCGCGGATGGGGTTGGTGGCTTTCACCACGTCCGCAAGCACGCGGTTCACCGCGTTCTCCTGAAAGATCCCCAGGTTGCGATAGGCGAGGAGGTACATCTTGTAGGATTTCAGCTCCAGGCAGCGGCGGTCGGGAACGTAGCGCAGCACGATCCTGCCGAAATCCGGCAGGCCGGTTTTGGGGCACACGGCGGTGAACTCCTGCAGGACGATTTCGATTTCGTAATCGGCATACTGGTTGGGCCAGGTTTCGATTTCCGGCAGATTGGCGTGGACGCCGGCAACGGCGTGCTCGTCGGTGTAGGCTCGCGGCATCGCTTTGTTTTTCATGCCAGCGCCTTCGCCAGCAGATCGAGGAACATGCCGACGTCGGCCACCACGCCGACCGCCTGGCCGGTGCCGCGGTCGCTGACCTTGGTGGCCACCGCGGGATTGATATCCACGCACACGATCTTGACCCAGCTCGGCAGCATGTTTCCGGTGGCTATGGAATGCAGCATGGAGCCGAGGCAGATAACCAGGCCCGCGCCCTTCAACGCGGCGGCGTAGGCATCCTGCGCGGCATTCATGTCGGTGATGGTGTCGGGCAGGGGGCCATCGTCGCGCAGGCTGCCGGCCAGCACGAAAGGCGCGCCGGCCTTCACGCATTCGTAAAGAACGCCGGAGCGCAGGCATCCGCTCTCGACCGCCTGGCGCACGGAGCCGGCATGGTAGATGGCGTTGATGGCGCGCATGTGGTTGCGATGGCCGTGCTCCTCCTGGCGGCCGTCGGCCAGCCGCACACCGAGCGAGGTGCCGAAGAGCGCGGCTTCGACATCGTGGACGCCGAGCGCATTGCCGCTGAGCACAGCATGCACCGAGCGGTTGCGAATCAGCGCCGCGAGGCCGGTCACACCGCCGGTGTGCACCACGACGGGGCCGGCTACGGCGATGACCTTCTGGCGCTGCTCGATGGTCTGGCGCACCAGCGCGGCGGTCTGCCGCACGGCGGTTTCGACCTGGCGCTCGGAGGAGATGCCGTTGGACATGAAGGCGAAGGCGAGGCGGTCGCGCTCCTTGGCTTCCGGCGTGACGCGAATGCCGCGGAGGCCGACTACAATGCGGTCGCCCTGGCGCAGGTCGCGGAGGCGGCGGCAGGCGGCGCGGCCGTTGGCCACCACGATCATGGCGTCCATGCGCTGATTTTCGACCTCGACCCACTTGCCGCCCGCGCGGACGTAGGTGCGGTGGTTGGTGGTGGAGTAGAAATCCTCGGGCGCGCACTTATCGCGCGGGACTTCGCTCAGTTCGGCATCGCCCGCTTCCACCGGCGCACAGCCGAGCTCGAGCAGGGCCTGGAGGAGACGCGCCATGGAGAGATCGTCGGGCGCTTCCACCTTGAGCCGCAGGTAGGAAGGCTCGCTGTTGGTGCGCCCGATGCGGAACTGTTCGACTTCGAAGCGGCCGTTGTACTCGACCACCTTATCGAAGATGCTCTCCATGATATGGGAATCGATAAGGTGGCCTTCGGCCTCGACCATTTCCTGAAATGGCATAGAGAATCCTATTGTAGCGGGCGGGGTGAAGAGTTGCAGACGACGGGGGAGGAAGCTGCTATTCTCTTGGAGTGTTCGCCGGCAAGAAAGTTCTGATTACGGGCGGGCTGGGATTCATCGGCTCGAACATGGCGCGGCGCCTGGTAGAAATGGGCGCGGACGTGCTGGTGGTGGACAGCCTCATTCCGGAATACGGCGGCAACCTGTTCAACGTCGAGGGGATCCGCGGCGCGATTCAGGTGAACATCTCGGACGTGCGGGACGCGCACAGCTTTCGGTACCTGGTTCAGGGGCGCGACTACCTCTTCAATCTGGCGGGGCAAACCAGCCACATGGATTCCATGCTCGATCCTTTCACCGACCTGGAAATCAATTGCCGCTCGCAGCTCTCAATTCTGGAGGTTTGCCGCGAATACAACCCGTCGATCCGGATCGTCTTCGCCAGCACGCGGCAAATCTACGGCAAGCCGGATTATCTGCCGGTGGACGAGAAGCACCTGCTGCGCCCGGTGGACGTGAACGGCGTGAACAAGATGGCGGGCGAGTGGTTCCACATCCTGTACAACAACGTCTACGGGTTACCGGCATGCGCGCTGCGGCTGGGCAACACGTACGGGCCGCGGATGCGCATCAAGGATGCGCGGCAGACGTTCCTGGGGGTGTGGATCCGGCTGCTGCTGGAAGGCCGGCCATTCGAGGTGTGGGAGGGATCGCAGTTGCGCGATTTCACGTTTGTGGACGACGCGGTGGAGGCCTTTCTGCTGGCGGCTTCGTGCGGCGGGGCGAGCGGGCGCGCGTTCAACCTGGGCGGCGACGGGCCGATCAGCCTGAAGGAACTGGCGGAGGCGCTGGTGGAAGTAGCGGGCGGCGGGGAGTACATCGAGCGGCCGTTTCCGGCCGACCGCAAGCGCATCGACATCGGCGACTATTATGCCAACGACGATTGCATCCGGCAGGCGCTCGGCTGGCGGCCACGGGTGGGGTTGCGCGAAGGACTGAGCCGGACGCTGGAGTATTACCGGGAGAATTTGGCGCGGTACCTCTAGCCGCCGCGCGGCTGCGCTTGCCGGATCCACAGGCCCATTCTGCTGGGCCGGGCCAGTGTGCGTTTACGCTACTTCGCGCCGGCGGCGGGCGCACGCGCATCGAAGCGGACGTCGATCACGGCGTTTTTGCCGAATTGAACTTCGGGGCCGCGGGCGAGGAGCGTGGAATAGAGCGCCCATGCCAGTCCGTAGTAGCCGAAGCCCGCACCGACCCAGCGCGAGCTTTGGGCGATGCCGGCGCCTATCAGGCCGAAGCCGAAGCCGCCGCCGATGGTGCGGCCGCCCACGTTGGCGTTCTGCCCGATGACCGCGCCGGTGTTCTGATTGCGGATGGGGTCGTTATCGCCCGCACGGCGGGCGACCATGACGGAACCAGCCGCCGCCAGGAAGCGCATCTTGGATTGCTGCACCTGCACAGTGCCTTCCGAATTTACCTTGAGCGGCGACTTGCCGGCGCCCTCCGCGGCTGCGAGCGTGACCTGGGTGCGATGGATGAGCGCTTTCTGCGCCGGTCTGGCGGTGGACGCGGCAGACGAGGCAAGCAATTTCACGGCGTCGGGCGGCAACTCATAGCTTTGCAGAGTGAAGCGCAGGCGCCCGCTGCGCCGGAAGCGCCGCGCCTTCTGCGTCACGGCCACCTTGCCGCTGAGGTGTGTTCCTTCCGGCAGGAGCAGCTTGTGAGCGGCGGAAAAGACCGGCTCGGTCAATACCGCCTCCACCGGCTGGCCCGTCTTCGAGACGCCGGATTCGAGAGGCGTCACCAGGCGCGCGTGCGCCACCGTATCGGGCGCCGGCTGATCGCCCACCAGCGCCAACGCGGTGCGCGGCACCTGTTCGGTTCCGAACTCCAGTGGCTGGGTCAGCTCCGCATCGAAGCGCGTGCCTTTGCGCACGTGCTGCGGATGATAGGGCAGCTTCGACTCCAGATAATCCGTGACGATCTCTTTCTTGTCCGGCCCGCGCACGATCTGCGGAATGCTCCTGACGCGATCCACCTGCGCATGCACCGTGTCCGACACGTACCGCTTTCCCTTGGCCAGCACGCCGGTAGGGGCAGGCTTCGGGGGATCCTTCTTCGGCTTGGGCGGATGCAGGTTGGCGATCATATTCAACCCCGGCGTGGGAGCCGTGTGCAGCGCGATCTGCCGTCCGTCGGGCATGATGAGGGTGGTGAACTGGACCAGGGCCACGTGCAGCGGCGTGAAATCGCCGTTCAGAATCGCACGCGCCCGTTCTTTGCCGGAAACGGGCCGCACGCTGGACACGCTGCCGATCACGCGCGCACCGGCCGGAATCACCTCGCGGTCGAAAGCATACACCGGCTCGAGAACTTTGGCGTTGACGGGCACACCGGCACGCTTGGAGATGCCTTTGGTGAGATAAAGCCGCAGGGGCACGCCCGCTCTCACGGTCAGACGAATCGCCGGCGGCGTTTCCGCAAAAGCCGCGAGACAAAGAAAGAGTGCAGCAGCCAACCCTCTCGATTGCATGATGCCGAGTTGGACGGCTGCCGGATTAGTGCGGTTTCGGCGAAAGCCGGTCAGTCCGCAAACGCGGCATCGAGGAAGCTTTGCAGGTCGCGTTCGTTCACTTCCGGCAGGCCCGGCGCGACGTTGTTCAACTTGCCTTGCCGCATCCAGCGCTCCAGGCGGTCCACCATGTCGAACAGGTGGTCGAAGGAATCGACGATGAACAGCAGCGGCTGGTAACGATCGATCTCCGCGCCCTGGTTGATGAGCCACTCCATCTGCGCGGGGTAGCGCTGCACTTCGCCGGATTCGATGGCGTGCTGGAGTTCGCCGTAGGAGCTCAGCAGACCGCTGCCGTAGGCCACGATGCCGCCCGGCCCGCGCATGAGGCCAAACTCCACGGTGAACCAGAAGAAGCGCGACATGGCCTTGATGATGCTGGTGAGGCGCCGCGCGCGCTCGGCCGGGTCCGGGACAGCGGCGGTCATCTCGACTGCCGTGTGGGCGCAGTCGCCGAAGCGCACCAGCACGTCGGCGAAGGCATTTTCGGCGTGCATGGGAACATGGCCGGCGACATCATGGAAGATATCCGGCTCCGGGAGATAATCCATCTTCTCGGCCGGCCGGATAGTGATGGTGGTGGGAAATTCGCGGCGCCGCAGGCAGTCAAAAAAAATGAAGCCGGGGACGTAGCCGCTGACCGGCCTGGCTTGAAAGCCGGTGAGCGGCTTGAGGCGCCGATTGATTTCGGTGAGGCGCGGAATGCGGTCGGGCGGCAGGTCGAGCGCTTCGATGCCGCGCAGAAAGTGGTCGTTGGCATAGCGTTCCCAACGCGGCCGGATACGGGCGTAGAGGCGGCGCCAAGCCTCCTGATTGTCTTCGGAATACAGCTCGTAGGGCTGTGAGATGTAGAGATCGCCGCGGCTGCGGGCGTTTTCCACAAAGGGTGCTTTGCCGGTGGTAAGGCCTTGACCGGACAGCACTTGGGCTATGGCCATAAATCCCCTCCTGCTGATTTCAGGTTAGCAGAAAGGCGGAGACTTAACAACCTCTTTACGGTGGTGCTTAGGCCAGCGCCGCCATGGCATGGCCGGAGTTCAGAATGTCGCGGACCTTCCTGACGAGCGTTTGCGGCATGAAGGGTTTGGCCAGAAACGGACGCCCGCGCGCCACGACGCGCTCGGCGATCTCGGGATTGTCCGGGAAACCGGCCATGAAGAGGTATCGGGTTTCGGGGTGCAGGCACTCGAACTGGTCGGCGAGAACCGTACCGCTCACCACCGGCATGACCACATCACAAAGCATCAGGTGAATGCGGCCCGGGTGCAGCCGGCCGACGCGCAAGGCTTCCTCGGCCGAGGCGGCGCGAAGCACCTCGAACCCGGCTCGCGCGAGGATGGCGACGCAGAGGTCGAGCACGCAAGCTTCATCATCGACGATCAGCACCACCTGGCGCATACCATAAATGTCCCGGCCGGCCATTGAAACTCTCAGATCTTTACCCGATTTTACCGATGGGCCTGCCAAAAAGCGATGTAACGCTGACCATACTGTGATCTAGCTCACGCGCAATCGGGATTATACTGAACGGTCGTATGGAGGTGGATCCGTGAAGAGGATGTATTGGATCGCTGTCGCCGGTGTGGGAGGGCTCGCTCTTGCCGGGCTGGCCTGGTATCCACAGAGCCGCAAGGCGCAAGCGCAATCGCCGGCGATGCCGCGCGCGATGAGCTTCGAGATTGCGATGGGAGTGGACCGGCAGCCGGCGTCCTGGGATGGCAGCGTCAAAGTTTCGAGCGGCCAGATAGCCAAAATCCAAGGGCTGGAGTTCGCCGAAGGCGACGAGACGGACGGCCGAACGAGTTGGAAGCTGCAAACCCGGGCGCTCGCGGGGCCCGCGGCAGCGAAGAAAGCGGGCAAGAAGAAGAAACGCGTGGTGGCGCCGGAAAACGGCGTGATCGTCTCGATCGTGGGCGCCGCGCCGGACACGCGGGTGGATGTCTCGACGGTAAACGGAAACTTCAGCTTCACGCCGGCGCAGGTTCCGCTGGGCGTGCCGCTGGCGGCGTTGAACGGGCGGGTGCGCGTGGAGCGCGTTCCGGAAACGCTGGCGCTGACATCCTCGGATGAAGACCAGAGCTTCCCCGCCGTGGCGCAGAGCGGAGACGAGTTGCTGCTGGCGTACATCGAATTCAGCCATAGCAACCGGTCGCTGGAAGCAGAGGGGGAACTGAAGGAAGCGCCCAAGAGCTTCGATTACCTGGCGAGCCCGGCGGGTGGCGACCGGGTGAAGCTGATGCGATTTTCGAAGAAGGACCGCACGTGGAGCCAGCCGGAGGACATCTCGCCGGCGCACGAAGACTGCATGCGCACGGCGGTGGCGGTGGATGGCGAGCGGCGGCCGTGGGTGATCTGGTCGGCGAACCGCAACAACAATTTCGATTTGTACGCGCGGTACGAGGAGAAGGGCCGGTGGTCGCCGGAAATCCGCCTGACCAGCGATGCCGGGACGGACGTGAACCCGGTGGCGGCGACGGATTCGAGCGGACGGGTGTGGGTGGCGTGGCAGGCGTTTCGCGGCGACAACCTGGAGGTGCTCGCGGCAGTCGAGGAAGGCAACCGCTTCTCGGCCGAGCACAAGGTTTCTTTCTCGCCGGAAAGCGACTGGGACCCGGCTATCGCCGCCGGACCGAACGGCGAAGTGGCGGTGACATGGGACACCTACGATAAGGGCGATTACGACGTCTACCTGCGCCGGCTGCGCTACGAAGGCGGCGTGCGCATGAATGCGCCGTTGGCGGTGGCGGCCAGCGAGAATTTCGAGGCGCGCAGTTCGGCGGCATACGACGCCGAGGGAAGGCTGTGGGTGGCGTACGAGCGGGCGGCCGTGAAGTGGGGCAAGGATTTCGGCGAATACCATTTGAATGGCGTCTCGCTGTACCAGGGGCACGAGCTCGGGGTGAAGTGTTTCCAGGGCGCGCAGGCGTGCGAGCCAGCCGAGCCGCTGGAGGACGCGCTGCGCGGGGTTGGGGGGCTGACCGGCCGCG
>JAJYLS010000473.1 GCA_021787555.1 Acidobacteriota bacterium | reverse complement strand
AGTTCTCAAAACTCGACATGCCATCCAGTCCGCAATACTGGCAACGATACTGGTCGCGTTCGAGGACGCGTCGGCCCTCTTCTGCCGTCAACGGCTTGACCAGGCGGTTCAAGCCGAGCAAGTTCTTAATCGCCATAAGACGCCTCCCAGCGATATTTTTGTACGCGCTTATTATGTCCCCGTCACGCCGCAAAGAGAAGCCCCCAGCCAACCGGTTCCCGTCCAGCCCAGTCCTGAGTGATTGACGCCTATCCGGAGATTGGACCGGCCCCATTCAGTTGACGCCGCAGAACGGAACCAGGCCTCCAGACTGTCCACCGCCCGGCCAGGTTAGTGTATTATGGCATCCATGCGCTTTTTGCCGATGCTGGTGATGCTGTTGCCGCTCTGCGCCCTGCCGCAGGAGGCTCCAAAAGAGGGAGGAAGAGGACACCACGGCCCGCCGAAGAATCTCAAGATCCTGAAGCCCGAACAGCTTCGTCCCGCCATGGAATCGTTTCGCGCCGCGCTGGGCGTGCAGTGCACCTTCTGCCACGTCCGCGGCGATTTTGCGAGCGATGAGAATCCGCACAAGAACACCGCGCGCATGATGCTCACCATGGTGCAGGAGATCAACGCCAAATTTCCCGGGAACGCCAATGCTAGGACCTACGTGACGTGCTACACCTGCCATCGCGGCCAGAAGGAGCCGGCCACCGCTCCGCCAACCGCCGCGGCAGCGCCCGGAGAATAGGACGGCGGCTCCTGCTGGCCCGCCGCATCGGCGTGTCCGTTCCGACGCTCGTCTCGCTCGCCGTAATTGTGCCCGTGGGGTTCTACGGCAAGTTTTACCGCGGCCCCGGGGCCCACTGGGTCAACGATTCGCTGGACGGCGCGTTCTACGTGGCCTTCTGGTGCCTGGTGGTTTTCTTGCTCCGCCCGCGGTGGCGCCCGCGCTGCATCGCCGCAGGCGTGCTGGCTGCGACCTGTCTCCTCGAGTTCCTGCAGTTGTGGCATCCACCCTTTCTCGAATGGGCGAGGAGTTATTTCATCGGTGCGGCCATCCTCGGTGACACGTTCGCCTGGTCCGATTTTCCGTACTACTTCCTCGGCGCGGGATTGGGGTGGCTGTGGCTGGCGCTGCTCGAATCGCATCGGCGGCGGTACGATCGGGTGCAGTGATGCCCGAAATTGCGGAGAGCGAAACCGGCTGGCTCCCCGATCTGCTCTACACCGGCGGCAGGTTCGAATCCGGCGTGGCGATGTTCGCCGCGAGCGGCGGCCGGATCACGCGGCTCTCGCGCGATCCGGCGGACCTGGGGTGTGCCGCGCGCCTGTTTGGCCGGGCGATGCTTCCCGGCTTGGTCAACGTGCACTCGCACGCGTTCCAGCGCGCGATCCGCGGCCGCACGGAATATCGGACGGGAGTACCCTTTGGGGCGCGCGATACTTTCTGGACGTGGCGCGAGCGTATGTATCACGCCGCCAACCGCCTCTCGCCCGAAGACCTGTACGCCGCCGCGCGCATGGCGTTTCTCGAAATGCTGCTTTCGGGAATCACCACGGTGGGCGAGTTCCACTATCTGCACCACGCGCCCGGCGGCTCGCCCTACGCCGAGAGGAACCTGGCGGGGCTCGAGTTGCTGCGTGCGGCGGCGGATACGGGCCTGCGCATCGCCCTGCTGCGTGCCGCTTATGCCCGGGCGGGCTGGCGCAAGACGGCGGATCCGCTCCAGGCCCGCTTTCTCACGCCCTGCGTGGAAGAGTTCATCGCCGATACCGAAGCGCTGCGCGCGGCGCTTCCACAAGCGGTGCGTCCGGAGCGCGCGTGGATCGGCGTGGCGCCGCACAGCGTCCGCGCGGTACCGCTGGACTATTTGCAGGAAGTGTTCCGCTACGCCCGCGAGCGCGATCTGCCGATCCACATGCATGTGGCCGAACAGCCCGCGGAAATCGAGGAGTCGCTGGACGAATACGGCATGCGGCCGCTGGCGCTCCTGCACCATCATGGGATGCTCGGACCGCGATTCACCGCCGTGCATGCGATTCACATCACCTTGCAGGAGGCGGGATATCTGGCTGGCGCGAAATCGCGCGTTTGCGCCTGCCCCACCACGGAGCGCAATCTTGGAGACGGCGCGGTGCCCGCCGACGCGCTGGCGGATGCCGGCGTGCCGGTGTGCTTCGGCTCGGACAGCAACGTGCAGATCGATCTGCTGGAAGACGCACGCTCGCTGGAGTATCACCTGCGCATGAACAAGCTGGAGCGCGCCGTGCTGGCGCCGGATGCTGCCGCGGAGGAGGATGGCCTGGCCCGCCGCCTGTTCGCCGGCGCCACGGAAACCGGGGCGGCCAGCCTGTGCGGGGGCGGCGGCGGTCTGCGGCCCGGGCAGCCGGCGGATTTTTTCACGGTAGATCTGGACGATCCCTCGATCGCCGGGGCGAGCGCCGGCAGCCTGCTGAACCACGTCGTGTTTTCGCTGGAGCGCAGCGCCGTCCGCGACGTCGCGGTGGGCGGCGAATTCGCGATCCGCGATAGCCGCCATCCGCGCCAGGAGGAGATCGTCCGCGAGTTCGCCGGCTTGCAGCGCCGGTTGTGGGGCGCCGGGTAGGATCGGCGGCTCAATCGCTCACTCTTTCAGCTCGCCGGGCACGGTGCTGTCGAGGTAACACCACATCCACGCCTCGCCGGGTTCGATGGAGCGAATCAGCGGATGCCGGGTCGCATGGAAATGCTTCGTGGCGTGCTTGTTTTTGGAGGAGTCGCAGCAGCCGACGTGGCCGCAGATCAGGCACAGCCGGAGGTGCACCCACGTGTCGCCAGTTTTGACACAGTCTTCGCACACGTGCTTGTCCGTGTGCGTGACCTTGATTCGATCGAGGTGTTGGCAGCGCTGGGCCATGGTCATAGTCTCTCAGATCCAGCGGCACTGGCGCGCTTCCGCCCCGGTTGCCGCGTTGAGTGCAAACGATGTGGGCACGACCGGCACCGGGTTGGGAGCCGGAGGCGGATGCAGGAGTGCGCAACAACGGTGCGGCCGGCTATCACAGCAATGGAGGCTATGCTCTCTGGGGTCTCGTCGGCCTGATCGGGCTGTTCGGCCCGTTTCGTGGCGGATCGTCTTCA
>JAJYLS010000123.1 GCA_021787555.1 Acidobacteriota bacterium | reverse complement strand
ACGGACCTGCCCATGTACCAGCGCGCCCGCCGCGGCATCAGCTACCTGCCGCAGGAGGCCTCGGTTTTCCGCAAGCTGACGGTCGAGGAAAACCTGATGGCGATCCTCGAAACGCTGCCGCTGCGCGCGCGCGAACGCCGCGAAAACATGGAGCGGCTGATCGAGCAGATGGGCCTCGAAAAGGTGCGCCGCAACCGGGGCTACATGCTCTCGGGCGGGGAGCGGCGCCGCGTGGAGATCGCCCGCTCGCTGGTCATCAGCCCCAATTTCCTGCTGCTGGACGAGCCATTTTCCGGAATCGACCCCATCCAGGTGCTGGAATTACAGCGCATTATTTTCGATTTGAAGCGCTCCGGAATCGGAATCCTTATCACGGATCACGCGGTGCGCGAGACCCTGGTGGTGACCGACCGCGCCTACATCATCAATAACGGCCGGATTTTCCGTGCTGGAAGTCCCGAAGCGCTGGAGCGCGACCCCGAAGTCAAGCGGATTTATCTGGGCGAATCGTTTACCCTAAGGGTGTGAAGACGAAAACCGCCGTTTTGTTTCTGCTTATTTCCGCTTCCGGCTGGGCGCAATTGTTTTCCGCCGGGATCAAAGCGGGCCTGCCGCTGACGGACTTCATTAACACCGTTTCCAGCCAGTCGGTCAGCACCACCAACCGATATTTGATCGGCCCCACGGTCGAGGTGCACCTGCCGTTCGGGCTGGGCATAGAGGTGGATGCCATTTACCGGCATTTCAACTATCAGAACGTGATCGTTTCGGGCGGGACCGCGTTATTCGAGTTGAACAAGGCCGGCGCCTGGGAATTTCCGGCGCTGGTGAAGTACCGTTTCCCCGGCAAGCTGGTGCGGCCGTACGTGGATGCGGGCGTAGCCTGGGACCACATTACGGGACTGGCAAGCACCGTCTCCAGCGTCACGGGTATCCCGGCGTTCCCCGGCGAGCAGAACAGCACCACCATGGGTGCAGTGGTCGGCGCGGGCCTGGACTTGCACTTCATTATCCACGTGATGCCCGAAATCCGCTACACGCGCTGGACCTCGCAGCATTTCAACATCAGCAACGTGCTGGCAAGCAACCAGGACCAGGCCGAGTTCATGGTGGGGATTACGTTCTAGCAGAATGCCCGAAATCAGCCGATTTTTCGGAATGGTTGTGCAGATGTACTATTCCGATCACGAGCCGCCACACTTTCACGTCCGGTATGCTGGTCAGAAGGCACTCATCGCAATCGAAACCTTGGCGCTCTTGAGCGGACACCTGTCGCCCCGTGCTCTGGGCCTGGTGACGGAGTGGGCGGCGATGCACCGGCAGGAACTCATGGAGGATTGGAACCTGGCGCGAGCGGAAGAGCAGCTTAGGCCGATTCCGCCACTGGAGTAACTATGCTGAAAGATGTCACGACCGTATCTACAGCGGGAGATTACCGCCTCTATCTTCGGTTCGAAGACGGGGCGGAAGGCGTTGTCGACTTAAAGCCGCGTCTGAGTTTCCGGGGTGTTTTTGCGCCGCTCAAAGATCCCGCTTATTTCGCGAAGGTTCGTGTCGATCCCGAACTCGGGACAATTGCGTGGCCGAATGGAGCGGATCTGGACCCGGACGTCCTCTACGCGTGGGTCACGGGTGCACTGGTGCTACACGAAACAGAAGCAATTCCGTAATCAACGCTCGAAGCGCAGGCACGCGCGGCCCAGGTAAATCTCGTCGCCGGGGCGGAGTTGCGCCCCGCGGCGGTAGCCGGCCGGGACATCGATCGGCCGGCCGTCGCGAAAGATGCGCGTGCCGAATTCGCTTTCGTCGTCGCAGAGGCGGTATTCGCCATCTTCCAGCCGAATGTGGGCGTGCTTGCGCGAGACGGTGGCGTTGGCGTCGTCGCCGCCTTCCTCGAAGACGATATCGTTGCGGCGGACGACGCGCTGCTCGGCATCGGTCAACTCGGCCATGCGGCCGACGTTCATCCACGCCTTTTCGAGCGCGTACTCCGCGCGCTCGGCCTTCCCCTTCATTACCACCAGCCGCCCGGTGGCACGGACCTCGCGGCCCGTGTCGCGCGTTTTCGAATAATCGATGGCAAACGGAGCCGCGCCCGCTTCCGCCGTCCTGACCTCCACGGCGAAGCCGCGCGGCACCTCGCAGCCGGCGCTCTCGAGCGCCTCGCGGACATCGGCCGGGAGCCGCTCGCCGAAAGCCGCCTGCAAGAGATTTCTGCGTTCGGCC
This sequence comes from Acidobacteriota bacterium, assembly GCA_021787555.1. Classification (GTDB taxonomy): domain Bacteria; phylum Acidobacteriota; class Terriglobia; order Bryobacterales; family Bryobacteraceae; genus JAJYLS01. Next base: position 13,215 of record JAJYLS010000123.1, on the reverse strand, counting down.
CCGGCAGACACCAGCGTCACCGTGACCTGCGGAAACGGGAACACGCGCTTGCCGCGCGCCAGCGTTTGCACCTGTGCCTCGATGTCCTCGAGGATCGCGTGGTGCAGGATGAGCAACTCGTTGGATTCCGCCGGGCCAAACACGCGCTCGGTCCAGTGGCGGAAACCGCGCTCGATGCGCTGCTCGATTTCGGCAAACAGGTTCATGGTCGAACGATCCCCAGCTTCACCGCCGCGTTGACGATCGCGGCGCCGGCCGGTGCGGCGGCAGTACCGCCATAAACTCCATTTTCGATCAGAACGGCGAAGGCGATTTTGGGCACCGCCGCGCCGTTCGGCGCGAACCCGATGAACCACGCGTGCGAGGGTGCATTGGCCAGTTCGGCCGTGCCGGTCTTGCCGGCGATGGACGCCGCCGCGCTTGCCGCCGCGCGCCCCGTGCCCGACGTCACCACCTCGCGCATGAAGCGCGCCAGCGTGGATGCTTCACTCGCCGGGATCACCGGCTCGGGCGCAGCCGTGCGCGTGTTGTTTTCGTCGGTCAGCCAGCGCCCCTGCGGCATGGCGCCGCCGTTGGCCACCGCCGCCGCGACCCGCGCCATCTCGAACGGCGATGCCACCACCTGCCCCTGCCCGTAAGACGATTGCGGCAGCGACTTGCGCAACTGCACCGCGGTGGCGGGTGAAGCGGTGGCGATGCCCAGCATGCCGGCGGTGTCGAAAAGCTCCTGCGCGCCCACGTCGTAGGTGCCCAACTGCGCGAAGTAGGCATTGCAGGAAACTACGATGCCGCGCTCCATGTCCACCGTGCCGTGCGGCATGCGGTCCTTAATGTCGTCACGGATCGGCCGCTTCGATCCCCGGATGTAGTTGCCCACGCGTCCATCCGGCAGCCGGATGCACTGATACGCCTTATGCACAAGCTGTGGGTTCTTGCGCAGCGCGGCCATGGCGGTCACGATCTTGAACGTCGATCCGGGCGGATAGAGGCCATAGCGCGCGCGGTCCATCCCGGGATGGGAGTTGTCGGGCAGAGGATAGCTCACCGCTGCCAGCAGGTCGCCGGTAGCCGGGTCCATCACCACCGCCGCGCCCTTGGTCCGCCTCACGGCCTGCAACTGCTTTTGCAGGATCGCGCCCAAGGCCACCTGAAGCCGCGCGTCGATCGACATGAGCACGTCGCGTGGCCGGTCGAGCACGCGCCGCACCGCCGGATTCTGAGGATCGTAGCGGTGGCGCACCAGCGGCACGAGCTCGCGGTAATCGTAGCGGACGACGCGCTCCATCGCGCCGGTCGTAGGATTCTTCACCTCGACCAGCGTGGGGCGGTCGTCGTATCCGCGCAGCCGCCGCGACTGGTCACGCTCGACGAATGACGAGTTGGGCGCCGCCCACCGCTCGCGCGTCCGCAGGTCACCCAGCAGGTCGAACGCCAGCGCGCCCAGTGGATAGTACCGGCTCTCCTCGCGCGGGCAGGCGCGGTCGATATCGATGCCGAGCTGCCGGTACTCAGCCCGGTGCTTTTCGATCTCGTCCCAATTGCTCGTCGCCAGCGGCAGGCCATTGCGATCGTAGACGGTGCCCATGGGAATCGCGCGCATGACGTCCTGGAACCGCGGGTTGTACTGATATCGCCGCATCCCGTCGGCCTGCACCACGAGGGTCCCACGCCCCATGATCGCGGCGCTGTGGAACACCTGCACGTAGGCCGCTTTGGCCAGGATGATGGCGCCGGCAACACAGAAAACGACAGCCCAACCGCTCCCTGAGGGTCGCGGCTCAGAACGCGCTTCAGCCTTTGACGAGATCGCCAGCAGGATTCCGATCACAGCGAAATTCGCCAGCATCGAGGTGCGCCCGTAGCTTAGGAACGGCGTTACCACGCCCGTCAGCGGCACCACGCCCAGCGACCCTCCGGCGATCAGCAGCACTTCGAGCGCGGTGGCCATCGCCAGCCCGGTCGCCAGGAAAAATTCGTAATCGCCGCGCGCCCGGCCGGCGATGCGCAGCGCGCGCCACACCAGGAAACCGAAAAGCGCGAAGACCGCCGCGAGGCCCATGAAACCCCACTCCTCGCCGATGGCCGAAAGCACCAGGTCCGTATGCGCCGCCGGCACGACCGCCGGATCGCCCAAGCCGGTGCCCATGCCCGCCACGCCGCCGGTGGCGTAGGCCCAGAGCGATTGCGCGAGCTGATCGCCGCCGTGCACCAGGTTGTCCCACGGCGAAAGCCACATCGCGACGCGCTCGCCCACCGTGTGCGGCACGTGGATGAAATAGCCGAACGCGAATCCCGCGGTCAGCAGAGCCAGCCCCGCCAGCGGCACGAACGCGCTGCCGCGCGCCACGCCGTAGAGCGCCAGGAAGAGGCACGCGAACACCAGCGCCGGTCCCATGTCGCGTTGCAGGAAGAAGAACACCAGCGAGAGCGCCACGCACACCAGCACCGGCAGCGTGTATTCCACCGGCGGAATATCCAGATAGCGCGTCAGCCGCGCGAGCGAGGGCCGCGTCTCGCGCGCGTGGCGCAGAATGTCCCAGCGCCGTGCGAAATATCCGGCCAGGAAAAGGATCAGCAGCAGCCGGATCAGCTCCACGGGCTGGAAGCCGAACAGGTTGACCTTGGCGTCGCTCCTGCCGGGCCCGGTGCCAAAGAGAATCAGCAGGGCCGAAAGCGCGAAGCTGGCCAGCAGCGGCACGTACGCTAGCTTGCCGAAAAGCCGCTCGAAATCGAGCGCGCTCAAAATCGCCAGCACCACGCAGCCGCCCACCACGCCCTGCGCGAAATCCACGAACAGCAGGTTGTCGCGCACGGGATCGCGCAGGCTGATCATGAGGATCAGGCCGGTGCCGGCGAGCAGCAGCACCGCGGGCAGCAGCGACTCGTCGCCGCGAAACCGGCGCACGTTCCACCACAGCGCCGTCGCAAAAAACGCCGCGAAGAACAGGGCGCTCCAGAAGAAGAACGCCCGCCGGAACTGCTCCGGCGGGCGCACCACCACGAGAGGCTTCAGCTCGCGGAACTGCTCGCCCGTGAGGATGCGCGCCCGCGCAATGGCGCCGACATTCGAGAGGCCGCCCGAGAGGTAATAGATTTTTCGCGCAGTCTCCTGGCGCTGGCGCGCGTTCTGAAGGAAGGCGAGCGCCGGCAGCAGGTCCTCGCGGGCGCCGAGATCGTTCAGGTTGAGCAGCCGCTTCGCCGTCAGACCTTGGGAGGCATCCGCCAGCACCGGCGCTTTCGACTGATAAACCAGGTACAGCCCCGCGGCAACGAACGCCGCCGCGCCCAGCATCCAGAGGAATTCGCTTCGCCGCCAGAGGCGCTTGCCGCCCGGCAGTTGGCGCATTTCGGAGCGCTCGGCGGCGCGGCTGCGGGTGACGGCCATATTACGTCGCCGCAACCCGCTTCGCGGCTTGCGAGCACGGACAGGCGAATCGCCTGTCCCACCAATGCCGGGCGCTCATTTGTGTTCCACTCCCAGGTGCTTCAGGACATTATCCAGAATCGGTCCGATCACCGACCCCGGCGTCGCCGCGGGCTTGGCAATCTGATCCAGCCGCGAATTCACGCTGTCCAAACTCTCCTCGACGCGTGCGATTCCCGCGCTCGCCGAACCGTAGGGCGCCACCGCCTGGTAGAGCTGAAGCGCGCGCTGGTAATCGTCGCGCGCGCGCTCGATCTGGTCTTTTTCCTGCGGCAGCCCGCGCACGTTGCGCGAATCCCACCAGAGCCGGTCGGCGCGGTCGCGGTAGCCGTCGGCGAGCATCAGCTTCTCGCGGTTCCCCAGCGCAAACCCGCGTTTGCCAGCATCCTGAAGCGCCTGGTAACCCTTGTCGATATCCTTCAACCCGTAGACGTATACCGATGCCAGCCCCAGTTCCGGATCGGGCGAGTGCGGCAGCAGCCGTTGCGCCTCATGGAATTTCTCAACCGCACGGTTCAACTCCGCCCCGTCATGGTGCGCCACGCCGTTGATGCGCGCGATGTGTCCCTCCGCCAGCCGCAGTTTGCCGCGCACGGTATCGTCGGGATCGACCTCGAGCGCGCGTGCCAGCCAGGTCTGCGCCGATTTCCAATCGTTCTCGTAAACCCGCTGTGCGTTGCCGCGATAGTTCTCGATCACCTCGTCCGCCGCCGCCACCAGCCGCTGCTTCACCAGCTTTCGCGGCCCGTGCAATAAGAGAGACGAAGGATTGTTCCTGGAAAGTTCCGTCCACTTCGTCCAGATATCGTTCAGGTTGGTGAGCTGCTCGGTTTCGATCTGCCGGGCCAGCACCTCCCCGTGCTCGTAGAGCAGATAATCCTTCACCGCCGCGTAGCCGCCGAAGGCGATTGCCACCATCATCAGCGCGCCGATCATCCGTGCAACCGGCACGGACTTCCTGGTCCGCGTTGCTTTTGGCGCCTCTTGCGGTGCCACCGTTCTCCGAGTTTCGTCGGTGGGCGGGCCAGAGGCCCGCCCTACGGTTCTTCGCGTGGCCTCCAGGTCTTCTGTTGCCGCGCGGACGGTGCCGCCCTTGCGCCACGCCTCCAGGTCCTCGGCGAACTCGCGCGCCGATTGGTAGCGCAACTCCGGCTCCGGGATCATCGCTTTGATCAGGATCCGCCGCAGCGCGTCGGGGCACGGGTCCGGCGCCGGCGGCGGCGGAATCCGCGAGCGGATCATGCGCTCCAGCCGCTCGGTCGAATCCGCCTGGTACGGTTGCAACCCGGTGACCATCTCGTACAGCATCACTGCCAGCGACCAGAGATCCGACTGCGCATTCACCTCGCCCGAATCCAGCCGCTCCGGCGAGGCGTATGGTACGCTGCCGAACTCATTCCGCGTCAGCCGCCGCGAAAGCGACAGCGCCTTGGCGATGCCGAAATCCAGCACCCGCACCTCGCCATGCGCATCGATGCGGATGTTCTTGGGCTTGATATCGCCGTGCACGATCCCCTGAAAATTCTTGCCGCCGATCTCCACCTGGAGATTGTGCGCGTTCTCGAGCGTCCGCGCCACCGCCAGCGCCGTATCCACGGCGAACTCCGGCTCGAGCGGCGGCGCCTCCTGCGCGCGGCGCATCAGCGCGGAAAGGTCCTGCCCGTCGATGTATTCCATGGCGACGTAGAAGCAGCCGTCCACGTCGCCGCAGTCGTAAATCCGCACCACCCGCGGATCGACCTCCGCCAGCCGCGCCTGCAACTCCGCTCCGCGCCGCTCGGCCTCGATCGCATCGCGCGTGTCCGCGTCCGCGCTGTGCTCGATGAGTTTGAGCGCCACGGTCCCGCCCTGTTCGGTGTCCTCCGCCAGGTACACGTCCGCCATGCCGCCGCGCCCCAGTTTCTGGCGGATCTCGTACTTCCCGATATGCCGGCTGGCGCGGAGAATCATTTCCCTTTGCGGACCGTCCTTTTCCGCGGCGGAGCGCTCATGAAGAAATTCCGTTCCTTTACGGTGTCCAGCGCCATTTCCGCCGGGAGCTCCAGCGCGCTCTCCTGGAACACGTTCCCGATGAGCACCGGCCGCGCCTCGCCGCGCGCCGCCAGGCCCGAAGCCTTGTTCCGCTGGAGCGAGTTGTGCGAAAGCCACGGCGCCGCCGCACCCGTGATCAGAATCCCCTGGGCGCAATCGTGAATCGCGTTGCCCAGGAGCGAGGGCCGCCCGCCGCGAATTTCGATCCCCACGCCCGCACCCGAAATCTCCATGTCATCGACTTCGATATCGGAATTGTTCAGCAGCATCGCGGTGGGGATGGGCTCTTTGTCATCGCCGCGGATGGTGAAGCCGCTGATGCGCGCGTTGCTGACGCCATCCGCCTCGACGATGGGCCCGTTTGCCAGCGGCGGCGCGCGCAGGATCGCGTCGCGCGGCACGCGGCTGCGCAGCGTCACGCCGGATTTCAGCCGCACCGGCTCGGCATATTCGCCGGTCAGCACCTCGACGGTATCGCCCGCGCGCGCCTGTGCCATGGCCTCGCCGATGGTGGTCATCCCCGCACCCGGCCCCGCCACCAGCACCCGCGGCGCGATCACCACCGGCGGCGGCGCGTTCCGCCGCTGCCACCAGACTCCGCCCGCTCCTCCCGCCGCGGCGGCCACCGCGAGCAGCGGAATCCATATCCACGCTTTCGATCCGCGTCTGCCGTTGGCTGCTTCCTCCGGTGCCGTGAAGTCCTCGCCTTCGATCACCAGCACGGTGACGTTATCTTTCCCGCCCGCGCGGTTGGCCGCCTCGATCAGTTCCCGCACCGCGGCTTCCGGATCGCCCGCGTGCCGCTCCACCGCGCGCCGGATCTCCGCCGAAGGCACCATGTCGCTCAGCCCGTCGCTGCACAGCACCAGCGCGCCATCCGGCTCGAACGGAATGCGCTGTAGCTCGATGAAATCCGCGTCGCCGGGCGCGTGCTCCTCCGACCCCACGTCGCGAAAAATCTCGTTTCGCCGCGGGTGGCGCATGGCCTCGGCTTCGGAAATCTCGTGGCTGTCTTCGCGCTCCCCTACGGGCGAATGGTCGTGCGTGATCTTGCGAATCTCGCCGCGCCGGATCTGGTACAGCCGCGAATCGCCCACGTGCCCGATGACCGCGGTGCCTTCATCGATCACCGCCAGCGTCAGCACGCACGCCATCCCGTGCCATTCGGGGCGCTCGCGCGCGGCTTCGAGGATCGCATTATTGGCCATGGCGATGGCCTCGCGGATGCGCTGCTCGGCCGCCCCGGGCCCGGAGGGCGCCCCCCGCTCCAACCGCGCGCGGATGCGGCTCACGGCGATCTCCGCGGCTTTTTCCCCCGCCGCCTGCCCGCCGATGCCGTCCACCACCAGGAAGATGCCGCGCTCGCCGTCCATGTGGAAAGCATCTTCGTTGTTGGTGCGAACGCGCCCGGGATCGCTCGCGCCGGCGAAGCTGAGCTTGGTCTTGACCATTGCCGCTAACTCCGCGATGCGCCGCGGAATTCCAGGAACACCACGTCCGCCAGCCCGATTCGCGCGCGATCCGGCACCGGCGCCTCGACGTTGCGGTCGCGCTTCTCGCCGTCCACGACTTCGATGCTCGAAGGCGCCCGTGCGCCATTGATCGTGGTGCCCAGTCGGCTCAGGTCCTTTAGATAAAACTTCCCGGTCGCCGCATCGCGGCGCAGCCGGAAATGCTCGCGCGAAACGTCCGGCGGCGTGTCGAGCTTGAGGTCGGTCCAATAGTCCTGCCCCCCGCGCCCCACCACGATCTCCTGCTTGGTCATGCGGAACGTGTGCCGCCCGGTGTTGTCCTGGTACTCGATGGTGGCGTAGGCCGCGCCGGTCTCCGCATTGGCTGCCGCCGGCGTGTAGCTCTGGGACGCGCTCGTCACCCCGCTCATCTTCCGCGTGGCGATGCGCTTGGTCATCGCGCCCGCGCCGAATTCGGTCTTGGGCGGCATGGCCAGCTCGGAATTGATCACCATATCGCCTGGCTCCACATCGTCATCGGTGTTTTCGAGGATCTGGATCTGCCATCCACCATCCGGCACGGCGATCTTCGGCGCCGAGCGCTTCGCAATTTTCAGCCGCTCGGCGAGCGATGCCCGGTTCATCGATTCCACCTCGGCATCCAGCGCCTGCCGCGCTTCCTCCACGATGCGGGGCAGAATGCCGCGCAGCCGCTCGACATCCTCCGGGTGCAGGTAAACCTGGAAGATCGCGGGGGGGAGCACGGAATACCGCAGCGGCTCCAGCCCCTCCCGCATGTTGCGCACAATTTCCAGAATGATCTCGCGCGCGGTAGCCGGGCTGGCGGCGGCAGGACGATCCATGGCAGGCCTTTTCTGATTCTAGCGCGCCGGCAGGCGAAGGTATCCGGCATCACCGGTACGTTCATGCTGCGCGCAAAGATACACTTTTTGAAACCGTTCCGCGCCACGTGCGTCTACACTGATGATTGAATGAGGCACTCAGATCTGCTACCAGCGTGGGGGCGCATTCTCCGCGGCTATCGCCCTCTGCTGTCCATTGAAATCACGAAGGAATGCCCGCTCCGCTGCCCGGGCTGCTACGCCTACAGCACGGAGCATCTCGGCGACATGGTTACGCTTCGCCAGTTGAGCGACTGCCGCGGCGACGATCTGGTCAACGGCGTCATCGCGCTGGTGCGCCGCTACCGGCCCATCCACATCTCGATCGTCGGCGGCGAGCCCCTGGTCCGCTGGCGCGAATTGGACCGCCTGCTCCCCAAGCTGGACGCCATGGGCATCGAAGTCCAGTTGGTCACCAGCGCCGTTCGCCCGATTCCCGAGGCGTGGGCCAACATCCCCTCGCTGCACCTCGCGGTTTCCATCGACGGCCTTCCCGCCGAGCACGACGTCCGCCGCGCCCCTGCCACCTACGAGCGTATCCTTGGCAACATCGCCGGCCACTACCTCATCATTCATTGCACGGTCACGCGCCAGATGCTCGCGCGCGAAGATTACCTCGACGAATTTGCCGCATTCTGGTCGCGCCGTCCCGAGGCCCGCCAGATCTGGTTCAGCCTCTACACTCCGCAGGAAGGCGAGCAATCCGCCGAGCGCCTCACCCCCGCCGACCGCAGGCGTGTGGTGGATCTCCTGCCGCAGGTGGCCGCGCGCTGGTCCAAGGTCTATCTCTCGCGCGGCGTCCTGGAAGGCTATATCCGCCCGCCCAAATCGCCCGCCGAGTGCATCTTCGCACAGACCACAACCTGCATCTCGGCGGACCTGGAATCTCTCATCACGCCCTGCCAGTTCGGCGGCAAACCGGTCTGCCAGGAGTGCGGCTGCATGGCATCTTCCGGCCTCGTCGCCATCGGCCGCTACACCATCGCCGGCCTGGTCCCGCTTTCGGCCTTGTTTACTGCCTCGCGGAAGATCGGCAGCGCCTGGAGCCGCTCGTTAGCGGCCGATTAACAACCCTTTCAAGTCGCCCCTGTGCCGTAATTCACTGTAACCGAACCGGCCCCAGACCCCATCTATACTAAAGAGTAGTTAAGGAGTTTCGCTACGTGAGTCCTACACCGACCTATCCAGAGCCCCAGCAGCGCTCGGGCCTGTTTCCCGCACTTGTGGCCGGCGCTATCATCGCGCTGGTAGCCGCGAACATTTACCTGTACGTCCAGATCGATCATCTGCGTACCGACCTGGCAGCGACGCGGGAGACCCTGCTGAGCCAGGTGAGCAACCTCAAAGACGCCTCTTCGGTGACCACCGCCGCGCAGATGCGGCACATCGAGACGCTCAAGTCCGAGCTCGAAAACGCCCGCACTCAGGCGCGCACCATGTCCAGCCAGGCCAAGGCCGAAGCGACCGCCCGCGCCGAGCAGCTTGCCAAGCAGTTACAAGCCGAGCAGGCCAAGGTGCAGCAGCAGATGAGCTCCGAAATCAGCGACGTCAAGCAGAGCGCCACGACCGCCAATGCCAAGATCGCGGATGTCTCCACCGATGTGGGCAGCGTCAAGACGCAGGTTTCGGCCACCCAGTCACAGCTCCAGAAGACGATCGCCGATCTGAAGTCGATGCGCGGCGACCTGGGCGTGCAAAGCGGTCTTATCGCCACCAACGGCCAAGAACTCGCGGCCCTCAAACGCCTCGGCGAGCGCAACTATTTCGAGTTCAATTTGAAGAAGGAGAAGAAGCCGCAGCGCGTCGGCGATATCACGCTGCTGGTCAAGAAAGTCGATACCAAGCACAACCGCTTCTGGGTGGTAGTCGGCGCGGACGATAAGATGATCCCGAAAGACGACAAAACCATCAACGAGCCGGTGCAGTTCTACACCAGCAAGGCCAAGCAGCCGTACGAGCTGGTGGTTAACAAAGTCCAGAAGAACACGATTATCGGCTACCTGTCGACACCCAAGGTAACCACCGGGCGATAGGCATCCGCGGTGCGAAGCGCGCTCGCGTCCGCTTCGCGGACGCGAGCGCCTGTCACACCCATGCTGCCGGTCTTCTCCACGAGCTTCTCTACGTGTATCGAGTAGAGGGCCGGCTTGCCGTCGCGGTCGCTCTGGAAATAGATGCGCTGGCTGTCCGGTGAAAACCGCGGCGCCACGGTTTCCGGATGGCTGGATTTGTGCTCGCAAAGCGTGAGTTCGCGGCGCACTTCCCGCAACAGGATCAGCACGTAAGGCGCGGCCTTGTTGCGGCTCGCGCCGACGAACACCGAGGTGTTGCGGTTGAATCCGAACGAAACAAACTGGCTGGTTTTCGAAACCAGCTTGTCCGTATTCGAATCCGGCGCGATCTCGCGGATGTTGTTCAACTGCCTGGGGTCCTCGGGAAAATTCAGGTACAACACGGTTTTCCCGTCGGGCGCCCAATTCGCCGGCCCGATGGTTCCCGCGGCCGTCTTGAGCTGCCGGTCCTGCGTGCCATCCGAGTTCACCAGCCACAGCGCCGAATCGTCCTGGCGGTACAGGATCTGCGCACGCCGCGGCCGCGGGATGGGATGGCCGATCGCGCGCCCGCTCTCGAACGCCGTGCGCACCGCGCCCTTGCCCAACGACACCATCCGGATACGCGAGCGCTCGCCGCGCCGCTCGGCAAAGGTCGCGTGCGTTCCATCCGGTCCCACCGTCAGTCCCGGCGCGCGCTCCCACCCATCCGGCACGCGGTACAACTCGTGGTCCCGCAGCGTGCTCATACCGGCAATGTAGAGCGAGCGCCCGGCGAAATAGCACAGCGAGCGGTCCGTCGGCGTCAGCGTGAGCGAACCGCGGTCCAGGTCCTGGGCATCCGTCAGTTGCCGCATCGCGCCGGTCTTCAGGTTCATGGAGAAAGCCTGCGGCGACCCGCTCTGGTCGCAGCAGAAAATCATCCACCCGCTGTTGCGCGCGATCGTGCGGTTGTAATATGGCGGCAGCGTGCTCGAATAGGACGGGTCGGTGAGCCGGTAGACCTGGAATTCGGTCGTGGGATCCGAATATTTCTCCCACTGAGGAGAAAAGCTGGTGCCCTTCGATCCCTCGCGCGCGAAGCCGCGAACGCCGAGACTCGAAACCAGGAATGACCGGCGAGAAAAGCGGCGTCCGAACCCCGCCATGCTCTTGATGGTAGCAGGAGCCGTACGCGCCCGCATTCCGACTCCTGCCTTCTGACTCCCGACTCCTCTTTTGTGTTGTACTGTAATTTGCCCCCCAAAAAAGCCATCCGCTACCGCGACGCCGGCGTGAATATCGACGAGGCCGACCGCGCTGTTGCCGCCATCAAAAAGTCCGCGCGCCGTACCTTCACCCGCAGCGTTCTCACCGACATCGGCACGTTCGGCGCGGCCTACCAGCTCAACGGGCTGCGCAAGCCCGTGCTGGTGAGCTCCGCCGACGGCGTGGGTACCAAGCTCAAGATCGCTTTCCTCACCGGCCGGCACAACACCGTCGGCGAGGACCTGGTCAACCACTGCGTCAACGATATTGCCGTTCAGGGCGCCGTGCCGCTCTTCTTTCTCGATTACTTCGCCGTCGGCAAGCTGAACGCCGATGTGGCGGCGGCCGTGGTCTCGGGCATCGCCCGCGGTTGCGGCGCGAACGGCTGCGCGCTCATCGGCGGCGAGACCGCCGAGATGCCCGGCATGTACGCCGAAAGCGAGTACGACCTCGCCGGCTTCATCGTCGGCGCCGCCGAGCGCGGCCAACTGCTCACCGCTAAGTCCATCCGCGAAGGCGATGTCCTTCTGGCGCTGCCCTCCACCGGCCTGCACACCAACGGCTATTCGCTCGCCCGCAAGTTGTTTTTCGACGTCGCCGGCTATGGCGTCAAAACGCTGCTGCCTGAAGTCGGTGCGACCGTCGGGGACGCCCTGCTTGCCGTGCACCGCAGCTATCTGAAACCCATTCGGGCGTTGCTGGCCGCCGGTCTGCTCCGCGGCGCGGCGCACATCACCGGCGGCGGCATTACCGACAACACCCCCCGCATGCTCCCGAAGGGTCTGACCGCGGTCATCGACACCACCGCATGGCGTGTTCCACCGCTCTTCGAAGCGCTCAGAAAAATCGGCAATATTCCCGAAGACGATTATCGCCGGACGTTCAACCTGGGCGTAGGCATGATCTTGGCCGTTCCGGCGCGCGGTGCCGCGCGCGCCGAAGCGCTGCTCGAAAAAGCGGGCGAATCCCCCTTCCGCATCGGCACCGTGGCGAGGCAGCGGCGCGGCCAGCGCCGCGTGGAGTACCGATGAAGCGCCTCGGCATCCTGATCTCGGGGCGGGGCTCGAACTTCGAGGCTATCGCCGACCACATTGCCGCCGGAGAGATCCCCGCCGAAATCGCCGTGGTCATCTCGAACCGTCCCCAGGCGCGGGGTCTTGAAATGGCCCGCGGCCGGGGCCTCAACGCCGTCGCGATTCCATCAAAAGGCCTCGATCGCGAAATCTATGACCGCATGCTCCTCGATGAACTCGCCAGGAACTCCGTCGATCTGGTCTGTCTGGCGGGATTCATGCGGCTGCTGAGCGCCAGCTTCATCCGTGCCTATCCCAATCGCGTGCTCAACATCCATCCGTCGCTGCTCCCCGCCTTTCCGGGCCTCGACGCGCAACGCCAGGCGCTCGAGCACGGCGTGAAGATCACCGGCTGCACGGTCCACTTCGTCGACGAAGAGCTCGATGCCGGTCCCATCATCTTGCAGAGCGCCGTCCCCGTGCTCGACGACGACACAGTCGAGACGCTCTCCGCCCGCATCCTGGAGCAGGAGCACCGCATTTATTGCCAGGCCATCCGCATCGTGCTGGAAGGCCGCTATTCGGTCACCGGCCGCCGCGTCGCTCGGGCCTGAAGGAATTCCGAAAACTTCATCGGCGGCCCCGGCCCGGTTTCCATCTGCCGCTTCACCGCGTGCCGGTACTGCCGCAGGATTTCCGTCCGGCGCCGCGGTTCCAGCGTGCAGCTTTCGAAGTCCAGCAGGATCTCGATTTCCCACGGCTGGAACGTATTGCGGGTAGTCCCGCCGCGCATGATCTCGCCCAGGAGCCGGTAGAAGCGGTTCAGCATCAGTTCGAGCTCGATCAAGTCGTCGGCCGCCATATACCCATTAATATCGGCTGGCCGCGCCGGAAACGTTAGGGTGCGCTTTGCAACCTTTTCCACAGGCGGCACGTCTTCAGGGGTGAAGGCTTCTTACAGGTTCCCGCGGAGTTATCGGTTCTTCGCGGGCCGGCCGGCGGGCGTTATCCTCCGAGCGCCCGCCGGCCTTTTTCCTGGGAGCCGAATGAAAAGCCAGTATCAGCCGCAGATAACGCTCCATGGCCTGATGGCCA
>JAJYLS010000472.1 GCA_021787555.1 Acidobacteriota bacterium | reverse complement strand
GCCGAGATGAGCAGCGTCAATCCGGTGTTCCTGCTCGAAGAAGCCGTGGCCACGCGCGCCGAGGCGCTGGCGGCGGGCCTGACCGCGTCGGTGACGCTGGGCGTGGGCCAATTCTGCACCAATCCGGGCATTGTGGTGTTGCCCGCGGGCGAGGCCGGCGACCGGCTGGCGGAAAAGCTGGCGGAAAAAATGCGCGCGGCCACACCGGGAATCATGCTGAACCCGGATATCCACGCCGCCTATTGGCAGGCGCTCAAGGGGAAAAAAAGCGATCCGGAACTGCGCTGGCTGACCGCGCCCGCCGAAGCCAGCCGGAACGGGGAATGCCTGGCCGGCGCAGCCTTACTCGAAGCCGATGCCGCCACCCTGCGCCGGCGTCCGGAATTGCAGCAGGAAATTTTCGGGCCGGCCACCCTGCTGGTGCGCGTCCGAGACCGGAGCGAAATGCTGGAACTGGCGCGCGCGCTGGAAGGCAACCTCACCGCCAGCGTGCATGGCGCCGAAGGCGAGCTGGCCGGAGCGGGCGAGCTGCTGGCCGAACTGGAGCGCCGCGCGGGCCGGTTGATCATAAATGGCTACCCGACCGGCGTCGAAGTAACCCATGCCATGGTGCACGGCGGTCCGTGGCCGGCGACCACGGACGCGCGCAGCACCTCGGTGGGCACGCGCTCGCTGGCGCGGTTCGCGCGTCCGGTATGTTTTCAAGACTGGCCGGATGCGCTGCTGCCGGAAGAACTGCAGGAAGCCAATCCGCGACACCTCTGGCGGCTGGTGGATGGAAGCTGGAAGCAATAAGCCGGGGAATCGTGGCCGTTTTCCGCGCGATTCCCGAGCGCGCAGCCGTTCAGGCAACCTCGAGCGGAGCGCACGCATGGTTTCTAGGACTTCGGGAATCCTGGTATTTCTATCGTCCCTGCGAGCATTGACCTCCTGAAAGCGCGCATATCTGAACGCAAATCATCCAAGCGATTGTTATAAAGAATGCCGCCGACCATCGATGGCCAAAGCGTGGCGATGATCGCGATGGTTTAGGGGTCGCGTCAACCCAACTCGCTTTCACCAAAAAGGCGCGCTCCGGGCTAATCCGCGGTATCCAGCAATTCACCGAACTCGTGCAGGCCGCGGCGGCCGAGAATCCACTGCGCCGCCGCCAGCGCGCCCGCAGCAAAGCCGCGGCGGGAGCGGGCAGCGTGGGTCAGGCTGAGGCTGTCGTCGGCGGATTCAAAGCCGGCGGTATGCGTGCCGGGAACGGCGCCGGCGCGCACGCTGGCGATAGAAACCGGCGCATGCCCGGCGGCGGCCAGCAGCGCTTCCATTTCGCGGGCGGTGCCGGAGGGGGCATCGCGCTTTTGGCGGTGATGGGTTTCGATAATGTACGACTCGTAGCCGCCGGGCATGCGGCGCGCTGCTTCGGCCAGCGCTGGCGCCCACTGAGACCAGCGATCAGGAGTCGCTCCCCTCGCCGCCGCCTCCAACAAGGCCGACGCCAAATAGGTCGCGGCGAAGCAGTCGAAATCGGGGTTCTCATGGACGACGAGACGAACTTCACCCGCCAGAGCCGCATGGCCGATCCAATCCGTCACCAATTCGGGTCGTGCGACGATCAACGAGCTGGTGCATTCGAAGCTCGCAGCGGTCGCCGAAACGACGTGATGGTGGTCAATCACCCCCGGTTCTGTCCGGTTCCCGACGTCCAGGTAGAGACATCCCGAGCACGGCTCGGCAACCTCGCCTACGCGGAGAAACTCGTACTGGATCTTCAAAGTCCTGGTCTCCGAACCGCTATCCTACGGCGTTCCCCGAACCCTGTCGGGCGTGAACGGAGCTGGGTTCTACACTTTCCCACGCTGAAGACCTCAAAGCCCTGCGGCCGTCGGCGCTCCATGAGCTGAGTGGTCCACGGACTCGGGCCGTTCCTCGGCCGAGCCGAGCGTTCGCTCAGCTTCAGATTGAACACTCACGCGTTCGGCGATCGCGTGAAGGAGTTGGTTCTGGTACTCCAAGTGTTCAAGGATGACTTCGACCTCCCGCTCCGCCTTGATGCTCGTCTCGTACTCGCTTTCCGCGCGCAACTCGGCATGCCGAGCCTGGATGTTTTGCCCGATCATGATCAGCGGCATGAGGAAGATTTGCAGCATGTTGGAGATGAATAGCCAGAACACGAAACCCATCGGTTTGTCGAACTGCAAGTTCTCCGGCGCGAGCAGGTTCCAGCCGAGCCAGATGAGGGTCCACACCAGGACGATCAGGAAGAACCCCATCGTGCCCACGTGCTCGGTAATGAAGAGCGCGAGCCGCTCGAGCAGGCTGAGTGCCTTGGCATGCTCGCGGTTCACGTGCCGCACAGGCCGGCGCGAGGTCTTCATTTCGGCCAGGGACGTTGGACGACGCCGCGACTGTTGAGAGGTCATTGAGGCCTCCTGCTACGTTGAAGTGGATGATAACTCAGGTCGAACACGCGTTTGGGCCGCTCGCCAACTGGCGACTCTTCAGCAGCAGGGAAGGCAGCACATGGCCTCGCGTGGGCTGTCGAGCTACCTCCCTGCATTCCGGCGCTTCCCGCTCTCCATTTCTGGTCCACTCACAGGAGCCAGAGACCAGGCGGTCGATGGACCCTCGGGGAACATGCACAGCGGGGTATCCTCCTCGGGGCTCAGCGTGGGAGAATGATCAACGTTCCTTCGCGTGGTTGAGGGAGAGCTAAGTCAAATGACAAGAGCTACTGCCGCTTCGCTACTTCTGGTGGTAACAGTCGCCTGTAGCCGTGAGCCGAAGTGGGTGTCAGGTGGCCTCGCCCAGGCGCTTGAGCGCGCAAAGTCCCAGCGGCTCTGGGTGATGGTCGACTTCACCGCCGATTGGTGAGGGGCATGTCGGCAGCTGGACGCTGCCACGTTCACCGATCCAAGGGTCCGACACACGCTGGAGGGGCTTGTCCTCTCGAAGGTCAACATCGATCGAGACCGTGCACTGATGAAGCGCTACCAGGTCACCGCTGTCCCAACCCTCGTGTTCCTGAGGCCGGATGGCACGGAGGTCGACCGCATCATCGGTGTTCGGCCGCCTGGAGCGTTCCTCGCCGCCGTCGACCGCATTCGCCGCGGCGATACCACG
>JAJYLS010000471.1 GCA_021787555.1 Acidobacteriota bacterium | reverse complement strand
CGGGGCGCGTGAGGGTGGTGGTCGAGGAAGCGCGGCAGCGGGTGCTGACCGGACGGCCGGATGACGAGGCGATCCGGCGGCTGCTGATGGCGGCGGCGCGGGACCCTGGGGATCCGGGGCTGCGGGCCGAGTCGGTGAACTTGCTGCGGGGACAGTTGGACAGCGAGGATGTGCGGGCGACGCTGCTGTATGAGGTCCAGCACGATCCGAACGCCGGGGTGCGGCTGGCGGCTCTGGAGGGGTTGAAGCAGTTTGCGGGCGACCTGCAGATGCGGCGCGTGCTGACGCAGGTGCTGCTGAGCGACCGAAATCCGGGCGTGCGGAGTGAAGTGATCGACGTGCTGGTGGAGAAGCGCAGCGACGACGTGGTGGGCGCACTGCAGGAGTTGATGCACGGAGAGGAGAACCAGGACGTACGCGACCGGTGCGAGCGGGTGCTGGCGTCCTGGAAGGCCTCGGCCGGAACGTTCTGAGGCGCAGGAGATGCCGGGATTGTTGAAAAGGATGAGGAGACCGGGGGTTGCGGCGGCGATTGTGGCTGCCGTGTTTGCGTGCGGCGTCATGGCGCAAGCCCCGGCTCCCGCGGCCCACCCGGGGTCTTATCTTGGCATCGGTGTTCGGGAACTGCCGGCTCAGCGGGCGGAAGCGTTGGGTGTGCCCGGCGGCCATGGCGTGGAAGTATCGGTGGTGGTGGATGGGACACCGGCGGATCGGGCGGGATTGAAGATGGGCGATATCGTGCTTCAGTTCAACGGCCAGCCGGTGGAGGGCGTGGAGCCATTCATGCGGATGGTCCGGAACGCCCCGCCAGGACGCCCGGCGCGGGTTCAGGTGTGGCGCGAGGGAACTTCGAAGACGGTGAGCGTTGTGCTGGGAGCACGACAACCGGGGATGCCCAGATTCGTCGCGGCGCCCCCGCCGCCCGGCAACGCGATGGCCCCTGACCCGATGTTTGAGGAGTTTCCGGGATGGGTTCCGATGGGAGGCGCCGGGCTGCTGGGAATCGAGGTGGAAACCCTGACGCCCCAGTTGGCCGAGTATTTCGGTGTGAAGGCGGGCGTGCTGGTGCGCTCGGTACGGCGCGGCGGGGTGGCGGACCGCGCGGGCATGAAAGCCGGCGATGTGATCGTGAAGGTTGAAGACACGCCGGTGGCCACGACCGGGGAACTGCTGGATGCCGAGGCAACGGCCCACGCCGGGGGCAGTTGTACGATTACCGTCTCGCGCGACCACAAGCCGCGGACGATCACAGCGATACTGGACGGCGACACGCAGCGCGTGACGCCGGTCCGGCTGCACGAACGGTAGCGGCGGCGGTTCAGCCGTTGGCCGCGGCCAGTTCCTCGACACGCAGGAGCAACTCCACTTCGGCACGCGGAAGCTGGAGAGCGGCGGCGATGCCGGCGGGCTTTTCTCCCTGGCGGGACAGGCGCAGAACCTGGGTTCGTTTGTTCAGATTGAATCCGGAGCGCAGCGGCGCGGGCGGAACGAGCGCGGTGGAACGGTCCTCGGCGGCGCGAAGGCGGGTGTCGAGCGATTCGAGCCGGCTTTCCAGGTTCTCGCGCATGCACTCGATTTCGTCTTTCCCCTCCCGGGCGCCGCCGGCGGGTTGGCGTTTCAGCGAGAGAAAAAGAAACAAGGCGGCCAGCAGGCCGAGGGCTTCCACGCCGAGCGCGGTGTAGACAGCCCACAACGGGAGAGTCAGCATCATTCGATCGACCGCATTCTTTCCTGGCGGCTTACGACATGTTGAATGCGTACGCCAAAGTTTCCTTCCACCACGACTACTTCTCCGCGTGCGATGACGCAGTTGTTCACGATGACCTCGACGGGTTCGGAGACGGTGCGGTTGAGCTCGACGATGGAGCCGGTGGTGAGCTTGATGACGTCCTTGAGCGGCAACTGGGACTGGCCGAAGGATACGCTCACCGGGAGTTGAACGTCGAGCAGGAGATCGAGCCGCTTGGATTGCAGGTGTTCTGTGGCGAGGGCGCCCGGCTGCTGCGCCGGGCCGGCGACGGCGGTCTGGCGCGCGGGCCCGGCCGGGGGATCGCCGGGTTCGACCGCGGCGTCTGAGACCGCCAGATAGAGCGGAAGCGTTTCATCGCCGGCATGAACGAGGAGGGAAAACGGGAAGCTGCTGCCGGCGGAGGCGGAGAGATCCGGATCGAGGCAGTTGACCTCGCGGCCGAGGCGGGCGGTGAGGGCCTGCGCGAGTGCGCCGAAGGACTGGCCGGCCAGTTCCCGGAACGTGTCCCGGGCCATCGCCTCATCGACCTGCTCGATGAGGGCGGCGGTGAGGACGGTGTCTCCGATGCCGTGCCAGGAGCGGGCGGGGACCGCGAGTTCGAGGGCCGCGCCGGCCGTGTGGCTGAATGCCTGGCGCCAGACGAGCGTGCCCGGCTTTGTCAGGTCTTCCGGCTGCGAAGAAGTTTCCTCAACCTCCACGACGACCTTCGTGCCCGTCATGGACTCGATGGCGAGCGCCAGGCCTCTGGCAAACTCCTGCGCGGCCCAGAGCGAGGTGGGGGAAGCCGGCATGTTCAGGCTCCTCTCTCCATGGGCCAGCGTTTCTCGATGTAGGTTCTCAGGCGCATGATCGCCTGCGACTTCAACTGCGAGATCCGGGACTCGTGGAGTTTGACGACCTTGGAAATCTCACGCAGGGTGAGCTCCTCATGGAAGTAGAGGCTGAGCACGAGGCGTTCGACTTCGGGAATCCGATCGAGGGCGGCGGCAAGGAGACGGAGAAGTTCGCTGCGCTCGTGCAGGCGAGAAGGCCAGTGCTCCTCGTCGTCGGAGATGTATTTGAGCAGATCGCGGCCGTCCTCATCCGGGGAAGCGCCTTCCAGGCTCCCCACGTTGACGCCGCGAACGTCGATGAGCCACTCATGATATTCCTCGAGCGAGAGACCGAGTTCAGCGGCGATCTCGTCTTCGGTGGGGGCACGATGGAGGCGTTGTTCGGCGCTGGCGATGGCCGCTTCGATCTGCTTGGTGCGGCGGCGCTGTTGCCGGGGCGCCCAGTCCAGCCCGCGGAGGCTGTCGAGGATCGCGCCGCGGATCTTGTATTCGGCGTACGTTTTCAGTTTGACGTTGTGGGTAGGATCGAATCGGTCG
>JAJYLS010000470.1 GCA_021787555.1 Acidobacteriota bacterium | reverse complement strand
TCCCACCATACTTACCACCGCCCCCGAGGCGGCCGGAACCGCGAGCGTCCCCGCGGCCGGGCGCGCCGGAGCCTTCGCCCCGGCCGCCGCCGCATAGATATCGCCGTTCGGCGCCACCGCCAGTGCCGTGATCTCCGTCTTCTCGGCCTCGTACAACACAAACGCCTGGCCCGCCCCTGCGCCCGTATCCGGCTTGAGCCGCACGATCAGGCCGCTCGGCGCCGTCCCCGCGATCAGATCCCCGCGCCCGTCCAGCGCCAGCGAGCGCACATTCGCTTCATCCGTCGCAAAGAATTCGGAACTCTTTCCGTCCGGCGTCACGCGAAACACCCGCCCCGGGTCGCCGGTCGCCACAAACAACGCCCCGTCCTTGGCGAAAGTGAGCGCCCAAATGTAGCGCGCGTGCGGATCGAAAAACACTTCGCTGTGTCCGTCGGCCGAAACCCGGTACACCTTGCCCGAAGGCGACGTCGCCGCATAGAGCCGTCCACCGCCGTCCGCCGCCAGCGCCTGAATCGCGATCCCCGGCAGGTCTGTCAGCTTTCGTCCCTCGCCCTGCGCGTTCACCACGAATAAACGCGCCGAGCCACCCTCGCTGCCTCCCCCGCCCAGGTACAGGTTCCCCTTCCCGTCCCGTGCCGCCGACCACAGATAAGGCAGCGCCGCGTCGAAGACCTCCTTCACCTCCGGCCCGAGTATGAGCAGCCCGTCGCTGCGCAGAGCGAGGCCTTTCCGCGTGCCCTTCTCAAAATCGGCTTGCTCGGACTGCTGCCAGAACTGCGTATCGACGGCCCGCGCCGTCACCGCCAGCGTCAGGACCGCACCACAACCCAACGCCAGTGAGGCGCTCGAACGGAAACGGAATTTGAACATGGAATAGAGATAGAAACTTACTTCACGTGAATCCGCAGGCTGTAAGCGCCGTTCACGACGAGATCGAACGGAATGCTGCCCTGCTCGACCAATGTCGCACCCGATGCCGGCAGGTGATGCGCCCCGGACCGCCCCGTCTGCATGACGTTCATCACGCTCGGCGGCAGATCCGGCAGCGCCTTGTCGGCATAATACAGCGTCGGCGAAGGCTCGATCAGCGACACGTACAACCGGTTGTTCACGCGTTCTTGATTCAACAGCGAAATCGTCTGAGAAATGCCGATGTTGCGGTCCGAAAGCCGGGCGGCGTTCTGCGCGCGGTCGAGCGTATCGGCGTCGCTGAGCAGAATCTGATAATCCCCAGGCGACAGGCCCGCCGGCAGCGTCACGGCGAAATCCCGCTCCATCCGCTCGCCGCGGTACGGCCGCAGGAACACCCGCCCGTGCAGAGTCGTACCCGCGGGAGCCTCGCTCGCCGAAAGCCATGCCGTGTCAATCGCCGCCGTCCGCCGGTCCGGCAGCAAGTCCACCGTCGCGCTCACCGCCTTCAGCTTCGGCGCGTCCACGGGATTCAGGTACAGCCGGTTGAACCGCTCGCCCCACCACGTGGCCAGCATCATCGGCGCCGGCACCGGCATCTCGCCCGGCGCCTGCATCGTCGCGAAGCTCACGTTCGGCTCCCCGTCCAACTCAATCTGCCCGCGCATCCGGTACGTCGATTCCTCGGCAAACTCGTTCAGTCCTTCAATCGAGTTGAACAGCGTCAGCATCATCAGGTACGGCGTCCACTTCTGGTTCACCATCACGCTGAATTTCAGGTGCCGCTCGTTGCGCAGCTTGTTCGACTCGTCGAACGCCCGCACCTTCACGCTCACCGGCACCACTTCCGCTGTCGCGCCCAACTCGCCCAGAATCGCGCTGTGCCGGTCCTGCCGCAGCGCTCCCACCACTTCGGTCGCATTGCCGATCTTGTTCGGCTGATACGAGGACGCAAGCGTCGTCACCACGTCGCCCTTGGCCATCGGAATGTCGGCCGGGCCCAGGTTGAAAAACGAATGCCCGCAGGCCAGCACGCGCTTGCCGTCGTTGTAAGTCACCGTGCACATGCCCGTCACGCTCATATCGCCGGAAACCAGCGCCAGCGTCACCGCCTGGCCCGGCCGCAGCGACGTCTTCCAGTCCGCCGCCGGCACGGCGCTCCGAGGCAGGCTCGACGCCCCGCCCGCCACCGTCGCCGTCAGCCCCGCCTGCTCGAACAACCCTCCAAACAGACGCACGGTGTTGTCTGAAAATCCCGAGAACGCCAGCGGCGTCGCAATCGGCGTCAGGTTCAACCCCGCCCCGCCAGTGCCCGACGAAGCAAGCACATGAGCAAGCATCGGGTCGAGCGCCGCTGCTGCCTGCGCTGCCGGTGCCTTCTGCGGCGTCTTCGCCTCCACCGGCTTCGAATGGTCGAACGCGTTCACTTCGAGCATCAGCTCAATCGGCGTGATTCCGCAGATCGCATCCGGCGAGAACATGCTCAATCGAAGCGCTACCGCGCCCACCAGCTTGCCGTCGATATAGACCGGGCTTCCCGACATCCCGCCCGCTACGTTGGTCCGCTCCGCCTTGCCTCCCATCCGCGCCAGAATCACGTCCTCGCCCGGACCCCACATGTTCTTCTCGATGCCGAGAATCTCGATCGGCACCGGCTCCGGTTCCGTGCCAGAAAACACCGTCCACGCCACGCCGCGCATGCCCGGGCGCAAGTCGGCCTCTTTCAGAATCGGAGGCTTGCCGATCTGCGGCGCCTCCGGTTTCGCCGTCTGCCCTATCATCATCGCCTGCCACAACAGGCCCGCCGCGGCCGCGTTACGCCACATCATGCAACTTGATCCTTCATTGCGCCAGGGGGCTCGTTCCGCCCCGGCGTCTTGATTCCATTATGGGGCCAATTCGATCGGGAATTTTCTAGCGCACGGCACGCGGCACGCTCAAATCGGGATATGGAACGCCCGCGCCCCGCCGCCGTCTGCGCGGTGTTGTCCGGAGAGCGCACAGCGCGAGGTGCGCACAACCCCACCAACCATCGCCCGCGCCTCGCTGCGTTGTGCGCGGTGTTATCCGAAAGGTATCCTGCTATTCGGGAATTGTAATGAGCCTGCGCGCGCGCCTGCGCCTTGCCATCGTCGCTTTCGTCGCCCTGGTCGTCACCGGTCTTTCCGCGCTCTATCTGTTCGACTTCGCCGCCGCCTCGCTCGACAACGCCTCCAA
>JAJYLS010000469.1 GCA_021787555.1 Acidobacteriota bacterium | reverse complement strand
TGATTGAAGATATACGTTCCGCTATTGTGTTTACCACTGCCTGCATGGAATGTTGCTACGCCCCTCTGTGTTTGATTTTGGACAGCCTGCGCTGCAGCCGCGCTTCCACTGAAGGCGGCACCAGCCCCGAAATATTCCCCCTCAGACTCGCTACTTCCTTCACGATCCGCGAACTGATGAACGAGTACGCCTCGTTGGCCATCAGAAAAATGGTCTCGATCTCCGGACGCTGCCGCCGGTTCATGAGCGCCATCTGCAGCTCGTACTCGTAATCCGAAATCGCGCGGATGCCGCGCAGCAGCACCGTGGCCCCGCGGGCCACCGCGTGGTCCACCAGCAACCCGTCGAAGGAATCCACCTCGACGTTCGGATACACCTGCACCACCTCCCGCAGCATGTCCGTACGCTCCTCTACCGAAAACAGCGGCTCTTTGCTTTCGTTCCGCAGCACCGAAACGATCAGCTTGTCCACCAGCCGCGAGCCGCGCTGGATCAGATCGAGATGGCCATTCGTAATCGGGTCGAACGACCCGGGGTACAGCGCGACCACGCTTGACGGCTTTCGGGACATGTGGGAGATAATCTGATTCTACCGAAAAATGGAGTCACCATGGATTCGAAACTGCTGATCCGCGAAGCCCGGGAA
Source organism: Acidobacteriota bacterium (assembly GCA_021787555.1). Taxonomy (GTDB): domain Bacteria; phylum Acidobacteriota; class Terriglobia; order Bryobacterales; family Bryobacteraceae; genus JAJYLS01. Next base: position 2,483 of record JAJYLS010000469.1, on the reverse strand, counting down.
TCCGACCTGCGGGCCATCCTGCGCCTCTACTCCGAAGCCGGCATCGACGGCGGCAAGTCTTTCACCGCCGAGGAAGCGCGCGCCCACTTCCTCCTCTTCAGCCGTTATCCCAATTACCGCCTCTACGTGGCCGAAGCCGAGGGCGCGGTGGTCGGCACGTACGCACTGCTGACGATGGACCACCTGGCCAAGCGCGGCGCGCGCGCCGGCGTGGTGGAGGATGTCGCGGTGGCCCCCGCGCGGCAGGGACAGGGCATCGGCCGCGCCATGATGGACCACGCCCGCGCGCAATGCCGCGCCGCCGGCTGTTATAAAATGACCCTATCGAGCGGCCTGCCGCGCGAGGGCGCGCACCGTTTCTACGAAAAGCTCGGCTTCGAAAAATACGGTTACAGCTTTTTCATCCGGCCTTGACCCGCGCAACTATTACAAAAAAAACACAAATTTCTTCGCCTGATTTTCGCATCGCCGTGTTAAACCGGTTCTTGAGGCGCTAAATTCCGAAAAAATGACGACTCATCCTCTCGGTATCCGCGCGCGCGTGCTGCTCAGCTCGGTGTTTGGTCCTTACGCACAGGACGACGAATTCGGCAGCCGCACCATCAACCCCATGGAGTTGTATCACAACCAGGTGACCCGTGAGCAGGGACCGTTCTCGCTGCGCATGTTTCACCGCTCCTGGGGCATTCTGATGATCCAGCAGAACATCTCCGCGCCGACCACGGTCCTGGATTTTCCCACGCGCGAAGCCTTCGAGCGGGAACTGCGCGAGCACCGTTACGACATCATCGGCATCTCCTCGATCATCGTCAACGTGGGCAAAGTGCGCGAGATGTGCAACATGGTACGCCGCATTTCGCCGCAATCGGAGATCGTCATCGGCGGGCACGTCGCCGCCATCCCGGGGATCGAGAGCATGGTTGACGCAGATCACGTCGTGCGCGGCGACGGCATCGCGTGGATGCGCCGTTACCTCGGCGAAGACGAGAACGCGCCCATCCAGCATCCCGAAATCGTGTCCGGGTTCGGCGCCCGCACTATGGGGGTGAAGCTGCCGCAAAGCGAAGGCAGCACCGCGGCCACCATCATTCCCTCCGTCGGCTGCCCCATGGGCTGCAACTTCTGCACCACCTCGGCATTTTTCGGCGGCAAAGGGAAGTTCCTGAATTTCTACGACAGCGGCGACGAGCTTTTCCAGGTGATGTCGCACATGGAAAAGAAGCTGCGCGCGCGCTCGTTTTTCATGATGGACGAGAATTTCCTGCTCCACAAGCGCCGCGCCATGGAACTGCTCGAGCGCATGAAAGAGGGGGGCAAGCCGTGGTCGCTTTACGTCTTCTCCTCGGCCAATGCCATCCGCCAGTATTCCATGCGGGAGCTCGTCGAGCTGGGCGTTTCGTGGATCTGGATGGGGCTCGAATCCCCACGATCGAGTTACACCAAGCTCAAGGGCGCCGACACGCTGGAACTGACGCGCGAGCTGCGCAAGCACGGCATCAAGCTGCTGGGCTCCACGATCGTGGGCCTGGAGCACCACACGCCGGAGAACATCCAGGAGGAAATCGAGCACGCCGTCGCGCACAACACCGATTTCCACCAGTTCATGCTCTACACCCCGGTTCCCGGTACGCCGCTGCATGCCGAGATGTCCGCGCAGGGCCGCATGCTGGACGTGGACCTTGCCGATATCCACGGCCAGGACAGTTTCAATTTCCGGCACGCGGCGATTTCGCGCCAGGATTCCAAGCGCTGGCTGGACTGGGCCTTCCGCCGCGATTTCGAGCGCAACGGCCCGAGCATTTACCGCATCTGCCGCACGACGATGGAAGGCTGGTACCGCTATAAGAACGATCCCGACGCGCGCGTGCGCGCCCGCTTCGCCCGGGAGGCGCGTTCGCTGCGCGACGGCTACGCCGCCGCCCTGTGGGCCATGGAGCACCGCCTGGAGCGCACCAACGCAGCGGTGAGCGCGCAGATCCGCACCCTGCGCCAGGAGATCGGCCGCGAATTCGGCGCCATCAGCCGCATCGTCAGCCGCGCCCTCGGCCCCGTGCTGCTGTGGAGCGCGCGCCGCGAAGAGCGCCGTCTGGCCGCCGGCCACACCTACGAGCCGCCCATGATTATTCAGCGCCGCAACTGGACCGCCGATCAACGCGCACGAACACAGGTGGCTCCCATCTATGTCCATCCGCGTTCCTCCGCGGCCGATTGAGCACCTCGTTTCGCAAATACGGTTACATATCGGAAGACCGCTCCCTTTCGGATCGCGTCTCGAGATTCTCGCGACCCAACGTGACGCTCTGCGCAAATGACCGCGCAGCTTCTTGTATTTCCGTTCAGCCCAGCGGGCCAGTGCTCGATCCAATTGCCGCATCGGCGGATAGCCCGCATTTCTCACACGACCCCTGTCGAGGGCTGGCCGTCGCCGGGTGAAAGTCAATTTGGGGCCGGTTTGAGCTGGACGGCTCCAGGATGCGCCAGCA
>JAJYLS010000122.1 GCA_021787555.1 Acidobacteriota bacterium | reverse complement strand
TGCAATTGGAGTTGGGCACCAGGGGGGATGCAGACGGCCGGCACCGAACACGCAGTCTCCGGGCTGAAGAACTCCTTCACCGCCATCCAGAACGAGCGAGGCGGCGCATCCGGACCGGCCTTCGGGTGCAGATCCTCCGGCGAAGTGAGTCCCTTGGAGCCGCTCGGGAAGCGGTGGATGACTAAGTTCTCGCCTTCCCTGGCTAAGCGATTAGGAAGGTGCATCAAAGAATAATCGCACATGACTTGTCTCCTTCTACTACGGGGGGATGCATGAGCTCTGCCAATGCCGGTTCACGCGCACTCGGTAAGGAAGACGAGTCGTGCACCAATGCCGGCAAAATGCCGGCCAGCCCGGAGGGTACCCCGGGCAAAATGCCCGCGCTACCGGTTGACCAGTTCTTGCTCGGAGGCCGCAGCTTGAGAGGCGACGGGCGGGGGCGGAAGATCGTGCCGACGCTGTGCCCTTCTGCACAGCAGGTAGACCACGAGGAAGGCGATGGGCGGAGCGGCGAGGGCGAGGCCACGCAAAATGCCTCGGATGGCCCTCCAGGAGGTGCCCGTAGCCACCGCGATGACGTCGTCGCCGGCGCCGAAAAACAGGACGAGCATGAACATGAAGGCGGCGCATCCAACCACAGCGACTTCGACAACTATCCGGTCAATTTCCTGGTCGGGAAGGGAGTCTCGATGGAGGGCACCATCGGCCACGTGAAGAGCGCCCTGGACAGCATGGTGCGCCGCGGCGAACTGAACCAGGTGATCTGGCTGAACGGAACCCCGACCATCATGATCGGAGAAACGGACGGTCCGAATTTCGAAGAGCACCTGAAGCAGGGGCCGTACCTGGTGTTCGACGACGCCGCGAAGCCGCAGTATAAGAACGATCCGTGCGTCACCTTCGTGCCGGGGCGCCCGGTCTTGCGGACGGCGATGCCCAACCTGATGGTTGGCCTGGGAGCGCGCATCCCCGGCAATGCGATTCTTCAGTGGCAGCAGTTCCAGCGCTGGGGCATGTCGAACATGCGATATGGAACGCCGCGGCGGAAAGCGGTCACGATTGCCGAGACCCTGGGCGGCGTGGCGGCGGTTGGGGGCGCGATTGCTTTGCTGGTGAAAGGCGCGGTGAAGCTTGGGAAGGCAGCGCGAATGTGGTAAGCGGCGTCAGGGATGGGACGACGTTTTGTCGCCGGTGGCGCCGAACTCGCGGAGCAGGTTAATCACTCCGCTGAGCGCAATCTTGGCCCCGAAACGCTGCAGCGTGTCGGTGAGCGTGATGGAGTTGCGCGGATACCAGGCGTTGGTCAAAGCCGTCGAGAATCCGAACCCGAGCACGCCGGAGATGTTGAACTGCATGTTGCCGTTATCGCCGCGCGTCACAAACTCTGACTCGATCGCATACCAGATGCGCGATGGGACGGACCCATGCCCCTTGCGGAAGTAGCGTGGGTCCTGGTGAAAGATCGACGGGAAGACCCCATCCGTGAAGAAACTGGAGCCTGCGATACTGCCGGCATACGCCCCGAACCGCTTCGCAAGAGCGACCTCATCCGTGCCGTAATGCGGCGAGTAGTTGACCGCGTTCGTGCCTTCGGCGAACAGGAAGGCCTCCACGGGGAGAGAAACATCGAAGGTCCGCTGCCAGAAAATTTCGAACTTCTGCTTCTTCGTCAGGGGCGGCAGCACGGCGTTGGGATCCTTGACGGTATCGACGCCGGGGAACAGGAGCAGAGTGCGCGTGTGCGTGAGAGGCGCGGGCGGAAGCGCGGGATCGATTCTGGCCTGTCCGAACATTGGAATCGCAATCGCCCATATCAGGATACACAGCGCCGTCCTCGGCAGCGACATTTTCCCTCCATGTACCATGGTCTCAGAAAGCGGCGCGGGGAAGAGGGTTCTTTCGAACAGCGAGGCTATGGCTACAAGCCGCGCTACCGGCGCAGCGAATCGAGCGGCGGCAGGGGCTTGCCCGGCTCAAGGCCGCGGCGCATTTCCCAGATCCTGGCTTGCAGGCGGCGCCAGTATTCGGACTCGGCGTTCGAACCGGCCGAGCGCGGTGCCGCGCCGGTACGACGTGTATTCCGCGTCCCACTGGGCCTTGTAAACGTCGCGCAGTTCGGTGATGAGATCCATCAGATCGGCGATGCGGCTGTGATTGCGGCCGGCGGTCTGGGTTCCCAGCCAGAACGAAATGTCCTCCCGGCTGGAGGAAGCATTCAGCGCGGCATAGCGATCGGCAATCTCGACCGCGTACAGGAACTTCATGCCGGCGTAATCGAGAAGACGCGCGTCGAGCAGCGGGCAGGCCAACGATTCGGGATGGCCCGCGGCGGCGGCTTCGAGATGTTCCTGCGCGGTTTCGGCTTCGAGCCGCGCCTGCCGCAAGTCCGCGAGGTGCGCGCGGGCGCGGGCCAGCACCTGCGGTATCAACGGATCGTCCCAAAGGCGGTACATGTCCTCGGCTCCGCGGGCGGCGGTCATCGACACCTCGGCCGCGGTCAGCGACTCCAGGCCCACCGCCACGTCCGCCGCGGCATCGCCGTAGAGCGCGGCCGCATAGTTGCGGAAGAAGGCGGCGCGGTCGACCGGCGCATTCTGCCAGCCGGCGATGGCGCCGTAAGCCACGCCCGGCTCGGTGGCACGGTAGAGGATCTGCGCGTCGTCCGCCCAATTGGTGTTGATAATTCCCAGCGTGCCGTCGCGCCGGCCCTCGCCCAGGTAGCCGTCGATGTTGGTGAAAGTCACCTGGAAATTGGGCGCGATGGTCTCCCACGCCCAGATGCCCGTCGCGATGATTTCGGGGATCCGAGCCTTGCGGAAGGGCGCGAGCATCATCGAATAATCTTTCGCCGCGTGATAATACCAGGGCACCGGCACAGTTCCCTCGGGCAGGCTCGAGGCGAACTGCGGATATTTTTCGAACAGGCGCGCGCCGCTCGCCACATCGGCCCAAAACAGCACCCGCTTGCCGCGGCGGCGCACCAGGCCGGCAACTCGGGCCAGGTGGTCGACGTACAGCTTGGCCGGATCGGTTCCCGCACCGGCCCTCGCGGCGCGATCGAGATCCCACGGCTCGTCCAGCCCGATGTGAAACCACGGGCTCGGAAACAGGGCGGTCATCTGGCCGATCCAATCTTCCACCATGCGCTCGATCCGGGGATCGAGCGGATTCAGGTCGCCGCCGTGCGGCAGCGCGGCGAGATTGGCGTAGCGCTCGATGCGGAACAGGTCGTGGAGATGCCCGAAAAACTCCAGGCACGGCACCGCGTCCACGTGCCGCTTCGCGCATCATGGCGGAAGATGGCGCGCTTGAGTTTGAGGTCCTCCTTCACAGATTCGATCGTGAAAGCGCAGTCGCCCAACTCCTCGGGCGAGCCCACCAGCGTGAAGCGCTTGCGCCAGTCCGCCACATCGCGGCGCGCGGCGGCTTTTCGCCGCACCATCTCGCGGAGCGCCTCGCCGAGGTGATCGACCGCCGCTCCCGCGCGCCGCGCCGTGCGGTTATATGCCCGCACCGAAAAGCCGTGGGCAGCAGGCAAGTAGCGATGCCGCGGCCCAGCAGCCCCAACCCGACGATGCCGACGGGATCGAGATCTCGCGCCGGCTTGTTCATGACGCCTGGCCCGGCAGCCGCGCGATCACGTCGATCTCGACCAGCAATCCCTGGGGCAATCCGGACTGCACCGTCGTGCGGGCCGGTAGCGGCGGCGGGAAGAACTCCGCGTAGGCGGCGTTGAACTGGTCGAAATCCTCGATGTGGGCCAGGTGGCAGGTGGACTTCGCCAAGTCGGCGAAGCTCGCTCCGGCGGCCGCCAGGATTTGGCCGATATGCCGGAGCGCCGCGCGGGTCTGCTCGGCGACGCCGCCGGGCACCGGCTCACCGGTCCCGAGGTCCTGTCCGGCATGGCCGCTCACGAACAACCAGCCGTCCATCGCGATGCCGGCGGAATAGGCGCCGGTAGAAACCTTTTTGTCGGGATGCTTGATTTCCGTTTTCATACTCTTGCCCAACCAGTGTAATGGAATGCGGCGCTGAAACGGCCCGCCGGGGACCCGGAGCATCCAGCTTACTGGATGCCATCCGCGCGCGCACCCGCCAAGCCGGGGTAGAATCGAAACTATCGATGGCCGAAGCGCAGCGGACGGTTTTAATCGTGGATGACGACCCCCAGGTCTTGCGCCTGGTCCAGAAGATTCTGGGCTCGCAGCCGATTTCCATCCTGCTGGCATCCGGGCCTGCCGCGGCCCTGGAAATCTGCGAACGCCAGCCGGTGGACCTGCTGATTTCCGACGTCGTGATGCCGGAAATGGACGGTCACAAACTGGTGGACCGTGTCCTGAAGCGCTACCCGGCCGCCACCGCGCTGCTGATCTCCGGCCAGTACAAAGACATGCCCCGAAATTCCACGCGCATCCGTTACCTGAAAAAGCCTTTCTTCCCCTCCGATTTGATCGGGCATCTGCGGGAGTTGCTGCCGTGACCCGGCGGCAACTTCTGGCGGGCACCGCGCTGCTGGCGATCGAGCATCCGCCGCTGGCATACGTCGGAAGCTACAGCTCGCCCCAAGGCCCCGAAGGCAGCCCGGGGCGCGGTGAAGGGATCTACCTCTTCGAGATGAATCCGGCCACCGGCGCTTTGCAGCAGCGCGCAGTCTATCGCAACGGGTCGAACCCCGCGTGGCTCGCCTTGAACCCTGCGCGCACCCACCTCTACTCCGCCAATGAAACGGCATCGGGGTCGGTCGGTGCCTACAGCATCGATCGCCGGACCGGTCGGCTCACACTGCTCATCACGCAAAGCTCGCAGGGCGCCGGACCCGCCCACCTGAGCATTCACCCCTCGGGCAAGTATGTGCTGGTGGCCAACTATGCCGGCGGAACCATAGCCGTGCTGCCGATCCGCGCCCGCGGCGACCTCGGTCCCGCCACCGATGTGAAGGTCGATCGGGGGCAGCCCGGTCCTGCGAATGCCCAGAGCGGTCCGCTCGGAAGTTTCGCTATCAGCGGCCACGACCGGCCGCATGCCCACATGATCCAATCCGACCCCGCCGGCCGCTTCGTGCTTTCCACCGACCTCGGCCTGGACCGGATTTTCATCTGGCGCTTGAGCCTGCGCACCGGAAAGCTTACCCCCAACAATCCGCCGGAGGTCAAGCTGCCGCCGGGCGACGGCCCGCGCCACTTCGCTTTCCATCCGAGCGGCCGGTGGCTCTATTCGCTACAGGAGGAATCTTCCACGCTGGCCGTCTTCGATTACGATTCCGCGAACGGCCGCCTGATTCCGCGGCAGACCGTTTCTACGCTGCCGAAGGGCTTCGCCGGCACCGACTTCACCTCGGAGATCGCGGTCTCCGCCGATGGCCGCTTCGTCTACGCCGCCAACCGCCTGCACGACAGCATCGCCTGGCTCAGGATACGGAGCGATGGAAGCGTCGATCTCAAAGGCGAGGAATGGACGCGCGGCGATTATCCGCGCAGCTTCTCGATCGATCCCAGCGGCCGTTTCCTGTACTCCTGCAACCAGCGGTCGGATGCGATCACCTGCTACTCCGTGAACCGCGAGACCGGCGCGCTCTCGTTCACCGGGCAATATACGCCGGTCGGCACGCCGGGCATCATCGTGTTTCTGACGTGAGGACTGGCCCTGGAAATCCCAAGGGCGGTTATGTGGCCGTGTTCGCGCCCCGTCTCCTGTCCGCCGGGTCTCGGCGCAAGCCGGGCTGGCTTCCGTGGGCGGCCCTGGGGGGTACTTGCCGCCGCTCTCCTCGTCTTTTTTGCGGTACGCGTGAATCTGTCTCCCCGTGGCGTGGCGAACGGGACGCCGATGTTCTTCTCGGCCCTGTTAGATCGGAGCGCCGGCCCCTGGCATCGACCCGGAACGCTGGAAATTCCTGAGCAGCCGCCAGATCACTTCACTTGCCGATGTCTCGATTCTCTCCAGGCTTTAGCGTGAAAGCGCCGCGGCGCCGGGACGCGTGGAAGTCCGCTATGCCCGCCTGATGCACACCAGAGATTAAAAGTCCGGCAATTTCATCATTACCGGAAGCCCGAGCAGCGACCCGTGGGCCTCGCTGTTCGATGCCGCGCTGAACTTCCAGTTCGAACACAATCCCGTTCGCATTCGGAACCTCCATCCCGCTGCCGGAGAGCCGCTGGTTTTTGAGAGGAACGCGTCCGGCCCGGATTATGCGCGGGTCGCACTTGTGCCGAACATAGGCGGCACCGGCTTTGTGCTCCTGATTGGAGGAATCGAAGCGGAGGGCACCGAAGGTGCGGGCGAGTTTCTGCTCCGCCCCGATTCTCTCCCCAAGGTTCGCAAGGCGCTGGCCATCGGTCCCCGCGACCCCCTCCCGGTCTGCGAATTCATTCTCGAGATTAAGACCCTCCAGGGGGCAGCCCAGTCGGCGGAAATCGTTGCCGCCCGGCGCCATTAGCGGCTTTGGCGGATCGGATCGCCCATCTCGGGATCAGACTGAAGCCGGCGGCTCGTAGTGCGCGCGCACGCGCCGCGCGGCGGCCCGGCCTACCAGCGCCGCCAATTGCTCCTCCGGCGCATTGCGCACGAGATCCGAACTGCCGAATTCCTTGAGCAGCTTCTGCACCGTCTTCTTGCCCACGCCGGGAATCGCATCCAGCTCGGAGGTGAGCTGCCGGGCATTGCGCCGCGACCGGTGGAACGTGATGGCAAACCGGTGCGCCTCGTCGCGGATCGATTGGATGAGGTGCAGAATCGGAGAGAACCGGTCCAGCACGATGGGCTCGTCTTCCTGCCCGTAGACGTAGATGATCTCTTCGCGCTTGGCGATCGAAGCCAGCGGCTGGTCGCTGATGCCGAGCGCTTCGAGCGCTTCGGCGGCGGAGTGCAACTGGCCCAGGCCGCCATCGATCAGCACCAGCCCCGGCATGGGCCGCTTCTCTTCCCGGAGCCGGCCGTAGCGCCGCGTCACCACCTCGTGCATGCTGGCGAAATCGTCGTTGCCGATCACCGTGCGGATGATGAACTTGCGGTAGTCCGATTTCTTCATGCGCCCCTCTTCCCACACCACCATGCTGGCGACCTTGTCCGTGCCCTGAATGTGCGAGACGTCGAAGCACTCGATGCGCGCGGGAGCGTCGGGCAGATTCAGCGCTTCCTGAAGCGCTTCCTGAATCGCCCGCGAAGACGGCTTCAGCACTCGGAAGCGCGCGTTGAAACTGTGCCTGGCATTAGTCTCGACCAGCCCGAGCAAGGCCTTCTTCTGGCCGCGCTGCGGCGTCCGGATCTCCACCTTCCGGCCGCGCTTCTCCGACAGCAACTCTTCCAGGGCCTCGCGGTCTTCGAATTCCACCGGCACCTGGATCTCGCCGGGAATGTACTGCTGGTCCAGGTAGAGCTGCTTGAGCATTGCGGAGAAAAACTGCGGCTCCTCGAAATCCTGCTGGTCTTCCCAGAAGAATTCGCGGCGGTCGACGATCTGCCCGTTGCGCAGGTGGAAAAGGTTGAGCGCCACCAGCGGCGGCTCGGCGTAGCAGGCGAAGATATCGGCGTCGTCGCCCTTGGCGGCGGCCATCTTCTGGCGCTGCTCGATTTCCTCGACCGTGGCCAACAGGTCGCGCAGCGAAGCGGCTTCCTCGAAGCGCATCTCTTCCGATGCCGCGTTCATGCGGGCGCGGAGGTCGCGGGCGAGGTCGCCGTGGCGTCCTTCCAGGAACAGCCGCACGTTGCGCACCGCTGTATCGTAGGCGTCGTCGGTCGTCAGCCCCTGCACGCACGGCCCCAGGCAGCGGTGGATGTGGTATTGAAGGCACGGCTTGGGATGGTAGCGCGTGAGGTCCACCTTGCACGACGGCACCAGGAAATGCCGGTGGATGAAATGCACCAGCCGGTGCGCCAGGTTGGCGGGGAAATAAGGACCGAAGTAAGTCGCGCCGTCCTTCTTCAGGCGGCGCGTGACATAGACGCGGGAATATTTTTCCTGGGTAAGCTTGATATAGGGATAAGTCTTGTCGTCGCGCAGCAGGACGTTGAATCGCGGCTTGTACTGCTTGATGAGATTGTTTTCGAGCGCCAGCGCTTCTTTTTCGTTATCGACCAGGATGTAGTCCACATCCTGGGCCTCGGAAATCAGGGTGCCGGTCTTGGCGTCGGCGAGCTTGTCGTCGGAGAAGTAGCTGCGCACGCGGTTGCGCAGGATTTTCGCTTTCCCGACATAGATCACCCGGCCGGCGGCATCTTTGTACAGGTACACCCCGGGGGCGAGTGGAAGCTGGCCTGCCTTTTCACGGAGTTCCATCGAGGGGAGATATTTCTATTATAGCGGCGGGCCCGGCCGCCGATGATTCTTCTCTGGTCGCCGGCGCCTCAGTCCGCTTTGGGTCGTTTCGCCGCGCGATCCCACGGCCCGGCTGTGGCGTTGTCGCGCTGGCCCGGAGCGTGCCAACTCCGGCAGTTAACCAGTACTTACTTAGTACTGGTCCGTTCTGAACAGATTATTACGGAGATGCGCATCCGATTAAAATGGTTCCTGCGGTTCCGGTCCTGCTCACGCTCATGCTCTACCGTTCCGGTTCGCGCCCACCCGGGACCGCACTTCTTCCTACCGGCTGCCGAGGGGGCGCGTGTGCCCCTGCTGTTTATACTTCTCCAGCAGCGTTGCCAGGTTATCCACGATCTCCGGGTGCTTCTGGTATAAATTGTCCTTCTCTTCCGGATCGCGGGCCATGTCGTAAAGCTGCCCCTTCGGACCGCCCCGGCCCGGCTCTACGTGCGCCGGCTGGGTGAATCCCCCGGATCCGAGCCCCTCTTCCAGCTTCCAGTTGCCGCGCCGGATGGCAAACATACCGCTGATGGAATGGTGGATGATGTCGGGGCGAATGGGCCGCGTGTTGGTCCCCAGCCACGCCGGCAGCAAATTGTAGCTGTCCTCCGCGGCATCGTCCGGGAGTTTGACGCCCAGGATCGCCGCCACCGTAGTCATGAAATCCGACAGGCACCCCAGTTCGTTGCTGACGCGCCCCTCGGGGACATGGTTCGGCCAGCGCACCAGAAAAGGAATGCGGTGCCCGCCTTCCCAGATGTCCGCCTTCTCCCCTTTCCAATCGCCGTTGGCCCGATGCGCATAACGGTCCTGATCTTCGACCTTCCAGTCCGCGCCATTGTCGCTGGTGAAGACGAAAATGGTGTTGTGGCGGGAGTTGGCGTCTACCGCGCGCATTACCTGGCCGAGCGCGTCGTCCGCCTCGGCCACGTAGTCGCCGTAATCGCCCGCTTTCGAAACGCCGCGGAATTTGGGCGCCGGAACCCATGGCGTGTGCGGCGACGGCATGGCGAAATACAGGAAAAACGGCCGGCTCCCCGAGGCGTGCTGGTGCACCAGGTCCACCGATTTCCGCGTCAGCTCCGGCAGTACGGTTTCCGGATTGAAGCCGGGAGTGCACGCACCGGGACGCCAGAAATATCCGCGAGGCTCTTTCGCGCCGCGTGTATAGGAACTCGCCGGCTCGACCACGCGGTCGTTCTCGAAAGAGAGATATGGGTCCATGTCGAGCGAGGCCGGGATGCCGAAGTAGTAATCGAAGCCGTGATCCAGCGGACCGGGCCGAAGCGGTTTGCTGAAATCGGCGGGATCGGCGCTGCCCAGCCCGAGGTGCCACTTGCCGACCCCGGCCGTGTAATAGCCGGCGCGCTTGAGCATTCCAGGCACGGTCATCCTGCCCGGCTCGATCAGGTTCGACGAGTACCCGTTGAGCACCCCGTGTTGAAGGCGCGTCCGCCAGCAGTAGCGCCCGGTCAGGATGCTGTAGCGGCTCGGCGTGCAGACCGCCGACGAAGAGTGCATGTCGATGAAGCGGGTGCCTTGGCTGGCCAGCCGGTTGGCATTGACCATGGGCACGGCCGACTCGGGATTGTTGCAAGGCAGATCGCCCCAGCCGAGATCGTCCGCCAGCACAAACACGATATTCGGCAATTCTCGGCTATTCTGCGCGAGAAGCGGGGCGGCAGCCGCCATGCCGGCGGTTTGAAAAAAGGTCCTGCGCGTAAAATTCGATGCCATCGGCTCCCCTAAAAAATCAGTTTCAGCGCGAATTGAATCTGCCGCATCGACGACGACGTCGAGGTGATCGTCCCGCCCTGCGGGATATTCACGACCGCGTTCGGGAGCCCGAATTGCGGGTGGTTGAAGAAGTTGAAGAACTCCGACCGGAACTCCAGCGTCCCGTTCTCTCCGAACATCGGCACCCCGAACGATTTGAACATGCTGAAATCCAGGTTCGTCGCGCCCGGGCCGAACAGGACATTCCGCCCCGAGTTGCCGAAGGTGTATTCCTGCGCCGCCACAAATGCCGCCGTGTCGAACCAATTGTGCACGCTGCGCTGGCTGGACGGCAGGTTGCCGTTGGCAATCCGGTTGGGCCGGTTATCCCCGGAGGTCGTGTTGGCCGTGCTGAAATTCAGGTTGGGCGTGAACGGCTGGCCGCTATAAACGGTGAAGATGCCGTTGGCCTGCCAGCCGCCCACCACCGCGTCCAGGAAACGGTTGCGAATCGGCAGCGCCTTTCCACGGCCCACCGGCAGGTCGTAGAGAATGTCCGTCACGAAGCGGTTGGTCTCGTCGAAGGTGGCCAGGCTGTGCTCCCACTTCAAATTCTGGGCGTTGCGGTATTGCTCATCGCCGGCAAGTTGCTCGCCGCCGTCGTCTTCCGCCTTGCTGAAGGTATACGAAACCTGCGCCAGCAGGCCGTGCTGGAATCGCCGGTCCAGATGCAGTTCGAGTGCGTTGTAGGTGGAGTCGCCGATAACGGAGTCATAGTTGATATCGCTGTATCCCTGGATCGGCCTCCGGCTGGCAACGCTCGTTCCGCCCGGCAGCGGCTGGTTCAAGTTGTAGAACAGCGGGATGTGCGTCCCCTTGGTGCCCACATAATCCGCGCCCAGCACGTACGACGACACCTGCTGCTCCAGCCCGAAGCTCCACTTGTAAACCACCGTGGGCTTGTAATCCAGCACGAATCCGTCTAGGGCCACGTTGTGAAGGTTCAGGCTTGTCGGCGACACCACCCCGGCCGGAAATCCGTTCGCCAGCGTGATATTCGGATGGACCTGGTCGGTCGGAAACGGCACGGTGACAAGGAACGGCGGATTCGCCGGCGGCGTCACCCCCACGCCCGGAAAATTCGGCGACGCATAAAAAGCCCCCGCCCCCGACCGCAGCACCGTGCTGTGCGTAATCTGGTACGCCAGCCCCAACCGCGGCGCGAAATTGGCGTCATAGCTTCGCACCAGGGTCCGCCCTCCCACACCCGCCGGAATCGTCGTCGTAAACGACGCCGGAATGCCCGCCGGCACCTGGTTGTTGGGATAAATCAGCGCGTTCGGACCCGGCACGAAATTCGCCTGCTCGTTCAACCGCTCGAGGCGCGGCGACCAGAACTCCCAGCGCAGGCCGTAATTGAGCGTCAGCCGGCTGTTTACCTTCCAATCGTCCTGGGCAAACGCCGCCGCGTAATTCTGGCGCACATCTCCTACGTCCTCGTTCGAGAGGCTCGCCGAGGTGGGGATGCCCAACAGAAAATCGCCGAACCCGTTGCCCGTGTTCGCCCGGCTTTGCGGGTTCTGCGTGAAGGCGCCGCTGAAAGAAAAACTGCCGCGCGCCGCGTTTGAAACCGCGAAATAGCTGCGTACCCATTCATATTGGCCGCCGAATTTGAACGTGTGGCTGCCGTGCACCCACGAGACGCTCTCGCGCCCCTGCAGCACTTCCGCCACTTTGCCGTTCTTCACGTATGTCGCCTCCCCCAGATTGGAGTAGCCGGTGATCCCTATGTTCGGCAGCCCGCCCACCCCGGGATAGGACGCAATCCCCTGAAACCCGAATTGCGGTCCCAGAAAAGGTCCGGGAACCAGGTCCGCGCGCAGGTCGAAAATGCGGCTGTACCCGATTTGCGCTTCGTTTACCACCGCCGGCCCGAAGATGTGCGTCTCGCCCACCGTCGCCGACTGCGCATCGGTGTCGTGATTGTTCTGGTTGTTCCCCGTGGCGCCGATCAGCGGCGCCGGAAGCACCCCCGGATTGAGGAACCCCTGCGTGAAATAGTCGTAGCGCATGAAGAGCTTGTCGTTATCGGAAAAATTCTGGTCGCCGCGGCTGTCGACGCGGTTGGCCCGGGTTACCTGGTTGGGCGAGGTGACGTAATTGTTCACCGTCCCCGGAACGTTCGGTGCCGGCAGCAGGGCAGCCAGCCTGGCCGCGATCGGATTGATATCCGACCGTGGAATGATGTTGCCCGGAAATTGCGTTCTGGTGAAGTTGGTTCCGTTTTGCACCAGCGAATTCGGATCGTAGATCGGCTTGGCCCCCTGGAAATTACCATTGAGCATCGCCGCCGTCGGAATCGTGGTGGTGAGCGCCAGTCCCTGGTCTTCCGTCGTCCGCTCAAAGCTCGCGAAGATGAAGGTCTTGTTCTTGATAATCGGTGCCCCGAGCACGCCGCCGAACTGGTTGCGGATATGAAACTGCTTGTTCTGGTTCGCCGGCAGGAAGTAATCGCGCGCGTCCAGGTGCTCGTTCCGCAGAAATTCGAAGGCATCGCCGTGCACCTTGTTGGTGCCCGAGCGGATCGTCGCGTTCACCACCGCGCCCGCCGAATAGCCGTATTCCGCCGAGTAGTTGTTGGTTTCGATCTTGAATTCCTGGAGCGCGTCCACCGAGGGCTGGATCACTTCGTAAGAATTGTTCTGCACATCCACGATGCGGCAGTTATTGTCCGCGCCATCCAGGTTGTAATTGGTCAACTGCGAGCGGACCCCGTTGGCGACGAACGCACCGCTGACGGCGCGAGGATCGCCGTGCGACGCCTCGGAGACGCCCGGCGTCAGCTTCGCCAGCGCCAGGTAATTGCGGCCGTTGAGCGGCAGGTCCACCACCGCCTGCTGCTGCACTACCCGCCCCAGCGACGCCGATTCGCTGTCGAGCGCCGGCGCGGTCGAGGTCACCGTCACCGTCTCCGCCGTGCCGCCCACCGCCAGCCTCACGTCCGCGCGCGCCACTTGCGCCACCGCCAGCGGGATCCCCTCGCGCACCACGGCCTTGAACCCCGTTTTCTTGGCCTCCACATTGTACGTTCCCGGCGGCAGCGCCCCTACACGGTAAAGCCCCGCGCCGCTGGTGACCGTGGTCCGCTGGCTTCCCGTCAGAGTGTCGGTGATGGTGATCTGCACCCCGGGAACCACCGCGCCGCTGGGATCGGTGACCAGCCCCGTGATCTCACCCGTCGCATTCTGCGCGTGCGCACACACGCCCGCGAGCCCAAAGCAAATCGCAATCGTCAGTAATCGTGAAATCCGCATGAACTCCCCCTTTCAGGTATTGCGGATAGATTATCACGATCGGCGCCGGCCAACTATACCGTTAAAGTACGATTTTTCACCACGGAGGTGAGTGGTTGATTGCCCTACGGCGCCTGGAATTCCTGACGTAACCGCCGCAGTTCCCGCGCGAATTCCGCCTGCACAGCCCCGTATCGCGCCGGATGCGCTCCGGCGTGCGCGGGAATTCGGAAGCCGCGGACGCACCGCCGTGACATACAGAATGTTCGGACGTGGTGTCGCGGCGCGCCCGAAAACCGGCGCCGCCAGGCCGGCGAGAACGCTCCGCCGCGTGATTTTCCGAAAGCCGGCTGCCATTTCTCTCCTCTCGCGCATCGTACATCAAACCGCCGGCAAAAAAAAACCGCGCTGCGAGCGGCGGGGTGCCCGCCGCGCCCAGCGCGGCAAATCGGTTCTGACAAGGAAAAAAAGAAGCTAACTCGGCAACCGCATCTCCACTACCGGCTGCGTTACGGCCTGAAAGCCGTGCGCGCCCTGCGTACGGAACTCGTAGCGCTCGATGGAAACCGCCGCGCCCTTCTCGTTGCTGCGCAGCACGCAGCCGTAGATCATAAGCTTCATCGGGCAGGAATCGTGCAGCAGCACGGGCCAGCTCATCGAGAGTTCCACCGGCATTCCTGCGGTGAGCATCGTGTCGGTCGTGAACCAGACCCCACCGCTCGAAACGTTCATCGTCCGGCCCACCCCAGTCTCGGCGATCCGCTGGCCGTAGAGCAACTTATAGCGCACGTCCTGCTCGATTTGGAAGCGGCGTTTGGTGCGCCTTTCCCGCTCCCCATTTCCGAAAATTCTCTGCTCCGTCGTTACCATCGCGCTAGCACAGCCTCTCATCCCCACACGGTACGCCCTTCTGCGAGGCGGCTCAATACCTCTTTAGTTATTTTGGCGACGTTAACCCGCCAAGCCGGGGAGAGAAAGACAACCCCTTTGTTTTGAGTGTCCTAACCGGGGAGGGTAAACACTCCGGCGAGCCCCGGGGCACATCGCCGGCCCGGCACCCTCGGCAGCCCCACCGATTCTCGCAGAAATATTTTTGCAAAAAAATACAAAAAATACTGGACAAGAAGGTCCTAAACTGCTACTATGAACTAACACAGACAGCATCCCTGGCGGTGAGTCCCCTCCCACCGCCACTCTCTGAGTGCAGGCCCCGAGATACCCAGCTCGGGGCCTTTACTTTTTGTGGCGACGTTCTGACGCTTCTACAGTGCCAACCCCCCGCGGTACTTCATCTCCTTCGGCACGAATTTCGCCTTGATCGCCAGGCGGCCGAGCCGCGTCTCGAAGTCCACCTCCTTGTCCGCCGTGGTCAGGGGCATCAGCGCCTTCGAAAACCCGATCAGGAACGAGGAGGAGCCGCTCTCCTGCTTGACGATATCGGCATCCACCCGGTCTTTGCCTTTCGCCTGTAAGCTGCTGGCCTCTTTGATGTTATCGAGCATTTTCCGGCCCGCCCGCGCACTCCCATCGCCGTTCCCGCCGCCCTGCTGGCGGTTGCCCGGCGCGGGAAAACCTACCACCGCGATTACATAATGGTTGGCGAAAGCCTCCGGAAGCTTCGTCTTGCGCGCCTCCAGCACCGGCTGCGCGCTCTCCCATCGAACCGTCCCTTTATATGTGGTGCCCGTGCGCCGTCCACCGCCGCCCGGATATCTCCGCCGCGGATAGCCCATGCCCGGAACCCCGCCACCCCCGGGATACCGGCCGGGATAGCCGCCCGGATAGCCTCCTCCTTGGGGATTTCCCCCGCTGTTAGGATTCTGCCGGTTCTGACCGGCGGGCGCGGTCGCGCTGGCCTCTTTGGCCCAGGGCGATTTGGTGATAAGCTTATCGATCTCCTCGGAATTCCAATCGGATGGCGCTTTCTTGTCCCAAAAGTTTCCGCTCGCCGCCGCAAGCCGGGTCCAGCCGGCGAGACCTGCGCCGGCCACCAGCAGCAGGCCGCGCCGGCTCAGAAATATCTGCCTTGGTTCTGAATACATGCCTGTTGGACGTTACCGCACGAGGCCGGCGTTACCTCCGCGTGGGGTTTAGGTCTTTGGCCATAAACCAGCCGTCAGACCGATCGCCATAGTACTTTCGTACGATTCGCACCTTGGTGAATCCGTGCCGCTCGTAGAAGGCCACGGCCCGGCGGTTGCCCGTCCTCACCATCAGCCCCACCCGCTGGATGCCGCGGCGGCGCAGACGGCGCAAGGTGCTCGCAATGAGGTCCGTGG
>JAJYLS010000468.1 GCA_021787555.1 Acidobacteriota bacterium | reverse complement strand
ATAACAAGAAGGCAATTGTAAACAGCCGCAAAAGAAGTGTTGCCGGCAGTCGACCTTCGATATCGCCGGAGGCGATAGGAGCTACCCGAGCGGTCAGTTTAGAGGCGACCACCGAACCAAGAACGAACACCGCCACGCAGGCCAATGTCACCCACAGCGCATGTGCATCGAAAAACTTGGGAGTGCGCCATGCCTCGCGGTACGTTTGTTCGGAAAATATATACGCCGAAATGCCGATCAGCACCCCGAGGCCACCAAAGACAGACGCCGGGTGAAGCCACCAGATGCTCGCTTCGCATGATTTCACAGGCTTATCTCCGACGTGGCTTCCGCTTCTTCGCGGGATGACCGGTCAGGCTTGGTGCGTGTAAGTAGCGACGTGGATCGCACGGCAACCCAGACCATGCTGCAGCAGACGAACGTCTCCGCCGAGAGCACGGCGAACGCCATACCAATGTGCGCGAAAACCGGAGCCAGAATTACAGCAAGCACCACATTCAATGCGCCCGCTTGCAGAATGATTCGGTTCACGGCTGAATCCCGTCCAAGCGGGATCAACCATTGAATTCCGGCCGAATTGGTAACCGATAGCAGGATCGGCAGCACCGACAGGATTCTCAGCACCTTCACGGCCGGTTCAAACGCGGCACCCATCAAGAGACGAATCAGTAGTGGTGCAAACAGATAGAGCCCGCCGGTGAGGACAAGCCCCCCGGTCACCATCACTGCCACTCCTACGCGCGCAAGCCGGGCGGCGTCCTCCTGCGAATGGTGAGCCATGTTGCTTAACCGCGGGTACAAGGCTTCGCGGATCGGATTCAATAGTCCGAACACTGCCTTGCTAATCTTCTCGGCGGACGCGAAGTACCCGACCTGCGCAGGCGTGGCGAAGAGTCCGAGGATAAAGGAATTCTGGACGCCGTACAGACTTTCCCCGCTGCGAAACAAGAACATTGGCCACCCGTGCCGGAGCGCCTCGCGGATCAGCGGCCACGATGGGAGTTGGCATGGGATGACTCGGTAAGCCATTACAAGTCCGGCACCTGTGGTCAACGCCGGCGCCACGCCCTGCACAAACAGTGCAATCCAAGCATCATTGCTCGTTCGAACGAATAGAAAGATTGACATCAGTCCCACGATGCGGCCGCAGATTTCCAGTGTCGCCGCCAGCCGCATCCGTTCCATTCCCTGAAAGAACCATAGCGGTATGAAACCCTGGGCGATCGCGTAAAATAAGGCCGCAATGACCAGCTTGGGATTCGCATGAAGAAGCGGGATGAAGCGACTTACAACTAAAATCGCGGTAGTACCCACTACCGACAGCAACAACTGCGCGCCGAGGACGCCAGCGACGAGATTTCCACAAACCTGCATCGAATCCCTTTTGCGCGCGATCTCCCTGGTTGCCGATAGATTGAATCCGAATTCAATCGTCAGAACGAACACTTCCGCCATCGACTGCGTGAACGCCATCACGCCCCAGCCTGATGGACCGAGCGTCCGCGCCAGGTAAGGCACGATGATCAGGGGCAGTAATTTTCTTACGAACTGAACTCCGTAGAGCGCAGCCGCGTTCTGCACTAACGGGTTGCGCACCAGGCGCCCGGCCAGTTGCTTCACCGGACGTCCTTGCCGCTTGACAGCCGCACCGGCACTGGAGCCTGTATGCCGGGCGTCCCTTGTTCCGCTTCCTGTTCCGGCTCTTGGCTGCGCCAGACCGACAACCATCCTTCCACCCTCCCGGTCAGGTTCGACCAGTGAAGACGGGATTGTTGAGGACGGCATCCCGCTAATGCGAGCAGAGCCCCACCCATCGGTCGGATGCAGTGCGGTGCGACCATCCAGAGAGGGTAATTATGCTTGCGAAGGACCCTTCCCATGCCGCGGGCGTAACTTCTGGCCCTCGCGTAGGTTTCTGCCGTGCAGGGGCCAGAACGGCCTTGGTGCCACACGGCGATCTCCGGTAGGTATTCGATCCTGTGGCCATCCCGCACGATGCGCAGCAGGTAGTCGCTCTCCTCGCCCGCGCCCCACTTGGTCTTCGCGCCGACGCCAAGCGACTCATCGAACCTGTAATTGGCGGCCACCTCACTGCGCAGAAACATCGAGAAACAGATCGCGCGACGAAAGACGTTTCTTCGATTTATCGGCCCGCCGTGTTTGTCCCATCGTCCGCCGCACGTGAAACCCGGCTCAACAATCTCCCTGCCGGTGATGCCGCTCCAGTGGGGATTTGTTCTTAACCGACGTTCAACCTGTTCGAGCAGATTCGGTCCGTACCAGCAATCGTCATCCGGGAAAGCAACGATATCGCCCCGGACCTGGGTCAGTCCTTGGTTGAATGCCCGGGAGTGTCCGGGTGCTGACCGCATCCGGCGGATCGGAAAGTGACTCCTCCATTCGCCGACGATCGGCTTCAGAACTTCGCCGGGGTTCTGATCGATCACAATTACTTCGAAGTCCCGGTGGGTCTGGCGGTCAAGCGAAGAGAAAAACGTATCGAGTTCGGCCGTCCTCCCGAGTGTGGCCAATAAAATGGAATATCGCATTCGGCCTATGGAATCCCCATCGTTAGTCCGTACAAACCAAGACTGGAGATCCTCAAATAGGGCTCGAGCTTTCCTAGTCGGTTTCGCGGCACGACGATCATGTCGTTTGGCTGGATTGTTACGTCCTCTTGGATCCCGCCAGGCTGCATGAGCTTACGCAGGTCATACACGTTCACCCGGGCGTATTCGGCGCTTACCCTTCTCACGAGAACAACCTTTGTTCGTTTGGCGCTGTCCCGGAAGCCGCCGCTCATCGCGATGGCCTGAATGAGACCCATGTTCCCGTGAAGCTCAAATGTTCCCGGATGAGAAACCTCGCCGGCCACAACGAAGTGCGGTTTGACGAAGTCTTTCAACAGCACCGTGACCTCGGGGGCCTTTAGCCGCGCGCTCGCCTGTTTGGTTATCGCGGCCTCGGCTTCGGGCAACGTCAACCCACCCACGTGAACGTCTCCGGCGGCCTGCAGACTGATAAATCCGTCGGGCTGAACCGTCGCCACCGCATTGAACTCAGGCGTGTAACGGAAGCGAACCTCCACAACATCGTCCGACTGCAGCTTGTACCGGGCATTTCGCGTTGAGAAG
>JAJYLS010000121.1 GCA_021787555.1 Acidobacteriota bacterium | reverse complement strand
CACCGGCAAGAAGTCCATGGGCTTCCTTCAGGAAGAAGATGGCAAGGGCGTCGTCATCCGGCCCTCCTCTACCACCAGCGGCAGGCGCGATATCGACCTGCTTTCTCAAGTGCAGCCGATGGACCTCATCAAGTTCGGCTTTATCCCCGAATTCATCGGCCGCCTGCCGGTCACCGCGGTGCTCGAAGACCTGGACCGCTCCGCGCTCATCCAGATCCTCAGCCGGCCCAAGAACGCCATCGTCAAGCAATACCAGAAGCTGTTCGAATTTGAGAATGTCCGCCTGAGATTCGGCGACGACGCCTTGGAAGCCATCGCCGACCTGGCCATGGAGCGCAGGGTGGGGGCGCGCGGCCTGCGGATGATTCTCGAAGATCTGATGCTAGATCTTATGTACTATCTGCCCTCGTACAAGAAGGTCCGCGAGTTCCAGGTCACCAAAGAGATGGTGCTGTCTCAGAAGATCAGTCTTACAATATTAGAAAAGGCCGGCTAGGGCAGGGTGCCCTGTGGGCCCACCTGCGCGCCCCGGCACTCCGGGCGGCGGTTTGCGGCGCCGTACGAGCCGCATGGATTGAAAAAAACAAAGAGCCCCCCGGCGGAGAATAATGCTTACTTCTAAGGAAAAATCCGATACAAAACGTCTGCCGATGATGCCCATCCGCGACGTGGTCATCTTTCCCTTCATGATGACCCCCTTCGTGGTGGGGCGCGAATCGAGCGTGAGGGCGCTCGAGGAAGCCATGGCCGGCGATAAGAAAATTTTCCTGGCGACCCAGCACGACGCCTCCATCGATGAGCCCAAGCCCAACGAGATCTACGCCGTCGGCACCATCGTCAACATTGTTCAAAGCCTCAAGCTGCCGGACGGCAACATCAAAGTCCTCGTCGAGGGCGTCGAGCGCGCCAAGGTGGTTTCCGTCACCGATGAGGAGGGCTTCTTCCGCGCCCTGGTGCGCACCTCCAATTACAAGGTCGAACCCGGCCCGCAGCTCGATGCCCTCATCGGCCGCGTCACCGGGCTGTTCGAGCAGTACGTCAAGCTCAGCCAGAACCTCAATTACGAAACCATGGTCGCCGCCATCCGCGTGGACGACCCCGGCAAGCTGGCCGACACCGTGGGCTCCAATCTCCAGCAGCTCAACGTCGAAGAGAAGCAGGAGCTGCTCGAAATCTTCGATCCCATCGACCGCCTCACCCGCGTCGCCGAAATGCTGGATATCGAGATCGAAAAGCTCAACGTCGATCGCACCATCCAGGGCCGCGTCAAGCGCCAGATGGAAAAGGCGCAGAAGGAATACTACCTCAACGAGAAGATCAAGGCCATCCAGAAGGAACTGGGCCGCGGCGAAAAGAGCGAGATCGACGAGCTCAAGAAGCGCATCGAAACCGCCGGTATGACCCAGGACGCGCTCGAAAAGGCCATGGCCGAGCTCAAGCGCCTCGAAAACATGCCGCCCATGTCGGCCGAATCCACCGTCTCGCGCAATTACCTGGATTGGCTGCTGGCGGTGCCGTGGAAGAAAAAATCCAAGGAAATCCGCGATCTCAAGTTCGCCGAACAGGTCCTCGAAGCCGACCACTACGGCCTGGAAAAAATCAAGGAACGCATCCTCGAATTCCTCGCCGTCCGCCGGCTCGTAAAAAATCCCAAGGGCTCGATCCTGTGCTTCGTCGGCCCTCCGGGCGTGGGCAAGACCTCGCTCGGCATGTCCATCGCCAAGGCCACCGGCCGCAAGTTCGTCCGCCTTTCGCTCGGCGGCGTGCGCGATGAGGCCGAAATCCGCGGCCACCGCCGCACCTACATCGGCGCCCTCCCCGGCCAGATCATCCAGATGATGAAGAAGGCCGCTACCCGCAATCCCGTCTTCATGCTGGACGAAGTGGATAAAATGTCCATGGATTTCCGCGGCGATCCCTCCGCCGCCCTGCTCGAAGTCCTCGACCCCGAGCAGAATTTCATGTTCGTGGACCACTACCTCGACGTCGAATACGATCTCAGCCAGGTCTTCTTCATCGCCACCGCCAACGTCCTCCACACCGTTCCTCCGGCGCTTCAGGACCGCATGGAAGTCATCCGCCTCTCCGGCTACACCGAGCTCGAAAAGATGGAGATCGCCCGCCGCTTCCTGGTGCGCAAGCAGATGGAAGCCACCGGCGTTTCCAAGGACCAGATCGAACTTACCGACGCGGGCCTGAACGGGCTCATTCAGTACTACACCCGCGAAGCCGGCGTCCGCAACCTCGAGCGCGAAATCGGCAATGTCTGCCGCAAGGTGGCGCGCCAGGTGGTCAACAGCCAGAGCGGCAAGGAGAAGAAGGATCTCCCCAAAGCCGTCATCGATGGCGAAAAGCTCAAGGCCCTCCTCGGCCCCTGGAAGTTCCGCGATCTCGAACAGGAGAAGAAAAACGAGATCGGCGCCGCCGTGGGCCTCGCCTGGACCGAAGTGGGCGGCCAGATCCTCAGCGTCGAATGCACCCTGATGGAAGGCAAAGGCAAGCTCATGATCACCGGCAAACTCGGCGAGGTGATGCAGGAATCCGCCCAGGCCGCCATGAGCTACATCCGCTCCCGCGCCGTCACGCTTGGCCTCCCGCGCGATTTCTATCGCAACCTCGACGTCCACATCCATGTCCCCGAGGGCGCTATTCCCAAGGACGGACCGTCCGCCGGCATCACCCTCGCCACCGCCATTTGCAGCGCCCTCACCCGCATCCCCATCCGCGGCGACATCGCCATGACCGGCGAAATCACCCTGCGCGGCAA
Organism: Acidobacteriota bacterium; assembly: GCA_021787555.1. Lineage (GTDB taxonomy): Bacteria > Acidobacteriota > Terriglobia > Bryobacterales > Bryobacteraceae > JAJYLS01. The sequence goes on along the minus strand of JAJYLS010000121.1, from coordinate 12,890 downwards.
AGTGCTGCCCATCGGCGGCCTCAAAGAGAAATTGATGGCGGCGCATCGCCATGGCATCATGGAAGCGATCATGCCGCGCGAGAACGAAAAGGACCTCCCGGACATCCCGGACGCCATCAAGCAGACTATGAAACTGCACTTCGTGGATTCCATGGACGAGGTGCTCAAACTCGCGCTGGAGCGGGAACTGGTTTCGCTGGCCATCCCCGCCGGAGCGAACCCGGGCGTGGAAGTTCAGCCCGTCGAAGAAAGCGTGGCACACTAAAGTTGTCAGTTCTGAGTTGTGAGTTGCGAGTTCCCAGTTTGAAGTTGCGAGTTGTCAGTCATCACTCATGACTTATTACTCATGACTCATGACTTGGTTTCCGAGTTTATAACCAGCGCCGGCAACCCGGACCTGTTCCCCGGTGACGGGTTGCCCGAAATTGCGTTTTTAGGGAGAAGCAACGTCGGAAAGTCCAGCCTGATCAACACCCTGGTCGGGCGGAAAGGGCTGGCGTTTACCAGTAGCACACCGGGCCGGACGCAAACGGTTAATTTTTACCGTATCGAGGAAGCCTTCTACTTCGTCGATCTTCCGGGATATGGATACGCCCGGGTGCCGCCCCAGCACCGGCTGCCCTGGAAGAAGCTCATCGAGGGCTATTTAGAGAAAAGGGGAAACTTAAGGCTCTGCTGCCTCATCCTGGACGCCCGGCGCGGATGGATGCCCCAGGATCTGGACCTGAAGCGCTGGCTCGAGTATCATGGCAGACAATACCTGGTCGTTACCACTAAGACCGACAAGTTGAATCGATCTGAGCAAGAGCGCGGCTTGCGCGCCGTCCGACTGGAAGGCGTCGAGCCGCAGCCGTTCTCGGCCGTTACCGGCCGGGGAGTGAGGGAAATTTGGCAAGTAATATCGAAAACACTTCAACGGTAGGAACCAACCCGCCGCAGGAAAAACCCACCGAAAAGACGCCCGCCCGGGCAGAAACAACCTCCGCCGAACCGGAGAAGGAAAAGACCGAACGGCCCGAAAAGCCGGAACGGGACAAAGGTGGGGCAGGCGATTCGCCTGCCCGGTCGGCTGAGCGCGGCGAAAGAGCGAACGAGGGAACTCCTGCGCGCGCCGCTGAGCGCCCTGAACGCCCGCACACGAAGGCCGCGCCGCCTCCGCCGCCGCCTGAGCCCAAACCGGACGAACCTCCACCCGCCGCCGCCCCCGAACCGGCTCCGGTGCGCACCGCGCCGCCGCCTCCTCCGCCGCCCGAGCCCAAACCGGTCGAGCCGCCCCCTCCCGATGGAGGGCCGCTGCGCGCACCCCTGACCAATACCGCCATGCAGCGCCGCAAGCAGGCCGCGCAGAGCGCCCGCAACGGCACCCCCACCCTCGACCTCGTCGAGCTCAAGGACATGAGCATCCAGAAGCTCAACCAGGTCGCCAAGGACATGGGCATCGCCGGCGCCGCCGGCCTCCGCAAGCAGGAGCTGATCTTCAAAATCCTCCAGACGCAGGCGGAAAAAAGCGGCCTCATCTTCTCCGAAGGCGTCCTCGAATGCCTGCCCGACGGCTTCGGCTTCCTCCGCGCGCCCGAGTACAATTACCTCCCCGGCCCCGACGACGTCTACGTCTCCCCGTCGCAGATCCGCCGCTTCGACCTGCGCACCGGCGACACCATCTCCGGCCAGATCCGCCCGCCCAAGGAAGGCGAGCGCTATTTCGCCCTCATCAAGGTGGACGCCATCAACTTCGAGCCGCCCGAGGAAGCCCGCAATAAGATCTTCTTCGACAACCTCACCCCGCTCTATCCCAACCAGCGGATGAAGCTCGAGACGGTCAAGGAGAACTACTCGGGGCGGGTGATGGACCTGCTGACGCCGCTGGGCAAGGGGCAGCGCGGCTTGATCGTTTCCCCCCCGCGCACCGGCAAGACCATGCTCCTCCAGAGCATCGCCAACTCCATCACCTCCAACCATCCCGAAGTCACCTTGATCGTCCTGCTGATCGACGAGCGCCCGGAGGAAGTCACCGACATGCAGCGCAGCGTCCGCGGCGAAGTCATCAGCTCCACCTTCGACGAGCCCGCCACGCGCCACGTGCAGGTGGCCGAAATGGTCATCGAGAAGGCCAAGCGCCTCGTCGAGCACAAGCGCGACGTCGTCATCCTCCTGGATTCCATCACGCGCCTGGCGCGCGCCTACAACACCATCGTTCCGCCCTCCGGCAAGGTGCTCTCCGGCGGCGTGGATTCCAACGCCCTCCAGCGCCCCAAGCGTTTCTTCGGCGCTGCGCGCAACATCGAGGAAGGCGGCTCGCTCTCCATCGTGGCCACCGCCCTGATCGATACCGGCAGCCGCATGGACGACGTAATCTTCGAAGAGTTCAAGGGCACCGGTAACATGGAAATCCACCTCGAGCGCAAGCTCGTCGACAAGCGCGTCTTCCCCGCCATCGACATCAACAAGAGCGGCACGCGCAAGGAAGAGCTCCTCCTCCCCAAGGACGAGCTCAACCGCGTCTGGATCCTCCGCAAGGTCCTCAACCCCCTCTCCCCGGTCGAGACCATGGAGCTCCTCCTCGACAAGCTCGGCAAAACCCGCAGCAACGGCGAATTCCTTGCCTCCATGAGCGGGTAAAACTACGCCGCTCAGGCCGCGCGCCGGCTCCACTTCCTGACCTCGGCTACCAGAGCGCGAGGCGCCTCGCCGTGATCGCATCGCGTATACCGTCCGCTATGCTTTTCGTGAACGTGGTCGTAAACCACACCGATCGCGGCGTCCCCCGCATACATCTGGAAGAGGATCTTCCACTCATCCCCTGGGGCGAACAAAAAGCGGTCACGCATTTCTAAATTATTTTTTTCTCCCACAAATTCTGCTATTTACCTCCAAAATCACCGCAATCTCAACCCCGAAATTTGGAAATCGCCTCCCCATAATAAATATGGAGTTATGCACGCGGGAAATTCCCCCTGCAACCAACAGCGCCATGACAGATCAATCCCAAAATTCCGATACTTTCGAACTCGGCGCCTGGGTCGCCAGAACTCAGGTCTTCGCCGCCGTCGCCGGCCAGTGCTCCTTCGCTCAGGCCGAATGCCTGCGCAAAATCAAAGAGTCCGACGCCCACAAAGCCCTCGGCCTCACCTGGGAGGAGTTCTGCCCCCGCTATCTCGGCCTCAGCCGCTCCCGCGTCGATGCCATCATCCAGAACGTCGAGGAGTTCGGAAAGCCCTACTTCCGCCTCGCCGAACTGGTCCCCATCTCGCCCGAGACCTGGCGCGACATCGCCCCGCGCGTCGCCGCTGGCGAAACCATCGACCTCGGCGACGGCCAGGTCTTCGATCTCGTTCCGGAAAATGCCGCCGCCATCCGCGCCGCCATCGCTAGGCTGCGCGGCCGCAGATTCAGACCTCTCCCCAAATGCGATTACGACACCGAATTCAAGAGCCTCCGCCGGCGCATGCGGTACCTGTTCGCCAGCTTCACCACCCTGACACCGCAACTCCGCTCGACCTTCGACCTCGGCGAGATGCGCCAAGTCTTCGATGAACTCCGCGCCAAGTGCAAGGAGCTGGAAAATTACCTGCGCAATCGCGGCTATCCCGTATGATCTCCTTTGTTTCCAACATCCGCCCCGCAAAAACCGCCTGCACACAGGCGGTTTTCCAATCCCGCGCCTCCAGCGCCTTCTGCGCTATCATGGTGCCAAGTGCAGGAGGGCCCATGCTGACCAGAAGAAGTTTCGCCACGCGGCTGGGCGCGGCCGCCGCGGCATCGTGCATGCTCCCCGAAATGGCCTACGCGCAGCGCGCGGCCGTCAACTTTACGGACCTGCCCAAGGACATGGTCTGGCTCAACGCCAACGAAAATCCCGCCGGACCGCCCCAGGTTTCCATCTCCGCCATGCAGGCCACCCTGCCCACTGCCAACCGCTATCACTACCAGGAATTTCATGGAATCTATGAGGTCATCGCCAGGAGCGACGGCCTCGCACCCGAGCAGGTCCTGGTGGGTGCCGGGTCGAGCGAGGCGCTGCACATCGCCGTGGATGTCTTCACTTCCCCGACTCGCCCGCTGATCACCGTCGCGCCTACCTATGAACTCCCGGTCGAGTTGGCGCGCGCCCTCGGCCGCCGCGTCGTGCTCACCAACCTGCGCGACGATTACACCGCCGATGTTCACGCGCTCGCCCAGGCGGCCGAACAGTCCCACGGCGGTCTCATCTATCTTTGCAATCCCAATAACCCCACCTCGGCCATCACCACGCGCCAGGATCTCGCCTGGCTCGTGGCCAACCTGCCCGCCAACACCACGCTCCTGCTCGACGAGGCCTACATCCACTTCGGCGAGACGCCTGAATTCGCCAGCGCCCTGCCGTACGTCCATCAAGGTAGGGATGTGATCGTTACCCGGACCTATTCGAAAATCTACGGCATGGCCGGCCTGCGCGTGGGATATGGCGCGGCCAGGCCCGACATCATCGCCCGGATGGCGCCCCTGCGCATCAACGTCATCTCCATCGTGAGCGCGCGCGCCGTGGTGGCCGCCGTCGAAGATGCGTCCAACATTTTGCCGGAGCGCCGCGCCGCGCTCGCCCACACGCGCCGCGAGTTGTGCGCCTGGCTGCTCGATCGCAAGGTGAAATTCATCCCGCCGCAGGCCAATTTCGTGATGATCGACTGCGGCCGCGATTCCCGCGAATTCATCTCCGCCATGCCCAAACTCGGCGTCGCGCCCGGCCGCCCCTTCCCGCCGCTTACCAATATGCTGCGCGTCAGCATCGGCACCGGCCGGGATATGGCTAAATTCCGCGAGGTGTTCTGGAAGGTGTACAAAGGATAGCCCCTCCAGCGCCCGTAAGTCGTTCGACGGAAACCGTCGCGCCTGTGCTACCCTTTGCCTTAATCTCCCTCTCGAAAAGATGAATATATGAGTTTGCTAGCAACCAAACCGATGGAGCTGCTGGTCAAGGAAACCCAGGAGTCGGGTGACGACAGCCTGAAGCGCACGCTCGGCCCCATTCAATTGACCGCGCTCGGCGTGGGAGCCATCATCGGCGCGGGTATCTTCGTGCTGGTCGGGCTGGGTGCGCAGTACGCCGGCCCCGGCCTCACGCTGTCGTTCGTGCTCTCCGGCATGGGTTGCGCTTTCGCCGGCTTGTGCTACGCCGAATTCGCGGCCATGATCCCGCTGGCCGGAAGTGCCTACACCTATGCGTATGCCACGCTCGGCGAGTTCGTTGCCTGGACCGTCGGCTGGAACCTGACCCTCGAGTATGCCATGGGCGCTAGCACCGTCTCCTCCGGCTGGTCCAACCATTTCATCGAGCTGCTCGATGTTTTCCACATCCGGCTCCCCCTCTGGCTCGCTTACGACCATTGGACCGCGCTCAAGACCGCCGAGAACATCGTCGCGCGGCAGATGACCACCGCCTCCTATCCCAATCTCGTGCCCGGCTCCCAGGCGTTCCTCGACAAGGTCGCCCAGATCACAAGCGCCCAGCCGGCTGAGCTGATCGCGCGAGCCAAGGCCCTGCTCGACGCTCCCACGATGTTTGGCATGAGCATCGGATTCAACCTGCCCGCGTTTGTCATCGCCCTGATCATCACCGCCATTCTCGTAATTGGAATCCGCGAGAGCGCCCGTTTCAACGCCACCGTCGTGGTGATCAAAGTTACCGTGGTCCTGTTCGTCATCGCCATGGGCGTCCACTATATCGACGCCGCCAACTGGGGCCACGGCTGGAGCAGCTTCGCGCCTCATGGCTTCTCCGGCATCGGCGCCGGCGCGGCCTACATCTTCTTCGCCTATATCGGCTTCGACGCCGTATCCACCACCGCCCAGGAGGCCAAGAACCCGCAGCGCGACCTCCCCATCGGCATCATCGCTTCGCTGATCATCTGCACCGTCCTCTACATCGCCGTGGCGGCCGTCATCACCGGTATGGTGCGCTGGCAGGACATTAATATCGAGGCCCCCCTCGCCCGCGCTTTCCTCGACCGTGGGCTCACCACTTCCGCCGACATAATCACGATCGGTGCCCTGGCCGGTCTCACCAGCGTCATGCTGGTGATGCTTCTCGGCCAGACCCGCGTCCTGTACTCCATGGCCAAGGACGGTCTGCTGCCCGAGAGGTTCTTCGCCGCGATCCATCACAAGTTCCATACGCCCTGGAAAAACACCATTGCCGTCGGCCTGTTCGCCGCCATCATCGGCAGCCTGACTCCCATCGACGAGATCAGCAAGATGGTCAACATCGGCACCCTCCTCGCCTTCGTCATCGTCTGTGCCGCCATCATGGTGCTCCGCAAAACCAATCCGGACCAGCCGCGCCCCTTCCGCACCCCCTGGGTCCCCGTGGTCCCGATCCTCGGCATCTGCTTCAACGGCTACATGATGTACAAGCTCGGCTGGGTAAACTGGGCGCGGCTCATCGGCTGGTCCGGCATCGGCCTGCTCGTGTATTTCGGTTACGGCCGTTACCACAGCCATTTGCAGAAGTCCCTGGTCCGCAAAACCCGGTAAACTGGTATCGGTCATGAGGAAAACCCTGACCCTGTTGCTCGTGCTCGCCTCCGGCGCGCTCGCGGCGCAAACGAAATCCGATCCTTCCCAGGATCCCGCCGCACAACTCTACGAGCGCGGCATCAAGGCGCTTGTCAAAGGCAACGCCGAAGCCGGCCTCATGGAGCTGAAAACCCTGATCGGCACTTACCCGCAAACCATCTATGCCGTGATGGCGCAGGAAGCGCTCGACTTCCCCATGATCCGCAAGCTGGATTTCCACGGGTTCAAGCCCCTCGCCACCAAGGACATTCTGGCGAAATTCGAGGAGCGCGGCGTCAGTCTCGCCGTCGAGAAACCCTACCACGTCGAGAACCTCGACCGCGCCACCAAGGTCCTCCAGGACCTGCTCGCGCAGAAGCACATCCAAGCCCGCGTGAAATCGGAGACTAAACCGCGGGAGCCTCATGGCATCGAAATCGACTTCTATGCGGTGAAGTGAGTTGCGGTAGCCTGTCATCATGAAAGCCGCTCGCATTCACCAGCACGGCGGCCCGGATGTGCTGGTCTACGAAGATGTGCCGGAGCCGAAGATCAAGGCTAACCAGGTGCTGGTGCGCGTGTGCGCGTGCGCCCTCAATCACCTCGACCTGTTTGTGCGCGCCGGCATTCCCGGAATGAAAATTCCCATGCCGCACGTGCTCGGCAGCGATATCGCGGGCGAGATCGTCGAAGTGGGCGAGTTGTGCGAGCGCGTCCAGCCCGGCTGGCGCGTGCTCCTCTCGCCCGGGCTGAGCTGCCGCCAGTGCGAGCCGTGCCTCTCCGGCAGCGACAACCTTTGCCGCCGCTATACGATGTTCGGCTACGGCATCGACGGCGGCGATACCGAACTCCTGGCCGCGCCCGAGTACGCCGCCATCCGCATTCCCGACGATCTCGGCTTCGAGGAAGCCGCCGCCGTCCCGCTGGTCTTCCTCACCGCGTGGCACATGCTCATGGCCCGCGCGCGCTTGCAGCCCGGTGAAGACGTGCTCGTGCTCGCCGCATCCAGCGGCGTGGGCTCCGCCGCCATCCAGATAGCCAAGATGTTCCAGTGCCGCGTCATCGCCACCGCTGGCGGGGATGACAAGATGGCCCGCGCCCGCGAGCTCGGCGCCGATTACGCCATCGATCACTACCGCCAGGACATCGCCGCCGAAGTCCGCAAAATCACCGGCAAGCGCGGCGTGGACGTGGTCTTCGAGCACGTCGGCGTGGCCACCTGGCCCAAGAGCCTGGAATCGCTCGCACCTTCCGGCCGCCTGGTCACCTGCGGCGCCACCACCGGATACGATGCGCACCTCGACCTCCGCTACCTCTTCAGCAAGCAGTGGAGCCTGCTCGGCTCGTTCATGGGCACCATGGGCGAACTGCACTGCGTCCTTCAATTCGTCTTCCGCAAGCAGCTCAAACCGGTGATCGACCGCGTCTACCCGCTCTCCGAAATCCGCGCCGCGCACCAGCGCCTGGAAAACAAGGAACAGTTCGGAAAAGTCATCCTGAAGCCCTGACCTGCGCCTCCAGCAATCCGGTCCGACGGGCAGCGGATAGACCTCGCCCATCGCCGTGCCCACTCACGCCACAGCCGTGCTATAGTGCGGCGCATGGAAGTGAGCCCCGTATGATCAAATTGGTTTCGATTGTCTTCGCCCTCCTCTTGGGCCTTTCTCCCGCCGCGGACGCCCAGGCCCCCGTCACCGTCACCGTGACGCCACGCCTCGTGCGCCAGCATTTCGGCGGCCCCGGCTTTCACGCCGAGATGTTCCTCGACACCGCCACGCCCCAGTTCTACGACCAGGTGCTGTCGAAGCGCTGGAAGGAGATGAACCCGCGCTTCGCCCGCATCATGCTCCACCGCGCACGTTCCACGGACGCCGACCCGCTCCAGCGTCTCGCGCAGCAGATCAACTTCCTGAAAAATGCCACCGGCACGGAGGTCTATCTCACAGGCGGCCTGGAGGAGGCGCCCGAGGGCGAAGCGCGCAAGCAGTGGGCGGACCATCTTGCCGGCGAGCTCGAAACCCTGCTCCAATCCGGCGCCACAAACATCAAGTGGCACTGCATCACCAACGAGCTCTCGCTCCACGGCTGGGCCAGCATGCGCCGCGACCTGCCCACATTCCACGCCTACGAGCAGGCGCTCTACGACGCCATCGAAAGCCGGCATCTCCCCATTAAAATCCTGGCCACCGACGCTTCGCCCATCACCAACTGGAACACCATCCAATGGGCCGCCGAAAACATGGACGGCATTGTGGGAGTCTACGGTGGGCACCACTACCTCAACGACTACGCGCCTGACGATCCGGCGGCTTACAACTGGTTCATGGAAAAGTGCGCGTGGGCGGTGGGCATCGCCAAATCCAAGGGTAAGGACTTCATCCTCGGCGAGTTCGGTCCGCGCCAATACCAGCAGCTTCGCTGGGGCGCGCGGTGGGACGTGGCCTACGCCTACGGAACGCCCGCCGAGCCCATGGCCGGGTTGCAATTGGCCGAAGCCGCCACGGCCGCCATTAACGCGGGCGTCTACGCCATGGGCTACTGGACCTTCGTCGATTACCCCGATCAGGATGGCGGCAGCCGCGGCGTCAATCACTGGGGCCTGTTCCGCTGGATGAGCGCCGGCGCCACACCCCGCGCGCCGTATTATTCCTACAGCCTCATGACCAGGTTTTTCCGCGGCCCCGCCTCGGTCTATCGGGTCGAAACCGGCGATCCGCTCGTCCGCGCCGCCGCCATTCGCAACGAGGAGACCGGGGCGTGGTCCATCGCCGTCATCAACCGCGAGCCGCGCGCGGTATCGCTTTCCATCGCGCTCGCGGCCGAGCCGGACAAGGCGTTTCGAAAATACGTCTACGATACCGCCCACGTCCCCGTCACGGAAGACGGCGACCTGCAAGGGCCATCGGGAAAGATCGCCGCTGCCGGCCGCGGCTTTTCCGATACCGTCGCGCCGGAGTCGCTGGCCGTCTACACCACGGCCTACCACGACGGCGCGCCCGCGTCCGTTCGCGGCCTCACCGCGACGCAGCAGGGGGACGCGACCGCGCTGCGCTGGGAGCCCAGTCCCGAAAAAGACATCTGCTACTACCGCATCTACCAGAACAATGTCCGCATCGGTTCCAGCACCAAACCCGAATTCGTGGACGCCGGCCCGACGCGCCACCAGCCGGGCGATTACACCGTCATCGCCGTCGATCAGTCCGGCAACGCCAGCCAGCCGTCGCGCGTCTCGCGCTCGCCGCGCAATCGCTCAAAATAATCCTATGATCACCGGCCTGGTGCGCCATCTTTTCCGCCGCCGGCATCCCCACGGTCACCTGGGGTCCCAGCGGCGCGGGCGCGCACGAACCGGTCGAATGGGTGGATGTTGCGTCCGTCGCGGCCTGCGCGGGCATGCTCGTCAAAGCCGCGCGCCTTTTCTGCACGTGCGCCGTCAGCGCCTGACCGGCCTCGGATCTGGCAAAATCTAGACCATGGCCACATGGCGCAAGTGCGCAACCGGTCTTGCCTGGATCCTTCTGGCAGGCCAACTGGCCGCCCAGCAGGCGGTCATTCGCGAGGAAAAGCGGGTCATCAAGACCTACCCGTATAGCGGTCCGAACCCGTCGCCCACGCGGGCGGTGCGGCAGGGGCTCGATCAGCGGATCTATCCGTACCACGCGTTCGACGATCTCACCTCCGCGGCAGTCGATCAGACCTGGAACGTGGTCCGGATGGAGAATCCGTACATCCAGGTCTACATCCTGCCCGCGGTGGGCGGAAAGCTGCTCGGCGCGATCGAAAAGTCCACGGGGAGACCGTTCATCTATTACAATCACGTTCTCAAATTCCGCGACATCGCGATGCGCGGTCCGTGGACCTCAGGCGGGATTGAGGCCAATTTTGGCATCATTGGCCACGCTCCTTCGGTCGCCAGCCCGGTGGATTATCTCGTCCGCAAGAACCCCGATGGCAGCGTGAGTTGCTTCGTCGGCACGATGGATCTGCCTTCGCGAACCGAGTGGCGCATCGAGTACCGGCTGCCGCCGGACAAAGCCTATGTCGAAGCGCGCTCGCTGTGGTACAACCCGCAGCCGCTCGACCAATCCTACTACGCGTGGATGAACATGGCCGAAAAGGCCGGCCAGGACCTCGAACTGATCCTGCCGGGCACCGCCTGGATCGGGCACAACTATGCCGTTTCCAAGCAGCCGTGGCCCATCCGCGCCGATGGCCTGAACCTTGCCTGGTACAAGAACCACGACAAGGTGGCCGAAGGCAGTTTTTTCGTGGTGGGCAAGGACGCGGATTTTTCCGGCGGCTACTGGCACGATTCGGATTTCGGCTACGGCCACTGGGCGCCGCACGAAGAAGTGCCGGGGCAAAAGTTTTTCCGGTGGGACCTGGCGCGCTCCGGGGGCATCTGGGAAAACCTGCTGACCGACAGCGATGGCCAATACATCGAGCACCAGACCGGGCGGCTGCTGGACCAGAGCGACACGGGAGCGTTCGCGCCGTATTCGGAGGACCGATGGTCGGAGATTTATTTCCCGTATAAGAAGATCGGGCCCATGGTCACGGCCACGCCTTATGGCGCACTGAACGTGCGCCGCGACAGCGGCGGCTTGGCCGTGAGCTTTTGCGCCCTTCAGAACATCGACGAAAAGCTGCGGGTGCGCGCGGGAGAGAAGGAGATTTTCACCGATCGCATCGTGCTCAAGCCGATGGAAGTTTACGAGAAGCGGATCGCGGCGGCGGTGAAGCGCGGCGAGCTTCGCGTAGATATAGGCGATAAGCTCTCGTATTCGGACGATCCGGACGACGGACTGCTCAGCCGGCCGTTCACGTTTCGCAAGTACGCTACGGCCAGCCTGGAAGGCCTTTACCAATCCGCGGAGCGCGACGATCACGAACGCAATTACGATGCCGCGCTGGAAAAGTACCTCGGCTGCCTGAAGCGCGACCCCTGGAACGTGCGCGCCCTGACACGCATCGCGGCGCTGTATTGCCGCCGGGCCGAATACACCAAGGGGCTGGAATACGCACGCAAAGCGCTGGATTATGCGATGTACGATCCGGGCGCCAATTATATCTACGGGATTCTTTCGGAGCGGCTGAACCGTCTTACGGATGCGAAAGAGGCACTGGGGTGGGCCGCGCGGTCGATGGAATTTCGCGCCGCGGCGTATGGCGAGTCAGGCGCAATCTATTTGAAAGAGACTAACTTTGCTCGCGCCCAGGAGTATTTTAGACGCTCGCTTGAATATGACGCTAATAATGTTCACACTTATGAGTTACTAACTACGATTTACCGGGTTTCGAGGCAGCCGGACAACGCACGGGAGAGTGCGGCAAAGATCCTGGAGATCGATCCGCTGAATCACCTGGCGCGGGTCGAACAATACCTGCTCGACCCGCGGCCGGCGGCGCTGGCGCGTTTCCAATCCGGCATCCGGACGGAGTTGCGCCATGAAGTCTATCTCGAGATCGCCGCGTATTACGTCAATCTGGGCCGCGATGCGGACGCGCTGCGGGTGCTCGAGGCCGCGCCGGAGCAGGCGACGGTGCGCTACTGGCAGGCCTGGCTGCTGCGGGGAAGGTCGCCCGCGAAGAGCCGGGAGGTTCTGGCGCAAGCCTCCGCGCTCTCTCCGTACCTGGTATTCCCGTTTCGCCCGGAGTCGATTCCGGTGTTTCAGTGGGCCGCCGCGGAAAGGCCGGGCGATTGGAAGCCGGCTTACTATCTGGGGCTGATCTATTGGGGGCTGTGCCGCGACGAAGATGCGCGGCGGACGTTCGACGGGCTGGGCGAGCGCCCGGATTACGCCGCCGCCTATGTCACGCGCGCCTTTCTGGAGCGCGGTGCCGCGCCGGCGAAAGCCGGGGCGGATCTCGAGCGGGCCTTGGCGCTCGACAAGAAGGACTGGCGGAACTGGTACCAGCTTGCATCGTTCGACCTGGGCGAGGGCAGCAGCGGGAAGGCGCTGGGCCTCGCCGTCGAGGCCTATCGCCAATTCGCCGGCCGGGATGCCATCAAGGTGCTGGCGGCGCGCGCCTATCTCGAGAACGGCCGCTACGAGGAATGCAATTCGGTGCTGGCAGGCGCCACTATCCTTCCGTTCGAAGGGCAGAGCGACGTGCACGGGCTTTTCGTCCGGTGCCTGGTGAGCCAGGCCATGGTGGATATGAAAGGCGGGCAGTACAGCCGCGCGATTGACGCATTGCAGGGCTCGCGCGCGTATTCCGAGCGGCTGGGGACCGGGGCGCCGGCCCATCCCGATTACCGCATTCAGGATTACCTGCTCATGTTCTGCTACCGGGAGTCGGGGGCGCCGGGCAAGGCGGCGGAGGCGTTGGAGCGGGTCCGGTCCGCTCAGAGATCG
>JAJYLS010000120.1 GCA_021787555.1 Acidobacteriota bacterium | reverse complement strand
CTTGGGCGGCCTCGGCTTTCTCACCGCCATCACCGTCGACGAGCTGTATCCGGAACTGGAACGCGCCTTCTGCGGCGAGCATCGCATCGCCAAGCGCAAACTGCTCTCCACCGAACTGGTGCGCAACGGCGAGGTGGTGGCCTCGCACGACTCGCTCAACGACGCGGTGCTGACCAAATCGGCGCTCGCGCGCATGATCGATTTCGACGCCTACGTGGACACGCAGTTCGTCTGCGGGTACAAGGCCGACGGCCTGATCATCTCCACGCCCACGGGCTCGACCGCGTACTCGCTTTCCGCCGGCGGGCCGATCATCTTTCCGTCCGTGCCGGCCATCTGCCTCACGCCCATCTGCCCGCACATGCTGACCAATCGCCCGGTGATCGTGCCGGAGACGAGCGTGGTGCGGGTCGTGTCGCGCGGGCCGGGCATCTTTCTGACGATCGATGGGCAGGTCGGGCAGCCGGTGCACGAGGGCGACCAAGTGCTGTGCCGCAGCTCGCAATACGCGCTGCGCCTGATCCGGCCGCCGCGCATGATGTTCTTCGACGTGCTGCGGGAAAAGTTGAAGTGGGGCGAGCGATGAGGCGCAAGCCGAAGTGATACGAGCAATGAAGCGGCTCTCGCTCACGGCCTGGATCTTCATTGGCATGGCCGCGGGAGTGGCGCTGGGGATCGCGGCCCCGGGCGTGGCGAGCAAACTCGGCCCCATCAGCAATATTTTTCTGCGGCTGATCCGCTCGATCGTGGCGCCGCTGCTGTTCGCGACGCTGGTCACCGGCATCGGCAACAGCGGCGACCTCAAGCAGATGGGCCGCATCGGCCTGAAGTCAATTTTTTATTTTGAGATCGTCACCACGCTGGCGCTCCTGCTGGGGCTGGCGGCCGTGAACCTGGTGCATCCCGGCGCGGGCGTACCCATTACGGCCTCCGCGGCGGAGATCGCGCCCCACGCGCACACAGGCTTCCGCATCGAGACCATATTTCCCACGAGCATCTTCGACGCCCTGGCGCGCAACGACGCCTTGCAGATCGTGGTCTTCGCCTTCCTGTTCGGCGCCGCCTGCGCGGCCATCGGCGACCGCGCCGAGCCGGTAATGAAGTTCTGCGCCTCGCTCGCGGAGGTGATGTTCCGCTTCACGCGCTACGTCATGTACACCGCGCCGCTGGGCGTGGGCGCCGCGCTGGCGGTGGTGGTCGGGAGCAAGGGGGCGGGCGTGCTGTTCGGCCTGGGCACCCTCATCGTCACCATGTATGCCTGCGTGGTGCTGTGCATCCTGTTCATTCTGGCGCCCGGCCTGGCGATCTTCCGCATCCCTATGGGAGCGTTTTATCGTGCGGCGCGCGAGCCGTTTCTCATCGGCTTCTCGACGGCCTCGAGCGAAGCCGCGCTGCCGCTGGCGCTCGAAAACATGGAGCGCTTCGGGGTGCCCAAGCACATCGTCGGTTTCGTAATTCCCACCGGCTACAGTTTCAACCTGGTAGGCAGCGCGCTGTATCTTTCGCTGGCGTCGGTGTTCGTGGCGCAGGCTGCGGGCATCCACTTTTCGATCGGCGACCAGTTGCTCATGATGCTCACGCTCATGCTGACCAGCAAGGGCGTTGCGGGCGTACCGCGCGCGGCGCTGGTGATCCTGGCCGGGACGCTCACCACGTTTCACCTGCCGATGGAAGGCGCTGCCGTGCTGCTGGGCGTGGACGCGCTGCTCGACATGGGCCGCACCGCCACCAACGTGCTCGGCAACTGCCTGGCCAGCGCGGTGGTGGCACGCTGGGAAGGTTACAAGGTGGGCCTATCGGATCGGTGAGAACGGCAGCGGCCGCAGAATCGCATTCGAAATGTTTGAGACGATCTCCGCGTCGCTGAGCCCCGGCTGCGCGCGCAGCTTGCGCCATTCCGGATCGGCGCCGAATTCGGCCCACAAACGCTCGCGCGCGGCCAGGTTGTCGAAAGCCAGCATGTAGGTGAGCTTGGGCAGGTCCGAGCCGGTGACCGCCTGGCCGAAAAACACCGGGCGCATGCCCAGCCGACGGAAGATCCCCATCTCCGCGTCGTTGAACATCTTGATCTTGCGCGCGCCGGCTTTTTCGTTGGGCGATTCGTACGAGCGCATCTCAAAAATGCGCGCAGCGGGCTGGCCCTCCGTGGGCGGCGTTTCGAGCGCCGGCATGCCGTCGAACGCGCGCAGCAACCCGCTTTCCATGCGGACATACGGCGGATTGGCAGGGTCGTCATATTCGTCCCGGCCCTTGAGAAATTCCTTGTCGGCCGCGAGTTTGCTATGCGCGGTCTCGAGCGCGGTCCAGGAAGGCACGCTCGCCAGCGACAGAATGAACGGAGCGCGTTCGCCGATCACCGGGCTGAAAAAACCCACTGGCCCGATGCCGTTGCGGCGCGTCGCCGGCAGCCAGACATCTTTCAAATACGCGGTGGTGCGCTCGACCTGCGGGCCGTTTCGCAGGAAAAAAAAGTGGAGCTGATACCAGGCATTGCCGGTCGGATCGGCGGCGGCCGGAACGGCCAGCGCGGCGCCGGTAGCGGTGAGAAAGTGGCGGCGTTTCACCCTCATTACGGTAACACAGGAGAGAGAATTCAGCAGTCAGGAGTCAGGAGCCAGAATCGGAGCACGCTCGCCATTCTGTCTTCTGACTCCTGTCTCCTGACTCCATCTATATCCGCCCCATCAACAACAGAATCACCAGGATCAAAATAACCAGGCTCAAACCGCCGCTGGGATAATAACCCCAGCCCCGGCTGTAAGGCCACGCAGGAGCGGCGGCAATCAGCAGGAGAATCAGCAGAATTAGTAGCAGGATCATATTTCCTCCCCACGTGTGGGCAGCAACTGCCCGCCCGATGTGCGATTGCCAACGAAAAGCTAAACCGGTTGCGGGAACCGGCGCGCTGCGGCGCGGCCGAGAGATGCGGCCGCGGAGAGCAGCGGCGATTCGAGCGATCGCGTGTCGCGCCCACGGCGCCCCTGCTGGTCCTTGCCCTAGGGCAGCAGGTATTTCGCCACCAGTCCCATGAGGTCGCCCGTGACGCCGGGGAACAGCCCGTGGAAACGGGCCAGCACATTGGCGGGCGCGCTGAGCACGCGTTCCGCCTCTCCATTCCGCCGGCTAAGCGCCGCGCCAATGGCCAATCCGGCGCCGGCTCCCGCGGCAACGATCAACAGTTCACGACCACGCATTCTCAACTCCCAACTCCTTAACTCTCTTAGTTCGGATTCATCACCACCTTGATGCAATCCTCCTGCTGGTACCGGAACAGCTTGTAAGCCTCAGGCGCCTCGCTCAAATGGAAGCGGTGGGTGATGAGAAAGCTGGGATCGATTTCGCCGCGCTCGATGCGCTCGAGCAGCGGCTTCATGTACTTGAGCATGTGCGTCTGGCCCATCTTGAAGGTGAGGCCTTTGGCGAACGCGGCGCCGATGGGGAATTTGTCGATCAGGCCGCCATACACGCCGGGAATCGAGACCGTGCCGCCGGGACGGCAGGCCTGAATGGCCTGGCGCAGCGCGTGCGGCCGGTCGGTCTCCAGGCGCACGGCCTGCTTGGCGCGGTCGTAGATGGTGTCGAGCGCCGCGCCGTGCGCCTCCATCCCGACGGCGTCGATACACGCATCCGGACCGCGCCCGCCGGTCAGCTCTTTCAGATCCTCCACCACGTCGATGTTATCGAAGTCGAGCACCTCCGCCTTGCCCTTGCGCGCCAGCTTCAGGCGGGCGGGCACGTGATCGAGCGCGATCACCCGCTCCGCCCCCAACAGGTAGGCTGACCGGATGGCGAGCTGGCCCACCGGCCCGCAGCCCCACACGGCCACCGTATCGCCGGGCTGGATAGAGCAGTTTTCCGCCGCCTGGTAGCCGGTGGGAAAGATGTCCGAAAGGAACAGAACCTGGTCGTCGCGGAGTCCCTCGGGAATTTTCAGCGGGCCAACGTCGGCGTAGGGCACACGCGCATACTGCGCCTGGCCGCCCGCGAAACCGCCGAAGACGTGCGAGTAGCCGAACAGTCCCGCGGTCGTGTATCCGTACATACGCTCGCTCGCGGCGGCGTTGGGGTTGGTGTTATCGCACAGCGACCAGAGCTGGCGCCGGCAATAAAAGCAGCGTCCGCAGCAGATGGTGAACGGCACCACCACGCGATCGCCGGATTTCAGATTGCGCACCTCGCGGCCCACCTCCACCACCTCGCCCATGAATTCGTGGCCGAGGATGTCGCCCTTCTTCATCATGGGAATACGGCCGTCGTAGATGTGCAGGTCCGAGCCGCAGATCGCGGTCAGGGTAATTTTGATGAGAGCGTCGTGATGATTGAGCAGGGTCGGCTCGGGGACGCTCTTCACACGCACGTCGTGCGTGCCATGCCAGCAAACAGCGTTCATGATTGCTCCTCCATGTGCCTCAATGCGTATAACTTGGCGCATCGCTCGCCGGGAACGATTCCTGGGAGGCCTCCAACACCTCGTCCAGCGCGGGCCTGGCCAGGTGAGGCGCGCGCCCGGAGGCTTGCCCTTCGGTGGCGATGACCTCACCGGCTTCCAGGATCTGCTTCAGCCGGTGCAGGTCGTCGCGAATCTGCTGGCTGGGTTCTTCGCCCCAAAGCAGGGCCAGGGCGGCGCCGAACATGCCGGCCGGCGGATCGTACTGGAGTTCGATCCGGACTTCCGTGCCGCGATCGCCGGGAGCATCCTTGAAGCGCACCGAGCCGGCGCTGTTGACAGCCGAGCCCGGAAGCGAGCGCCAGGCAATCAGCTCCTTTTCGATCAGGTTGTGCACCACCGCGTCCCACTCCACCGTGCGGCCCGCCGGCGCTTTGACCACCCAATGCGAGCGAGTGCCGGCTACATGCCGCACCGATTTCACGTGCTTCATGAAGCGCGCCAGATTTTCCAGCTCGCCCCAGAACCGGAAAACTTCGGGGCGGGGCTTGCCGATGGTGATGGACTCGTCCACGCGGATCCCGAGTTCATAGGGCACGCTGGTGGTTTCGGCGCCTTGTCCCAGAGGCGCCGTGCGAATCCCGGCGGCCTCGTAAAAATACGAATGGCCGGTGATGGCGCGCCGCAGCAGGTCGCCGCCCGCCAGCGCTGCCCCGATGCCGGTGCCGGGGCGGCGGCGCACCGAGAACAGGCCGGCCGCGGTCAGCAGGCCGCCGCCGACCGCCGAAACGATCCGCTCCGTGTGGCTGATATTGATGGCGTGCTTATGATGAGAGATGATCTCCATGAGGATTGTCCTCCACTAACGTTGGATGCCTCTACAACCATAAATCCGTTTCGGCCGCGGAGCAGTTCCAAAGCGTGCAAACCGGAACCGGGTTCATGGGGAATGGAGCAGTTTTTCACGTTACACCACCTCGCGCGGCCGCACCGTTTGCGGATGCTTCCGCATGTGCGCGCGCGATCCGTGGCGCTCCGCGAAGCCATGGGTGAATTCCGCACCCATGAAGAACACCTGCGCCGAATAGTACACCCAGATGATGAACACCACCAGCGAGCCCGCGGCGCCGTATTCCGACCCGAAGCTGGCCTTCCCCAGATAGAGGCCGATCAGCGTCTTGCCCATGGAAAACAGCAGCGAGGTCACCGCCGCGCCGATCCACACATCCCGCCATTCGATATGAATCTCGGGAATTACTTTGTACAGCAGCGCGAACAGAACGGTAATCATCAGAGACGACCCTAAGATGCCGGCGATGTGCAGCAGCACCTCAGACGCCGGAAGATGCCGGCTGAAGAATGTTCCGGCGGCGGCAATGGCGGCGCTGAACACCAGCGAAACCAGCAGCAGAAAGCCGATTCCCAGCACCATGGCGAAAGAAATAAAACGGTAGCGGATCAGCCCCATCAGGCCGCTGGGGTTGGACGTGTCCACTCCCCAGATCAGGTTCAGCGCATCGCGCAGCTCGCCAAAAAAGCTCGAGGCGCCGAACAGGAGAACCAGGACACCGATACCCGAGGCGGCGATCCCGGCCGCGGTATGGCGCGCGTTGATGATCAGGGCCTGGATCGCGTTCCCGCCTTGATAACCGACTAACTGCTGGAGTTGCGACGCAATGTGCCCCTCGGCCGCTTCTCGTCCGAACACCAGGCCCGCAATGGCGATGCAAATCACCAGCACAGGCGTGATGCAAAGGAGAGTATAAAAGGCCAGGGCGGCGCCCAGGCGGGGAGCATCGATCTGATTCCATTTGGACACCGTCCCTTTAATCAAATCCCAGACCGATCGCCAACTTACGGGCTCGACACCTGGATTCTCCCGCGCCATATCAGAGGCGCGATTCGACCGGTACGCGCCCGAACAGCGCGACCATCTCCCGATTGAACGCCGGCAAATCCTGCGGGCCGCGGCTGGTGACCAGGTTCTGATCCACCACGCACTCGCGGTCCACCCACTCGGCGCCGGCATTCCGGAGATCGTCCTGGATGGTGGGCCAACTGGTCAGCTTGCGGCCGCGCACTGCCTCCGCGGAAATCAGCTCCCAGGGAGCGTGGCAGATGACCGCCATCGGCTTCTCCGCCCGGTGCATCTCGCGGATGAACTGGCGGATTTGCGGATTCATGCGGGCCTCGTCCGCATTCAGAGCGCCGCCGGGAAGCAAGAGCGCATCATATTCGTCCGGCCGCGCGCCGTCCAGCGTCTTGTCCACTTTGACCTTTCCGGCCTTATCATGATGGCGGAACCCCTGGATTTCGCCGGCATTTTGCGAAATCACGTCCACCTTGGCGCCGGCCTGCTCCAGCGCCTTCTTTGGTTCGGTCAGTTCCACCTCCTCGAACCCATCCAGCGCGATGATGGCAACGCGCATTCCATCGAGATTGGCCATGATTGTCCTCCTCGTGGAATGCGATGCAAGCCGGTGGCCAATGGTGGCGCCGGTCGCGTTAGCGCCTGTTTGCGCCCAGCGTTCTCCCGATCACACGCGGCCGGGCCGAAGAGGCGACTGCCGCTGATCGCGCCGCAGGTCCAGCACGAGCTGCATCACCATTCGCTCGATCTGGTCGCGGATCTCGCAGTGCTCGTCGTAACCCACAATAATGGGGTCCGGAATGTCCCAGGCGAGAATGTTCGGCCCGACGCTTTCCGGCAGCGCCTCGCCGCTCATGTTGATCACCAGGTCGAACTGCGCGCGGCCCAGGTTCCGGATGCCCTTGGGGAAATGGTCGCGCAAATCGATATTTTTTTCCGCCATGGCCCGCACGGTGTCGGGCGCGACGCGCATCGCGGGATTCACCCCGGCGCTCGCCGGCACCATCACGTCCGAGCCGTACGTGCGCGCGAAGGCTTCGGCCATCTGGCTGCGGCACGCGTTTCCGTAACAGACGAACAGCACTCGCTTCTGAGCCGGATTCACAGCTTCTCCAGGAAAAGGGAATGAACACGCGAATCGGCGGTGAGCTCGGGATGGAACGTGGCCACGAGATGCGGCCCCTGCTCCACCAGCACGGGATCGCCATCATAGCGCGCCAGCACGCGCGCGCCACCGCTCACCTTGCGGATGATCGGCGCGCGGATGAACACGGCTTCCAGCTTGCCGGGTGCGGTGCGCTGCTGGAATTCGCGCTCGGGTTGAATTTCGGCCACGCGGCTTTCGCTCTGCCGGCCGTAGGCGTTGCGCTCGACCTCGATATCCATCAGCCCGAGGCTCGGCTGGTGTGGCGCCTTCACCTCGCGCGCCATGAGGATGGCGCCGGCGCAGGTGCCGAACATCGGCTTGCGCCGGCCGAACGCCGCCAACTGATTCATCCAGCCCTCGAAGCCCAGCAGCTTGAGCATGGTGGTGCTTTCGCCGCCCGGAATCACCAGGCCGTCGAGGTCCGCGAGTTGCTCGGGATGGCGCACGTACACCACCTCGGCCCCGGCGCGCTCCAGCGCCGCGCCGTGCGCCGCGAAATCCCCCTGCAATGCCAGCACTCCAACTTTCTTCATACCGTTCCCCGGCCCCCAGCCCGTGGCCCCCAACCCGCGAAGCGAAGCCAGCCAGCTACCAGCCGCGGGTTTGCAGCAGCTCGGATTCCGGCATCTTCGCGATGTCCAGGCCCGGCATGGCTTCGCCCAGCGCGCGGCTGGCCTCCAGAAGCTGCTCGGGATTGTCGTAGTTTTTGGCCGCCTGCACGATGGCCTTCGCGCGCGCCGGCGGATCGGCCGATTTGAAAATCCCCGAGCCGACGAACACCGCCTCGGCGCCGAGCTGCATCATCAGCGCCGCGTCGGCGGGCGTGGCGATTCCGCCGGCCGAGAAATTCGGCACCGGCAGCTTGCCGTGCTCCGCCACCCACTCCACCAGTTCGAGCGGTGCCTGGAGATTCTTCGCCTCGTGCACCAGTTCTTCCTTGCCGAGCACGGTGAGTTGCTTCATCTCTTTGACGATGGTGCGGATATGCCGCACCGCCTCGACAATATTCCCCGATCCGGCTTCGCCCTTGGTGCGGATCATGGCCGCGCCCTCGACGATGCGCCGCAGCGCCTCGCCCAGGTTGCGCGCGCCGCACACGAACGGCACCTTGAACGGGTTCTTGTCGATGTGGTGCTCCTCGTCGGCGGGCGTGAGCACTTCGCTCTCGTCGATGTAATCCACGCCCAGCGCTTCCAGAATGCGCGCCTCCATGAAATGGCCGATGCGCGCCTTGGCCATCACCGGAATCGTGACCGTGCGCATGATCTCTTCGATCTTGGCGATGCTGGCCATGCGCGCCACGCCGCCTTCCTTGCGGATATCCGCCGGCACGCGCTCCAGCGCCATCACGGCGGAGGCACCCGCGTCTTCGGCGATCTTGGCCTGCTCGGCGTTGGTGACGTCCATGATGACGCCGCCCTTGAGCATCTCCGCCAGCCCGACCTTCACTCGAAACTGCTCACTGGAAAACTGAAACATGGTTCTCTCCTTATACCATCGCGGGCGCGGTATCGAGGTTCGCGCTCCGCCTCAACTCTCCCTTAAAAATCCCACCCAGGATTTCCAGGCCCCGCCGGATCTCCTCCGGCTCCAGACCCGCAAAACTCAGCCGCAGCGCGCCACCCTCCGCCCGCACGACGGCGAAATAGCGCCCCGGCAAATAGGTCACGCCCTCCCGGCGCGCGCGCGCCAGCAGTTCGCCCGCATCCAGCAAGTCCGGCAGCCGAACCCAAACGTTCATGCCGCCTTCCGGCTTGGTCCAGCGCGTGCCTTCCGGAAACCAGCGGCGGCATCCTTCGAGGGTCGCAGCCAGACGCTCTGCTCCGGCCTTCAACACGCGTGCGCGGTGCGCCTCCAGGCGGCCCGATTCCGCGAACTCCAGCAGCACCGCCTGCGAAAGCTGGTCGGTATGTAAATCCGCACTCTCCTTGGCATGACGCAGACGGTCGATGAGCGGTTTGGGCCCGAGCGCCCATCCCACGCGCAGGCCCGGAAAACTGATCTTCGAAAAACTGCGCAGCAGCACGGTGCCGCCGTGCTCGTCCAGTTGCTTGAGGGGAGCGAGCGGCTCGCCGGAATAGCGCAGGTCGCCGTAGGGGTCGTTTTCGATGACCGGAACCCCGGCGCGGCCGGCGGCGTCGAGCAGCGCGCGGCGCCCGGCCAGCGGCAGCGTGGCGCCCGTCGGATTCTGGAAATTGGGGGTGACGATGAGCAACCGCTGCCGCTCGCGCTCGAAAATACGCGCTGCCTGTGCGGGGTCGACCCCATCCGCGCCCACCGCGATCCCGCACAGCCGAACGCCCATGCCGGCAAGCAGGCTCTTCAGGCCCGGATAAATCGGATCTTCGACAGCCACGGCGTCGCCCGCGCGCAGCAGCACGCGGCCAATGAGATCAAGCGCCTGCTGGCAGCCGTTGGTGACGATGAGATCGTCGGCCTGGCCGGCAACACCCTCGCTGCGCGCTTTCTTGAGCAGATATCGCCGTAGCGGCTCGTAGCCGCTGGGCGAGCCGAGTTGCAAGATGTCGGCGAGGTCGGCACGTGCCAGCACCGCCTCCGCGGCGGAACGGAAATCATCGAGGGGAAAAAGACCGCTCGACGGACGCGAAGTCATGAAGCTGATGCCACTACCAGCCAATCCATGGACGGCGGCCGGCAATGGCGGCTCAGCACGGTCGAGAAGCGCGGTCCATTGGACGCCGGGGCTCGCCGCCGGCCGGGCGACAAAACTTCCCCGCCCCACCTGGCCGGCGATAAGTCCTTCGGATTCAAGAGCCTCGTAGGCAGCGGCAACGGTCCCGCGATTCAGGCCAAGCTGCCCGGCCAATTCGCGGGTGGCTGGCAGCCGCTGGCCAGGAGGCCATTCGCCCGAGCGAATTTTGCCCGCGATCTGCGCGTAGAGCTGCCGGTAAAGCGGCACCTCCGAATCGGTTGCGAGCTGTGGCACGAAATCCATTCAGCCATAACATACCATATTGGCTGAGCGAATGCCTGCCGGCGCCCAGGGGGCGCTTTCCTCCCGACACCCACGCCGTGCTGAACGCGGGTTATGCTGTGCCTTGGAGGTTCGCTTCATGGAAGTGTCGAGGCGCGGATTTTTGGCTGGCGGAAGCGCGCTGGTAGCGGCGCGCGGAGCTGCGGCTGCCGTTACGCGGCCGAATGTTCTTTATGTGATCCAGGAGGATATCGGGCCGAACATGGCCTGTTACGGCGAGCCGCTCATCCGCACGCCGCACCTCGACCGGTTTGCGAAGCAGGCGATCCGATTCACGAACGCCTATACCTGCGGTCCTGTGTGCTCGGCCAGCCGGTCGGCGCTCATGAGCGGAAACTACCAGACCAGGATCGGCGCGCATCAGCACCGCACGTGGCAATGGAACAAGCGGCCGCTCCCGCCGCCGGTGCGGCACATCAGCGAGTGGTTTCGCGATGCCGGCTACTTCACTTGCAACCTGCAGCCGGTTAAGCGCAGTAACGGACTGCACGGCGCCGCGGGCTCGGGGAAGATCGACTTGAATTTCCTTCTCAATACCCCCGACCGGCAAGAATTCTTCGACGGCACCGATTGGAACCAGCGCAAGCCCGGGCAGCCCTTCTTCGCGCACATCACCATCATTGAAACCCATAAGGGCCCGGGATGGAAGGTCGCGCGCGAGCAGCCCAAATCCGAGTTGGTGGACCCCAACCAAGTGAAGCTGGCTTCGTATTATCCCGACAGCCCGATTGCGCGCGACGAATATGCCAACTACCTGGACGCCATCCACCTTTCCGACGGCTACGTAGGGCAGCTTCTGGCCCGGCTGGAGCGCGACGGCCTGGCGGAGAACACCGTCGTGGTGATGTCCAGCGATCATGGCCCGCTGTTCCGCGGCAAGCAGTTCGTCTACGACGGCGGCATCCATATTCCGCTGATGGTCCGCTTCCCCGACGGGCGCGGCGCGGGCACGGTGAACGAAGACCTCATCTCCGCCATCGATCTTGCGCCCACCATGCTGGGCTTTGCCAGGATTCAGCGCCCAGCCGGCGCCATGCAGGGACAGGACGTGTTCGGTCCGGATTACAAGCCCCGGCCGCATGTGTTCGTTGCCCGGGACCGCATGGATATCTCGATCGACCGCATGCGCGCGGTACGAACCAAACAGTTCAAATATATCCGCAATTACTTCCCGGCGATTCCTTACATGCAGCACAACCCATATAAGGAAGCTAACTATCCCACCTGGAACCTGGTGAAGGAATGGGCCAAAGAGGGAAAGCTGGACGCGGCGCAGGCGCTATTTGCCTCTCCGGTCAAGCCGATTGAAGAGCTGTTCGACCTGCGGTCCGACCGCGACGAGGTGCACAACCTGGCTGCGGACCCGGCGCACAAGGAGACGCTGGAAACGCTCCGGGGATTAGTGGACGGCTTCGTACGCGAGAACGATGCGCTGGTCCGGTACGAGGACCCGGTGGATATTTATCGCGGCTATTACAGGCATCTCCCCGAAGACGCAGCCGCCCGGTGAGTCGCACGGGCAGCGTGCTCAACAATCCGCGCATCATGCAAATGACGCGGCGGTTCGCCGGTTGATGGCACACGGATTGCAATGTTCGCCATGAGGAGGTCCTCATGCGAGTTCTGCTCGCCATGGCTGGGCTGGCGCTGCCGCTGGCCGCGCAAGTGAATGTGGCCGCGCTGCCGCTCCCGGCCGATGCCACGGGTGAGAGCGCTCTCTCCATTGAGATTGCGCACGTGCTGGCCGAACTGCCGTACTACGGAGTTTTCGACAACCTGGAATACACCGCGAGCCCGGGCGCGCACGGCGCCATGGTCAGGCTGTCGGGCGCAGTCACGCGTCCCACGCTCAAGCGCGACGCCGGAATCGTGGTGAGGCATATCGATGGCGTGGAGCAGGTGGAGAACCGCATCCGGGTGCTGCCGCTTTCGCCGGAGGACGACCGCATTCGCCTTGCCGAATACCGCGCCGTCTACGGCTACCCCGCGCTTCAGCGCTACGCGCTGGCAGCCATACCACCGATCCATATTGTGGTGGCAAACGGGCGGGTCATTCTGGTTGGCTCGGTGGTGGCAAAGGCAGACAAAGCTCTGGCCGGCGCACGGGCAAAAAATGTACCTGGGGTTTTGGGGGTAGGAAACCAGTTGTTGGTCGTTAGCAATCAGTAATCAGTTGTCAGTCATCAGTAGGAACTGACAACTGGCAACTGAAAACTGAAAACTGCTTACTTCTGATCGGCGACGATTCCGCCCGGACCGCCCTTCTTTTCGGCCTTCGCCTTCTTGGTCGCCAGGGCTTTGTCGACCCAGTCGTTGGCGATTTTGATCTGCGCTTCGTACTGGTCCTTGGTGTCCATCAGGTCGGCACGCTCCCGGATCAGCAGGTTCTCGTACGCCATGGCGTCGTCATACTGCGGGTCAATCTGCAGGGCCTTGTCCAGCGACTGCAAGCCGGCATCGATGACCGGACCGTACTTGGCCTTCAGATCTTCCTTGACCTTCTTGTCTTTGATGGGGCCCGGGTCTTCCTGCTTCATTCCCAGGTTGGCCCGCGCCGTCCCATAAGCGGGATACCACTTCGACCAGGCGATGAAGCCCAGGCTGTAGTAGGCATCCTTGTTATTGGGATCGACGGCGATGAGTTTCTCGTACCAGCGCTGCGAATCGTCCCACTTCTTCTCGTTGAGGTAGAGCGAAGCGATGGAAGCGAGCGCCACCGTGTTCTTGGGGTCCTGATCCAGGACCTTCTGGAACTGCTCGTGCGCCGCTTCCGCCATCTGGACATTCTCGGGCGACTCCGCCCCGGGAATATACTGCTGCATGTAGGCCGTCGCCAGGTACAGGCGCGCGGTGGGGAAGTTGGGGTCGAGTTCAACCGCCTTCTTGAAATCCTCGACCGCTTCCGGATATTGCGCGCTCTTGAAGGCCTGGACGCCTTTATTGAGGCTGTCGCGCGACTGGAGCTTGGCACAGCCCGCTGCGACGAGCGCGAGTGCCGCTACCGCCCCGCACCACACCAGTTTACGCATCTACTGTCCGGCCTCCACCTTGGCGGTCATCAGCCCTACTTTGTCTATGCCCGCCCCATGCGCGATATCGATGGCCGCCGCCACATACTGATACTCCAGACCAGGATCGGCCTTCACGAACACCACGCGCTCGGCGCGCGTTTTGAAGATCTCTTCCAGCCGTGGCCCCAGCCGGTTCACGTCCGTGGGCTCTTCGTTGATCTTGATGTTGCGGTCTTTGTCGATCACAATCACCACCGTGCGCTGATCCGACTGGTTCGGCGGCTGGTTCGGCGGCGGAGGCTGCGGAATCAGCGCGTCGAGGCCCATGGGCGTGGTGGGCACGATCACCATGAAGATGATGATCAGCACCAGCAACACGTCGATCATGGGGGTCATGTTGATGTCGGATTTCACACCGCCTTGTCCGCCAACTGCCATTCCCATAGAATTGCTCCTTGTAAAAAGTCCTCGGTTTTGAGTCTTAGTTATAACTCACGACTCATAACTCACAACTTTATTGTCCCGTGCCTCCCGGCGCGGAGACCGGGGTTGCGGGTTTTCCCTTCTGCTGCACTTGTTCCGTCCATAGGCCCAACTGGTCCACACCCGCAGCCCGCAGATTGTCCACCACCTCCACCACGCGGCCATACATCGC
This sequence comes from Acidobacteriota bacterium, assembly GCA_021787555.1. Lineage (GTDB taxonomy): Bacteria > Acidobacteriota > Terriglobia > Bryobacterales > Bryobacteraceae > JAJYLS01. The sequence goes on along the minus strand of JAJYLS010000120.1, from coordinate 1,610 downwards.
CCGCCGGTCCGCTTTGAGGAACACGGTCTTATCCAGCCGGTTCGCCAGGAGGTCCTTAATTTTGGGGGGCAAGTCCTCGGGCGGCATCTGGGTAGTGTTCAGATAGGTCTTCCCATCGTGGGTCACGGCGACCACGATTGCGTCGCTTTTCTCCGCGTCGGGCATGGGAATGGGGTTATGCGTTTGCGCGAAATCCACGCTCACGCCCTTGGACAACATGGGCGTGATCACCATGAAGATGATGAGCATCACCAGCATCACGTCCACCATGGGCGTGACGTTGATGTCCGCCATGGGTGGCGGCGCCTTAGCTTTTCCGATTTCGGATTTCTTTTTTTCGGCCATCGTGTGTCTCCGGGTAGGGCGGTTGAGGGGCCAGTCCGGCGGCCCCCCAAGCCCCTACCTTATCCAACATTCAACTCGCCGAAACGGCTACTGCCGGGCGCCCGCGCCGCGCTGCGACCGCTTCAGGAAATAGTCCACCAACTCGGAGCTCGAGTTCGCCATCTCCACGTCGAAAGCTTCGATCTTGTTGGTGAAGTAGTTGAACATCCAGACCGCGGGAATGGCCACGAACAAGCCGACAGCGGTGGTCACCAAGGCTTCCGAAATACCGCCCGCAACCGCGCCCAAGCCGGTGGACTTCTCCGTCGAAATACCGGTGAACGCGTTGATGATGCCGGCGACCGTTCCGAACAGTCCCACGAACGGGGCAGTGGATCCGATCGTCGCCAGTCCGCTGACGCCGCGCTTCAGCTCCGCGTGAACGATAGCTTCCGCGCGCTCCAGTGCCCGCTTTGAGGCCTCGATCTCTTCTCCCGGAATCTCGGTGCTGAGCTGGTGCGCCTGGAATTCCTGGAGGCCCGCCACCACGACTTTCGCCAAGTGGCTCTTCTTGTACCGGTCCGCAATCTTTACGGCTTCATCCAGCTTGCCCTCGCGCAGGGCTCCGGCTACAGCCGGGGCGAATGCGCGCGATTGCTTCCGGGCAGCGCTGTACGCCATCAACCGGTCGATCATGACGCCGATGGAGTACGCCGACATGAAGAACAGGGCGATGACGACGCACCTCGCCAGCCAGCCCATTTGGCCCCACAGGCTGATGACGTCCCACTTCGGCGTGGCAGCTTCTTGTAGCAAATAAAGCGACCAAACTTGTAACATGCTTCTTTTTTTCTCCTGCGAGTTGAATTGTGATTCTTCTCTCTATCCGACGTGCCAAGGCACGATCGGGGTACTACAAAAGTAGCGTTTACTGACTCAACGTGAAATTGACGTCGATGGTAGTCTGCACTTCCACCGGCTCCCCGTTCAGCAGCGTCGGCTGGTAAACCCACTGCCTTACGGCTTCGAGCGCCGCCTGCACCAGTAAGGGGTGCCCGCGGACGACTTTCAAATCCATGATGTGCCCGTCTTTTCCGATGATCGCGCTGAGCTCGACCGTTCCCGAAATGCGCGCCTGTTTGGCCAGCGGCGGATACACGGGGTGGGGCTGACTGACCAGCTTGGCCTGTTGCACGTTGCCGCCGACGCGGATGCGCTGCGGAGTCACAGGCTTTTCAACTTTTTTCGGAGGCGGAGGAGGCGGAGGAGCCGCGGAGGGCACCGAC
>JAJYLS010000467.1 GCA_021787555.1 Acidobacteriota bacterium | reverse complement strand
CAATATTATCTTAAATACAAGCATGGTGGGCCATTTTATGCATGTCTACCTTTTAGAGATCAAAAACGCCCTTAACCCGATAATTCCTCAGGGGTTACGTCAGAACATCAGAGGTGAACATCCGTTACGAATCCCGGATCGCGGCGGCGAAATAGGCCATCATGGAATCATGACTGGCGCTCGTGCCGCCGCCATCGCGGCCCTTGCGGCTTTTGCCGCGCTCGCCATCGGGTGCGGCCCCCGCCGCGCGCCCGGCGGCATGGAGTCGTACCTCCCCGCCGACACCCTCGCCGTCGCCGGCGTTCGCCTCGACCGGTTGCGTGCCTCGCCGCTTTATCCAAAGCTCCCGCCCGTCGCAGGCGCTATGCTCGCACCGCTCCACGAAGCCTCTTATGTGCTGGTCGCCGTCAGCGGCAAGTACCTGGTCGAAATTGCGCGCGGCAATTTCACCCAGGCGCCTCCGGGCGCCGTGCTGGTGGATCGCACGTTGGCCCTCGGCGGCAGCCAGGCCGCGGTCCGCGCGGCCCTCGCGCAGCACCGGGCCGGCGGTGCCGCCCCCACGGACCTGCTCGCGCATGCCGGTAACGGCACCATCTGGATCGTGGCCCGCGGTGCCGCCACCTTGCCGGTCACCGGCAACGCCGCCAACCTGAACCGCCTGATCCACGAAACCGAATTCGCCGCCACCGACCTGACCCTGGCCAGGCAGGTCACCTTCGAGTTCACCGGTTTCTGCCGCACGCCCGACCGCGCCCGCGTCTTCGAGGAAAACCTGCGCGCCATCTTCTCCCTGGCCGCCGCCGCCGTGCGCCAGCCGGACCTCGCCGCGGTGCTCCAGTCCGCCGATGTCCGCCGCGACAACATGACCGTTCACGCCACGCTCTCGGCCGGCGACGATGCCGCCGCCCGCCTGCTCGACCTCGCAGCGAAATGACCTGCCCGTGCAGTCCAAAAAGCGGACAGACGCAATTTTCCGCCGCCCCGCCCCGATCCACTCCCTCCGCCTGTCCCATTTTTTCCGACGCTCATGATCCCATCTGACCACATCGGCTGTTGGGTCAAATGGCAGGCCGGCAAAATGCTTCAATCCAGCTTCTTATGGAATCGCACCGTGCTCAGCGCCAGCACCGCCACCCCATACACCGCCAGCGCGGCCATCTGCGGCCACAGGATCGCTACTCCCACCCCCTTCAGAAATACGCCTCGCAAAATTTCGATGAAATAGCGCAGCGGGTTCAGGTACGTAAAGTATTGCACCGCCACCGGCATGCTGCGGATAGGAAACGCGAAGCCGCTCAGCATGAACGCGGGCATCAGGAAAAAGAAGCTGGCCATCATGGCCTGCTGCTGGGTCTGCGAAATCGTCGAGAGCAGCAGCCCCGCGCCCAGCGTCGTCATCAGAAACAGCGCCGCGCTGAAAAACAGCAGCACCGCGCTGCCGTGAAAAGGAATGTGGAAGACCACGAGTGCTACCGCCGAAATCATCGCCACGTCCACCATCCCCACCACCGCGAACGGCAGTGTCTTGCCCAGCATCAACTCGATCGGCCGCACCGGCGTCACCATCAACTGCTCCATCGTGCCGATCTCTTTCTCCCGCACGATCGCCAGCGCCGTCAACATCAACGTCACGATCATAATGATGTTGGCCACCACGCCCGGAACGAAGTAGTTGCGGCTGTAAAGATCGGGGTTGAACCACACCCGCGTCCGCGGGACCACCTGCGGCGCCAGCGAGCTCACCGCGGCCGACGGGCTGCGCGTCAGCACCCGCACGTTCTGCTGTTCCGCCATCAGGCCGCTCGAAAAATCCGCGATTACCTCTCCTGCATATCCGGAAATCAGCGACGCCGTATTGGAATTCGTGCCGTCCACCAGCACCTGCACCTCGGTCGGGCGCCGCCGCTCGACGTCGCGCTCGAAATTCGGCAGCACCCGCACCACCGCCTGCGCTTCGCCCCGGTCCAACACTTCCTGTACTTCCTGCTCGTTGTGGGGCAGCGCCACCACGTCGAAGCGCCCCGAGCCTTCAAAGCGCGCGCGCAGGTCGCGGCTCAGCGGCGTCCGGTCCATGTCCATCCACGCGATGCGCGCGTGGTCCACGTCCAGGTTCACCGCGAAGCCGAACACGATCAACTGAATCATCGGCGGCACGAACAGCAGAATCCGCAGCCGCGGATCGCGCAGCGTGGTAACCATCTCTTTCCGCAGAATCACCCGAATCCGTTCCCACATACGCTACGCCACCTTCTGGTTCACCTTCCTCGCCGCCAGCACGAAAATAATCGCCGCGTAGAGCGCCAGGAACGCCAGTTCGCCCCACAGCATCCGGAATCCCAAGCCCTTCAGGAACACGCCTTTCATGATCGTCACGATGTACCGCGCCGGAATGATGCGCGTCACCACCTGGATCACCCGCGGCATGCTCTCGATCGAGTACACGAATCCCGACAGCAGAAACGCCGGCAAGAACGAGCTCAGCACGCCCATCTGATATGCCTGCATCTGCGTCTTGGCCACGGCGGAAACGAACACGCCCCAGAACAGCACTCCCACCAGAAACACGCCTTCCGAAACCGCCAGCATCAGGACGCTCCCGCGCAGTGGCACCTGGAAGACCAACAGCCCCAACACCAGAACGACCAGCGCGTCCGCCACCCCGATCGCGAAATACGCCATCATCTTTCCCAGCACCATCTCCATCGGCCGCACCGGCGTCGAGAGCAACTGCTCCATGGTGCCCATCTCCCATTCCCGCGCGATGGTCAGCGAGGTCAGCAGCGCCGAGACGATTTGCAGAATCACCGCGATCAGTCCCGGCACCACGTAGTTCTTCGATTCGAGCGAGCTGTTGTACCAAACCCGCAGCCGCGCATCCACCGGCGGCGCGATTGTCTCGCCGCCGCGCCGGTTCAGCACTGCCATCCGCAGCGTGTTCGAATAATTCCGCACCAGCGTTTCCGCATACCCCATCGCAATCGTGGCCGTATTGGAATCGCTGCCGTCCAGTAGGATCTGCACCGGCGTCGGGCGCCCCGCCCGCACGTCCTCCGAATACCGCCGCGGAATCACCAGCCCCATGAGAATCTGGTTCCGGTCGATGGCCCGCTCGATGGCCCCGTACCCATCCGTAAACCCCTTGATCTCGA
>JAJYLS010000466.1 GCA_021787555.1 Acidobacteriota bacterium | reverse complement strand
AGATCGCCGGACTTGACGGGGGCCACGCCGTTGACGAAATCCCTGGCGTCCCAATATGTGGCGGGAATCACCAGCTTTCCATGGGGATTGATGTAGCCCCAGCGGTCGTTGGCTTTCACGGCGGCCCACAGCTTGAAAGGTTCCGCGAACAGGTCCCGGGCGGTGCGCGTGTCGATAGTCGTCCCGGCCGGCAGGTTGGCGGCCGGATAGACGTGCAGCGTCACCGCGTCCGCGCCCTGGAGCGCGGCTTGCCCGTTCCCCCCAACGGCGGCGGAGTTTTCGGCCGGGTCGAACAGGCCGGAAAGCCAGTGCAAGCGCCGGGGGTCGGTATTCGGCGATCCATCCAGGTGCACGCCCACGGCGGAGATCTTTGCCTGGGGGTACTCGCGCTTGATGGCGGCAATCCACTTACTTGCCAGCCTTCCGTAAAGCACCGCGGCCAGCGGTTGGCCGCTGCCCGCGGGATCGGGATAGACCGGCTTGTAACCCACGGTGTTACTCAAGTAATACTCATTTCCCAGTTCGAGATACTGTAAGTCGAGCCCCATGGCCCGCGCCGCGTGCAGCATCTCTAACTGGTACTGAAGATTGGGGCTGGCCGGCGTATACTCGCAGTAACCGCCGGCGGGCGCCACGCAGGTGGGGTCGGTGAGCACGTTCAGCACGAAGAGCGGGATCGCGTGCGTGATGGCAAGTTCCTTGGCGAGCTCGCTGAGCGGGCTGGGATAGGCGTTTTTCGAGGGCCCGAAGCCATCTTTATAGTTGAGGAGCAGGGTTCCGCTCTTCCAGTCCCAGTAATTCGCCAGCGTGCCCGCCGGGAAGCGCAGCGTATTTACAAAAGTGAGCTTTCCCAGGGCTTTCTGAAAAGCAGGATCGTCCCAGTTGAAGCTATTTCTCTGGTATCCGGAGTTAGCTCCGAAGAAGTTAGCCGGCAAGGCCCGGGAATGGGTCGCGTCAAGCTCAACGGCTATCGGTTGTTGGCCTTGTAAGGCATAACAGCCGCAAAGGAGGAAACCCGGTAACAGGGTCAGGATTGATTTGGATGGCATTCTGCTTCCACCAGCGCGAAAGCAACGATGGTATCGCGTGGCGGGAATTCGCGCAGTAGCTCGCCTTCGAGGTTGCCGGGGTCGATTGCCACTTCGCAGGCGGCGATCTCGGCGTCCGTCGCGCCGTGAAAGCAGAGCTCGCAAATGGCCAGCGATTCGTCGCCGAAACGGACGGGCGGGCCGAAGGCGCGGCAGGTGATGGGGCGCGCGGCGTAGAGATCGCAGGTGAGGGTTTCGGGATCGAGGGCGGGGCAGGGCTCGTCTTCCGCGGGGGACTCTTCGGCGAGGACGCGGGCGGCGGTATCGCCGGGATAGTCGCGCGCCAGGCGGGCGGCGGATTCGCGGGCGCGGCGGCGGACGCGGGCGGCGCGGGCGGGGTCGCTCGAATCCAGTTCCGTGAGGGCGCGGCGCAGGCGGGCGGCATCCAGCGGGGTGATGGCGAAGGGGCCCATGCAGCAGCCGGCGCATCCGGGATGGCAGGCCAGCCATGGGCCGGCGCGGCGGGCGGCTTCGGCCATGGCCGCATCGACGATCTGAATCAGGGCCGCGTCCCCGGTCACGCTTCATGTTACCATCGCGGTTTGCGAAAGGTCCCTCTTCGGGAATCCCTCCGGATCATCGGGCGAGGGTCGCTGAACTGGCTCGCCCAACGCCCCATTGTCGTCTCGTTCGAGGTCACGGATGCGTGCACCTGCTGGTGCCGGCATTGCGACCACGGTGGACCGCGCGACGAATCGCACAACATGGCGCCGGCAGCCTATCGGCGGTACATGGAAGAGCTCCGGCCGTGCGTGGTGCAGATCTCGGGCGGCGAACCGCTGATGCGCGAGGACGTGGTGGAAATCGTGCGCCAGATCAAAGGCGGAACGAAGCTCCCGTACACCATCCTGGTTTCCAACTGGTCGCTCATGACCGAGCAAAAATACCTGGAGCTGCGGGAAGCCGGGGTCGACCAGTTTTCCGTCAGCCTGGATTTTCCCGACGGGCGCCACGACGATTTCCGCGGCTATCCGGGGCTGTACGGGCACCTGGAAGATCTGATTCCGCGGCTGGCCAGGCTGGGACACGACGATATCGTGCTGAACAGTTGCATCACCAGCGAGAACCTGGGAGAGATCACTGCCATCGCGGACAATGCGCGCGCGTGGGGCGTGAACCTGTGCTACAGCGCCTATTCGCCGCGCCGCACCGGCTGCCGCGATTATTTCCCCGGTTCGCCGGAGCAACTTGTGCGGCTCAATGCGGAACTGGACCGCCTGGAAGCGCGGCGGGACAAGACCAACTGGATCGTCAACGCGCCGGCGACGCTGGAGGCCACGCGCCGCTATTTCGCCAACGGCGGCACGCCGGGATGCACGGCGGGGATGCGCTTCCTGGTGGTGACGGCGAGCGGCGCGCTGCAACCGTGCTCCATGCAATTCCAGCGCTACCGGCTGGAGGATCGCGAGCGCATGATCCGCGAGTTCACGCGCACGAACCGGTGCGACGAATGCTACGTCTCGATCCGGTCGTATCTCGACAAGAGCTTCCCGCAACTGTTGTGGGAGAACGTCAGCGGCTTCCTGGCATTGAAATAGCCTCCTCCATTCTGACTCCTGACTTCTGCCTCCTGCCTCCTTGTTAAAATGTGATTCCAAATGCCTGCCCGGTCTGCCAGCCGCGCCCGTGCGCTTTCGCGTCCGGCTGCTGCGGCCAAAGCGCCTACGCCCACTCCGCGGTGGCTCTACGCCGCGATTCTGGCGCTGGCGGCCTTCTACCTGATGGCGCGCTTCTCCACCGAGGTGGGCGATACGGACGCGTGGTGGCACCTCAAGACCGGCCAGTACATCGTGGAACACCACGCGCTGCCGGTGCCGGACCCGTTTTGCTACACGACCTATCGCGGCGGTCCCGCCTATCCGGGGGAGCAGCGCACGCGCAATTTCAACCTGCGGCACGAGTGGCTGGCGCAGGCCGCCATGTACCTGGCGTGGGCCGGGGCCGGGTACACCGGCCTGGTGCTGCTCAAAGCTCTGCTGCTGACGCTGTTTTGCGGCCTGGTGGGGCTGGTGGCCTGGCGCCGCACCGGCGGATTTTACAGGGCGGTGGGGGCGGCGCTGGCGGC
>JAJYLS010000465.1 GCA_021787555.1 Acidobacteriota bacterium | reverse complement strand
CGACGGCGGCGGCGGCCACGCCCACGAGGAACGTGAAATTGCCGATGTAGAAGCCCCAGCTCACCTGGTCGCGCATGGCGGTGATGCCGAGGCCGTAATGCACCTGGCGTAACCAGGCGAGCACCCCCGAGACGATCAGCACGCCCAAGAAAGCGAGCCACGCCCAGTAGGCGCGGTTTCCGCGCAGGATCAGATTCAGGCTGCCGCGCGCGAAACCGCCGAACAACCGAATACTATGTCGCATAAAAGTAGAAGAACCTCGGTACGGTATTCAATTCCTCTTTGAGAACGAGGACGCGCTTGTTTTCGATGATGTAGCGGATTTCGCTCTTGGGATCGAGGAGGTTGCCGAATTTGCGGGCTCCCACGGGACAGACCTCGACGCAGGCGGGGTAGCGGCCGGCGCGCGTGCGCTGGATGCAGAAGGTGCACTTTTCGACCACGCCCTTGGGCCGAGGCCGGTTGCCCAGGTAATGGGTGTTGGTATTGAGGTCGCTCACCGGCAGGCCGGGCTCGGTCCAATTGAAATGGCGCGCGCCGTAGGGGCAGGCGGCCATGCAATAGCGGCAGCCGATGCACCAGTCGTAATCGATGACCACGATGCCATCCTTTTCCTTCCAGGTGGCGCCGGTGGGGCAGACCTTGGTGCAGGCCGGATTCTCACACTGCTGGCAGGCCACCGGGATATAGAAATGGCCCTCCTGAGGGACGTCGGCGGGCTGGTAGTAGGGGGTGGAGTGGGAGAAATCGACGCCGCGGTCCTTTTCCATCTGGAAGACGCGGATCCACTGGATCTGCGGGTCGCGCGACTGGTTGTTCTCGCCGACGCAGGCATAGACGCAGCGGCGGCAGCCGATGCAGCGGGAGAGATCCAGGGCATACGCGAACCGCACGCCGGGGATGGGGCCGGCATCGGAGACGTGGACGTCCTTGCCGTATTCCTCCTTGTACTTGCGCTCCATTTCGGCGATGCGCAGCTTGAGCTTGTCGCGGGGAACTTCGTAGAGGCGCCTGGGGCCGCAGGCGGTAAGGATCGTGCCCGCAGCGGCGCCGACGGCGGTCTTGGTGAAAAGGCGGCGGGTTACCATCAGTGTCCCTCGTTCAGTGTCATTTGGCGGGTGGGCCGGTGCGGCGCGGGTTTGGGCGCGAGGGCCTTGAAGCGCGGCTGGTGCGGATTGTGGCAGTTGACGCAGAGCAGGTAGCCCTTGGGACCGTTCCAGTAGCCGACGCGGCGGCCGTGCACGCCGGCGCGCCAGTCGCGATACTTCTCGCCGTGGCACTGGCCGCAGAGGCGGTAGGACTCGTCGAAGGAGACGCGCTCGCCGCTGGCGAGGTGCAGGAAGTCGCGGTTATCGGCGTCATGGCAATCCAGGCACCAGCGGTGGGCTTCGTCGTGTTTGAGGACGATGTCGGTGTGCATGAACGTGAGCTGCCGGCGGGTGCGGTTAGGCTTCATCGAGGCGTGGCAGTTGGAACAGGGGAAGATGCCGTCGGAGAAAGGCGGAGGGGGGACCTCGATGTGCTCGCCGGCCACGGCGGTTTCGGTTGTGGCGGCGGAAGGAGACCGGACTCCATTCGTCGCCAGGAGCGCCCCGCACAGACACAGCAAGAAAATCACCGCCGAGGTGCCGAGGCGCCGAGGAACACAAAAGCAGTTCTTTCCCGGCGCCTCCGCACCTCGGCGGTGAACCGGAGGTTGGCCTTTACGCACAGCGCAGCTCCACCATGCGCTCGATTTCGCGCAGCCACATGGTCTGGAAAATCTGCAAACGCTGGCCGATGACGGAGGCGAGGTTCTGGGTGACCTTGTAGCCGGTTTCGGGATGTTCTGAAAAGTAACGGCCGAGCGCTTCGCGGCCCAGGGCGATGACCGCGCTTTCGAGGGGCGCGGTGGCCGTGAGCGTAAAACGATAGGGAGGAATCAGCCCGGACCAGCCGACGGTCTGGCCGGCGGAGCGTTCCTCGACGAAGACGCGTTCTTCGCGGCTGGCCACCTGAATGGGGAGGGTGAGGCGGAGGCGGCCGCGCGCCACAAGGTAGATACAATCGGCGGTATCGCCGAGCTGGAATAGGACCGCACCCGCGGTCAACACCAAGCGGTTGCCAAGCGCCAGCACGCGCTCGGCTTCATCCTCTGCCAGTCCTCTCAAAAGGTCTGCTTGAAGCATGATTTTCCTTTCAATTGATCGACCAATTCACCAAGGGCGAGGTCGTGCGGCTGCGCAGGCGCGCGGCGTCGGGGGCTTCGAGGAAGCACTCCGCGGCGGCCTGTTCGAGGCGCACGTGGTTTTCGAGTTGCAGCAAGAGCACCTCGATCGGGACCCTTGGGCGCGCGGCGATGCCCGGCGCGGGAACATTCACGAAAAAGTGTGCGGGAGAAGCGGCGGCTTTGGCCAACTCCTTTTCGATTGCGGGCGCGGACGCCTGGGCCTGGCGGGCATCGCGGGTGGCGGCGCCGAAGGCGAGGCAGGCAACCGCGATGCCGAACATGGCGAGGCAGGCTCCCATGAGCAACATATCCATAAAGTGGCTCCTTTCGGGACGGCCATAAGGCACGGCGGGGGCCAAGGGCTAAGTGGCTGAAAATGCGGGGGCGGGGCGGGGGCCGGGGCTGTCAGGCTGACAGACTGTCAGTGACAAAGCGGCAGAGAGGGGCGCTTGCGTCCCAAACACTCGCATAGCTCTTAGGTCTTTTCATGTCCGGCCTCCCAGCAATATCCTGTATCGTAAACTGACCCGGTAAACGGTCGGGCCAGCCGTGCATTCGTGGCCTACGGATCACCGTTTGGGACGTGTTGAACGGGCTTGCGGCCGGAATGGCCGAACAGCAAATCCTCGACGACTACCCCGAACTCGAATCCGATGACTTTCTCGCTGTCTATGAGTCCGCCGCCGAAATGGGCGGGAGTGTCGCTGTGTGAAGTTGCGGGCGGGCCTGTACGCGCGGGTCTCCACGAACTCGGTGCCTCACGTTTGGGGTTCACTTCATGGGCCCGGTGCGCCGCCTCCGCCCCCGCCCGATTCGCCGATCATCACTGTGAAATCGCCCTGCACGATCATTCCGCCGTGGGCTGTCTGGTCGAGCATCCTGGCCGCCATTAGCCCGCCGATCAGCACTGTCGGCGACCCCTTGACGATCACGTCCGGGGGGCCCGC
>JAJYLS010000464.1 GCA_021787555.1 Acidobacteriota bacterium | reverse complement strand
GCCCTGGCCATGGATCCCAACTACGCCGCGGCATACGCCTACCTGGCCCAGGCATACCTGCGTCAATACGACGCCATCAAGGACCCGCAGGCGATCGATGCGGCCGCGCGGAGCTGCGCGCGCGCCCTGGCGCTGGGCGACGATGCGGCGTCCACCCATGTGACCATGGGAATGATCCGGGCGGCCAAGGGTGAATATGAACTCGCCGAGGACGAGTTCCACGCGGCGCTGGCGCTGGATGCGCTGAGCGCGGATGCCTACCGCGAGCTGGGAAGGACCTATGAAGAGACCGGCCGCTTGAATGACGCGGAGCGGACCTATAAGAAAGCCATCGAGCTGCGGCACGACGACTGGTGGAGCGTCAAGCAGCTTGGCGTTTTCTATTTCCGCACGGGAAGGCTGATCCAGGCGGAGCCGTACTTTCTGGAGGTCATCCGACTGACTCCGAACAGTCCCAAGGCGCACAGCAATCTTGCCGGCCTGTATTTCAAGATGGGGCGCAACGCGGAGGCCGCCGCGGAGCTGGAGAAATCGGTGGCCATCGAGCCGACCGCCGAGGGGTGCAGCAACCTCGGCTCACTCTATTACTTCGATGGCCGCTACGCGGAAGCCGCCGCGCAATTCGAGAAAGCCACCGCGCTGGCGCCGGCCTATTCCACTCTGTGGGGCAACCTGGCGGATGCCTATCGCTGGACGCCCGGGCTGGCGGGCAAGGCGCCGGCGACTTACCGGCATGCCGTCGAACTAATGGAACGCGAGATCGACATCAACCCGCGCAACGCACAACTCCGCGCGAAGCTGGCCACGTGGGAATCGGCCCTGGGCGATCGCGCGCGCGCCGATTCGGAAATCTCACAGGCGCTGGAACTGGCGCCCGCCGAGGGGTCGGTGCATTTCCAGGCAGCCCTGGTCAGCGAACAGGAGGGGCGCCGCACCCGGGCGTTGGCGGCGCTGAATGCGGCTGTCAAGAACCATTACCCGCTCCCGGAAATCCTGCACGCGCCGGAGCTCCGCGAGCTGCGCAAGGACCCTCGTTTTCTTCGTCTGGCGCTCCCCCCCGCCAGTTCGACAACCGGCAACCAAACCAACCACTGAAGAAGAAACCACCATGATGGAAGGAGAATCAACCATGGCGGATCAAAGAATTTGGATCGATGTCGATGAGCATGGCAACTTCACGTATCGTCCCTCCGGGCTGCATATCCCTCGGGACAGTACCGAGCCCGTGATCTGGGAATGTGCACTCGGGCCGTTTGCGGTGGCGTTCAAGGACGGCACTCCTTTCGGTCAAGTGGAAGCTCAGGGCACCTGGGACGGGACGAGGTGGCGCACCGATCCAATTCAACTCGATCCACAGGCGAAACGCGGGCACTACCATTACGCGGTGGCGGTGTTTGCGCAAAACCGCGGCGGCCTGGTCCACCTGGATGCGTCGTCGCCGGAGATTATCGTGAATTAGCGGGGCGCTATTTTACGCCCGACATGAGGCGCACGGTCGGCCGGGTCAGCAGCGCCAACACCAGGGCGGCGGCGATGGTCACCCCGGCCACGGAGCCGAACAGCACCGGCAGCGGCATCGAGCTGTATAGCGATGCGGCTTTACCAGCGAGCCAGTTGCCGATGCTGATGGAGAGAAACCAGATCCCCATCATGAAACCGGCGGCGCGATCCGGGGCCAGCTTGGTCATGGCGCTCAGGCCCACGGGGCTGAGGCACAACTCGCCGAGAGTTTGCAGAAAGTAAGTTGCGGTGAGCCACCAGATGCCGACCTGCACGCCGTGCGCGGCCACGCGCGCGGGAGGCACCAGGATGGCGAACGCCAGGCCGCCGAAGAGCAGCCCCAGGGCGAACTTGGCGGGGCTGGAGGGCTCGGCGCGGCGGCGGTCGAGCGCCATCCAGAGCCACGCGAACACGGGCGCCAGCGCCACCACGAAGACCGGCTGCACGGATTGGAACCAGCCGGCGGGAAACTCCCAGCCCAGGATGAAGCGGTTGGTGGCGCGCTCGGCGAAAAAGTTGAGCGAAGAACCGGCTTCCTCGAACGACGCCCAGAACAGCGCCGAGGCGATGAAGAGGACCAGCGCGGCGGCGGAGCGTTTGCGCTCTTCAGGCGTCCAGTAGCTCGAACCGATCATCCACCAGAAAACCGCCACGGAAATCCCCAGCAGCGACCAGCCCAGGGCGTCGGAGATGGCCTGAATGGTAATGAGGCCGGCGGCCGCCAGCCCTCCGATGGCCGCGAGCACGGCCAGCCCGGCGCCCACGGCCAGCGCCGCGTTACGCTTCTGCCGCCGGTCGCGGACGGGGTCGCCGGTGGTGGCCGGGTGCCGGCCCGCCTGGCCGAGATAGTGGGTTCCGAGCACGTATTGGATCAGCCCCAGCAGCATGCCCAGGCCGGCAACACCGAATCCCAGGCGCCAACTGATTTTTTCGCCCACATAGCCGCAGAAGATCGGCGAGATCAGCGACCCCAGGTTGATCCCCATGTAAAAAATCGAAAAGCCCGAATCGCGGCGCGGGTCGCCCTTGGGATAGATTTGCCCGACGATGGTGCTGACGTTGCCTTTCAGCATCCCGGTGCCCATGATCAGGAGGATCAGGCCGAGGTAGAACCATGTTTCTGTGGGCAGCATCAGGGAGAATTCGCCGGCGGCGATCAGGATGCCGCCGATGAGAACGGCGCGCTGCTGGCCGGTGATGCGGTCGGCCACCCAGCCGCCGCCGAGGCACAGCAGGTAGACCATGGAGGCATAGAGGCCGTAGACCGCACCCGCGGTGGCGTCGTTGAAGCCGAGGCCGCCGTGCGCGACCTTGTCCGTGAGGAACAGGATCAGGATGGCGCGCATCCCGTAATAGCTGAAGCGCTCCCACATCTCGGTGAAGAAGAGCGTGGCGAGCCCGCGCGGGTGCCCGAAGAAGCGCGTATCCGCCTGCACGGCCGGCGGGAGCGGGTCGGATACGGGTGGAGATGCCATGAGAAGCTGTTAGCTTTCGGCTGTCAGCTTTCAGCTTAGCGTAAGCGCACCGGAGTACGCGGCGATAAGCCCGTAAGAATTCACCGCCGAGGCGCGGAGAAGACCCATTCCTTCTTCTCCGCGTCTCCGCGCCTCGGCGGTGTTCCTTTATCCCTTCAAATCCCGGAAGGCTTCCTCGATCTCGCGCCGGGCTTCGGGCGCC
>JAJYLS010000119.1 GCA_021787555.1 Acidobacteriota bacterium | reverse complement strand
CCAGCACCGAGCGCCGGCTCAAACTGGTGGCGCAATACTCCAGCGGCTTCGTGTACCTGGTCTCACGCACGGGCGTGACCGGCGAGCGCGAGTCGCTCTCGAATGCCGTCGAGCCGCTGGTGCGCTCGGTCCGGGCGGTGACAGGCCTGCCGCTGGCGGTGGGGTTCGGCATCTCGAAACCGGAGCACGTCGCCGAATTGGGCGCGCTCGTGGAAGCGGTGGTGGTTGGCAGCGCCTTCGTGCGGCTCATCGAGCGCAACGCGAACAACCCGTCGCTGGAGATTCAGCTCGAATCTTTCGTGCGCGAGCTGAAGCACGGATTCCATGGAGCGCACGTATGAACAAGGAGGAAGCCCGCGCTCGCCTGGAGGAGTTCCGGGTGCTGATCGACGATGTGGACCGCCGCATCGTAGAGCTGCTAAACGAGCGCACACGCGTGGTGGAGAGCATCGGCCGGGTGAAGCGACAGGCCGAGTTGCCGATCTACGAACCCAAGCGCGAGGACCAGGTTTTTGCCAACGTGATGGAATCGAACGGCGGGCCGCTCACGCCGGAGGCGGTGCGGCGCATTTTCGAGCGCATCATCGACGAGATGCGGCATATCCAGCGGGTGTGGATGGAAACCGACGGCGACAAATGAATAGGGATTTTCAATGCTAGTTGTGATGCAGCAGGGCGCCACGGAGCAGCAGATCCAGGCGGTGATCGACCGGCTGGTCGAGCTGGGCTTCGATGTTCACCGCTCCACGGGCGTGATCCATACCGTGCTCGGCGGGGTCGGCGGAAAAGAGGAATTCGACTTGGCGAGCTTCGAAATCATGGACGGCGTCAAGGAGGCGCACCGCATCATTTCGCCCTACAAGCTGGCCAGCCGGAGCTTCCGCCCCGGCGGCACGGTAGTGAAGGCCGGGGGCGTCGAGATCGGTGGGCGGGAGGTGGCGATCATTGCGGGACCGTGCAGCGTGGAAAGCCGGGAGCAGATCGAGTGCTCGGCGGAGGTGGTGGCGCGCGCCGGCGCGAAGATGATCCGCGGCGGCGCATTCAAGCCGCGCAGCTCGCCGTACAGCTTCCAGGGTCTCGGCGAGGAGGCGCTGCGCCTGCTGCGCGAGGCGGCCGACCGGCACGGCCTTATGGTGGTGAGCGAGGTGATGGACCAGACGCAGATCCCGTTGGTGGCCGAGTACGCCGACGTCCTTCAAGTGGGCGCGCGCAACATGCAGAATTTCAACCTGCTGCGCGAGTTGGGCCGGCAGGTGAAGCCGGTGTTGCTGAAGCGCGGCATCTCCGCCACCATCGAAGAGCTGCTGCTTTCGGCGGAGTACGTCCTGGCGGGCGGCAATTACAACGTGATTCTGTGCGAGCGCGGGATCCGCACCTTCGAGACCTACACGCGCAACACCATGGACATCTCGGCGATTCCGGTGGTGAAGAAGCTCTCGCATCTGCCGATCATTGCCGATCCGTCGCACGGGACCGGGCGTCGCGACAAGGTGGCGCCGATGGCCCGCGCGGCGGTGGCGGCGGGTGCTGACGGGCTGATGGTGGAGGTACATCCCGACCCCGACCACGCGCTCAGCGACGGCGCGCAATCGCTCAGTCCTGAGCAGTTTGAAGAACTGATGCGCCAACTGCGGATCATCGCGCCGGCGGTGGAGAGGAGCATTTGAACTCCGTCGCCATCGTCGGCACCGGCCTCATCGGCGCATCCTTCGGGCTCGCCCTGCGGAAGGCCGGGTTCGGCGGCGCGATTGTCGGCGTGAGTTCGCGGAACGCGATTGCCGATGCGGTCGCGTGCGGCGCCATTGACCGCGGCGCGTCGCTTGCCGAGGCCGCCGGCGAGGCGGATCTGATATTTCTCTCGCAGACTATCGGGCGGATCCTCGATTCGGTGCGGCACATCGACGCCTTCGTGCGGCCCGCTGCGCTGGTCACCGACGCCGGCAGCACCAAGTGCCTGATCGTGGACACCGCGCGGCAGGCCCTCACGCGCTGCCAATTTCTGGGTGGGCATCCGCTCGCGGGGAAGGAGAAGCGCGGCGCTGCGGCGGCCGATGCGGACTTATTCCGCGGCCGTCCGTGGGTGCTGACGCCCGACGAGCCCGCCGAATTGGAAACCGCTGCCGCGTGGGATTTCCGCGGCTGGCTGGAGCGCATCGGTGCGCGCAGCGTGGTGCTGGATGCGGATGCCCACGATCGCGCGGTAGCCGTGACCTCGCACCTCCCGCAGCTCGCCTCCACGGCGTTAGCGGCGCTGCTCGAAGGTGCGCCCGCCGCACAACTCGCCGGCCCGGGCCTCATCGACATGACGCGCCTGGCGCTCAGCTCGTACGATCTCTGGCGGGACATCCTGGCCACCAACAGCGACCACATCGACCGCGCCCTCGCGCGCTACATCCAGGAGCTGGAACACCTGCGCGAAAATCTGCGCACGCGCGAATTGCAGAGAGAGTTCGAGCGCGCGGCCGCCGCGGCGCAGGCCATCCGCGCGCGCTAAGTCTCGATACGGACGACGACCGAGCGGCGGAATGGCGGAAGATGGATGCGCCCGTTGCTCGCCCGTATTGCCGACCACTTGCCGGTCCACGGGTCGTATGCCGCCAGCTTCCGCCGCTTGGCGGCGCCATCGTAGCGGACCGTCAAACCGCTCAGCTCTTCGGGTTGCTCGCCACGCTCCAACTCGGACCGCCAGTCGTTCCGGATATCGCGGCACCAGCAGAGGGTCGTGCGCCGGCCTCCGAGACAGTACACGCGAAGGCGGTCATGCGGGAGCATGGAAGGGGTGAAGGCTTCCTCCCGGGGATCGATGCCGCTGATCGCTTCGCGGAAGCGCCTGAAGTGGTGCCATAACCCATTTTTCGCGACGTAGACATCCCAGTGCCAGATCTGCCCGGGTCCGGCGGCACCGGCAAAAAACGGCGCGAACAGGATGTCGTGCAATAGCGTGCCCTCGCGGTCCAGAGGATAGAGCTTGGATGGCGCGGAGTGGCTCGGCTCGACGGCCCCCGATTCGGCCAGGATCACCGGTTTGCCCGGCTTGAACGCGAGCAGTTCGCGGACGGCGTCCGCGGCCAGGATGTCCACGGGTCCCTTGCACACCTCGAGATTCGCACCGAGGTCCAAATAGCGGTGGACCTGGGCAATGTCGTTGCCGGGCATCGTGGCGAGGCGTTGATACCTGGCGCGCGACTGCGGCCTGTCGAAGCTGCCCAGGCTTTGCAGGCAGAGGCTGCGCGGAAAGTGGCGGTGCAACTCGGGCAGCATCGCTTCCGTCCACGCCATGTAATCGCCGCCGCGGACGGCGCTGATCTCGTTCCAGAGCTCCCAGCCGTAGATCTCGGAGCGGTCGCCGAAGCGCGACGCGTACCACGCGATCTTTTTGCGGAATTGTGTCCGGCTGCGTTCGCCGTCGAAGAAATCGGCGATCGACTCGGCCGTACCGCCGTTCGCCACGTTGTGGAGTGGCTTGTCGGCCCAGGCCTGCGGCCCGCCGCCGATGCTGCGGAAATGCTCCATCGTCATTTTGACGCGGATGCCGCGGGCGCGCGCCATCTCAAGCAGCGCACCGATGCGCTTCGCCTTGGCTTCGTCGTACTCGCCCGAGCGGACGTGTTCGACGTCCCAAAACCCGTTGCTCAGCCAGGCCCGCACGTAATTGCCGCCGTTGGCGGCAAGCTGGTCCAGCCAACCCTGGTAGACTTCGAGGCCTGGAGTTCCGCCGGGGCCATGCTCCGGCGGGGCGATGAGATTGAGTCCGACGGGAATGTACGGCGATCCGTCGCTCAACTCGAGGTAGCGTGGATCGCGCGGGCTCACGCGCACAAACACGCCGGTTCCGTTGGCACGGAGCGCCGCCAAAGGCGCCGCGGCGAGAAACGTCCTACGGGTCAGCACGTTACCAGATTAGCGTTATGCGCCGTCATACGTCGGGCATGCCAGCGATTAAAATCGGGGAATGCCCTCCTGGAAACTGATTACGCTCGCTGCAATGATGGCCGCGCCGTTCGCGGCGCAGCAGGCCGATATTCCGCAATCGTTCACCGCGCCGACTACGGATTTCGATTACGTGCAGCGCGAAGAGATGATCCCCATGCGGGACGGCGTCAAGCTGCACACCATCATCATCGTGCCGAAGGGCGCGAAAGACGCGCCCATTCTGCTGAGCCGCACGCCTTATAACGCTTTGCGGAGCACTTCGCGGAACGACAGCCCGCACATGCTTTCCAAGCTGCCGGAGGGCGACGAGGTCTTCGTGAAGGCCGGATATATCCGGGTGGTACAGGATGTGCGCGGGAAGTATGGGTCGGAAGGGGAATACTGGATGACCCGGCCGCTGCGCGGGCCGCTCAATCATACCGCCGTGGATAACTCGACGGATACGTGGGATACCATCGACTGGCTCGTCAAGAATGTTCCCGAATCGAACGGGCGGGTGGGGATGATCGGGTGCTCGTACGGCGGGTTCACGGTGGTGATGGGGCTGATCGATCCGCATCCGGCGCTGAAGGTGGCGGCGCCGGAGAGCCCCATGATCGACGGGTGGATGGGCGACGACTGGTTCCACTATGGGGCTTTTCGGCAGGTCAACTTCGATTACTTTGCCGGGCAGACGACGGCGCGCGGCGAGGGGGAGGAGGTCGCGCGCGGGAACGATGACGATTACGAGGCGTTCCGGCAGGCGGGGTCGGCGGGGGCGTATGCGCACCTGCGCGGGCTCGACCTGCTGCCGTGGACCCAGAAGCTCATCGAGCATGCCGCGTATGACGCTTTCTGGCAGGAGCAGGCGCTGGACAAGATCGTCGCGCGGCGGCCGTCGCGCGTGCCGACCCTGTGGGTGCAGGGGCTGTGGGACCAGGAGGATATGTGGGGCGCGGTGCATTCGTACCTGGCGCTGAAAAAAGCGGGACAGGGGGACCACAATCATTTACTAATGGGGCCGTGGAGCCACTGCCAGTGCGGGCGCGAGGGGTACAACCTGGGTCCGCTGCGGTGGGAGGGCGACACCGCATTGCAATTCCGGCGGGATGTGCTGCTGCCGTTTTTCAATCAGTACCTCAAGCCGGGCGCGCCGAAGGCGGATGTGCCGCCGGTGATGATTTATAACACCGGCGAGAAGCGGTGGGACCGGTTCGCGGATTGGCCGGCGGCGTGCAGCGACGGCTGCGCCGCGCCGCTGAGGCCGCTATATTTGCAGGCGGGGTTCGGGCTGGGATTCGAGAAGCCGGGTGCGGGCGGGGCGAGCGCGTCCGATTCCTATGTCTCCGATCCGGCCAAGCCGGTGCCGTATATCCTGCGGCCGCTGCGGTTCGGAGATCGCGAGCGCTGGGCGCCGTGGCTGGTGAGCGATCAGCGCGCGGTGGCGGACCGGACGGACGTGCTGGTGTACCAGACAGCGGAGCTTACAGCGCCGGTGCGGGTGAGCGGCGAGCCGGTGGCGGACATCTTCGCGGCGACGAGCGGGACCGATGCGGACTGGGTGGTGAAGCTGATCGACGTGTTCCCGGACGAGGTGCCGAGCCAGCCGGAGATGGGCGGGTACGAGCTTTCGGTGGCGATGGACATCTTCCGCGGGCGATACCGCGAGAGCTTCGAGCGGCCGTCGCCGATTCCGGCGAACCAGCCGCAGCGCTACCGGTTCCAGTTGCCGCCGGTGAACCATGTGTTTTTGCCGGGGCACCGGATCATGGTGCAGATCCAGTCGAGTTGGTTTCCGCTGTATGACCGGAACCCGCAAAAGTACGTTGCGAATATCTTCCTGGCAAAGCCTGGGGATTACGTGAAGGCTACGGAAACGGTGTTCCACAGCGCGGAACTGCCGAGCGCGGTGTGGCTGCCGGTGGAGTGAGGAGTCAGGCCAGGCTGCGCTCTTTCACGGTGCTTGTTTGCGGGGAGTGGGCGCGGTCGAGAAACGAGAGGAGGCGGTCCTTCATCTCGTTGGCTTGCGCACGGTAGCGGGCGCGGTCGGCGGGTGCGCCGAGGAGATTCGTCATCTCGTAGGGGTCTTCTTTGAGGTTGAAAAGGGCGTCCTGAGCGCGGGAAGTCGGGGTCTTCGCCATGATCAGCTTCCAATCGCGCGTGCGCACCATGAAATTGGGGATGTTCTCGCCGGCCCACTCGGAGACGCGGAAATCGGGCGATGGCTTGCGCAGGTTGTAGCTTTCGCGCTGCGGTGTGGGGACGCCCAGATAATCAAGGACCGTGGCGAAGACATCCATGGTAGAGACGGGCTCGTCTATTTGTGTGCCGGGGCGGATGCGGCCGGGGAAGCGCATCATCAGCGGCACGTGCGCGGATTCCTTATAGAAGACCATCTTCGAGCCCATGCCGTGCGAGCCCATCATCTCGCCGTGGTCGGACATGAAGACGACCAGGGTGTTGGCGGCGAGGCCGCGCTCGTCGAGGCGGCGGAGCAGGCGGCCGATATTATCGTCGACTTCTTTCACCATGCCGTAGTAAATCGAGAGGCCGGACTGCACGTTTTCGGGGACGTGGTACTGCCGCATGTGGGCGGCGCGGTCGCGATAGGGCGAGTACGTCATGTCGTGGTGGAAATTCTTCGGCAGGGGGATGTCACGATCCGGGTACATGCCCCAATAGGGCGAAACATTCAGGAAGGGTGGATGCGGCGGGCCGATGGAGCAGGTGAGGCTGAAGGGGCCGCCGTGGAGGCGGTCGAGGGCTTCGAGCGCCTGATCGACGGTGTAGGCGGCGAGAGAATGCTCCTTCGGAACCTGGAGCCAGCCGAAGGTCTGGCCCTCGCCGGATTCGCCGATCGAGCCTTTATAGCGGGGGTCGAGGCGGGCGGGGATGTAGGGGCGCTCGAAACGCTCGTTCATCACCTCGCCGGGGCGGAGGGGACGAGCGGGGGCATAGCGGTTCAGGTAATCCAGATATTGCTGGCGCGCGGAAGGCGCGCCGGGCACGCGCTTGCCGGCGTAGGGAACCTTGTTCAAATAGGTCTTCGCCATCCGGTAGGGAGCATGATATTTGCCGTGATACTCGGTCTTATACCCGGCGGCGGCTAGGAGGTTGTCGAATGACGGGCCGCAATCGATTTCGGTGTCGCCGGCGAATTCGTTTTTGGTGACGCCGGTGGTGCTCATGCTTTTTCCGGTGAGAATGCAGGTGCGTGCGGGGACGCAGACGGGGCAGGGGCTGATTGCATTGCGGTAGAGGGCGCCCTGGGCGGCGAGGCGGTCGAGGTTGGGAGTCTTGAGGATCTCGTGACCGGCGCAACTCAGGGCGCTGGAGCGCTGCTGGTCGGTCATGATCACCAGCAGGTTAGGTTTTTCCGGGGCGGGCGGGTTAGCGCTGTGCACGGCGGCGGCGGGCAGGGCGAAGGCGGAGCCGAGGAACTGGCGGCGGTTCATGGAAATGATGTTAGCACCGCCTCAGGTGTAAACTCGTGGGTACTAGGTCAATCCCGTTCAGGAGACAAATCCGGCATGAGACGCCGCAATTTTCTTTCCTTGATGGCCGTTCCTGCGATTGGGCGCATGACAGCCGCTTCGAAGCGGCCAAACGTCCTGGTCATCCAGCCCGATCAGCATCGCGGCATCACCCTTGGCTGTGCCGGAGACGAGCAAGCCAGGACGCCTAATCTGGACCGCCTGGCCGCGAGCGGCATCCGGTTCTCCCACGCCGTTTCTTCGAGCCCGGTATGCTCGCCCTTCCGGGGCTCGATGCAGACCGGCCTTTATTGCCACACGCACGGCGTGATCACAAACAACCTGCGGTTGAACCCCGCGTTGACCGGTTTCGCCGAGGTATTCTCCGGCGCCGGATATGCCACTGGCTACATAGGCAAATGGCACCTGGATGGCGGGATTCCGAAAGAAGAAGTCGGGGGCTATGTTCCCGCAGGTCCCAGGCGTCACGGTTGGCAGGAATGGAACGGATACGAAAAATCGCACGAGTACCTGAAGGTCTGGCGGTATGATGCGCGGGAAAAGAAAGTCCCGGTTCCGGGCTATCACTGGGAACCCACCTGGCATACCGACATGGCGCTTGATTTCGCCCGGCGTCACGGGGCGGAAGGCCGGCCATGGCTCTACTACATCGCGTTTGGTCCGCCGCATCCTCCGGAGGAGTGTCTCCAGGAGTTCGAGGATCTCTTTCCGCCCGACAAGTTCCGCCTGCCGCCCGACCTCACGGCGCTGATAAAGGAAGGGCGCGAAAAGGAACTGCGCAGCCTCTGGCAGATCTATTACGGGTTGGTCAACGCCATCGACCGGGAGGTTGGACGGCTGGTGGAGGGACTGCGGCAGCAGGGCCAGCTCGACAACACCATCATCCTTTACACCTCCGACCACGGAGACCGGTTGGGAAGTCACACGGGGCCGGATGGGAAGTTGAGGGGTAAGGGCGCTCCGTATGCGAACGCGTACCGCATTCCGCTAATCGTTCATTGGCCGGAAGGGGCTCGCCGCCGGGTCGTTTCGGATACCCTCGTATCCAGCGTGGATCTTGCCCCGACGATCCTGGACCTGGCCGGGCTACCGGTTCCGCATCAGATGCAAGGGCAGAGCATGGCCGCCTGGTGCACCAGCGGGAAAGGCCCGCAGCGGGATGCCGTTTACCTGGGGCTCGGCGATGTGCGGGGTGGCTGGCGCGCCGTCTGGGATGGGCGGTCCATTTATTCACGCGGGAAATACGACGTGCTATACGACTACCAGAAGGATCCTTACGAGATGGATAATCTGGTCAAGGATACAAAGCTTTCGGCGGTGAGGAACCGGAAACTGCTCGAACTTGCCGAGGAAACCCGCGACCCTGCCCTGCCGGCTCTTCGAGCAGGGACCTTCGGGCTATAAAGCGAACCTTGAAATGCTCGGGGCGGCGTGCGCTGTTGCCCTGGTGTGTGTCCTGCGCAACGGCGGGCGCAGGGAGCCCATACTGGACACGGCGTGTTGACTCGCGGCAGGCTCCAGCGATGTGATGAATGACACGAGGGTTTCCAAACCCGCGAGATTCTTGATGAAGGAGGGGATGTTGGACTGAGGAGAGAGTGCATGAAATTTTCAATTCTTATGTTCTGTTGCGCCGGCATACTGCTGGCGCAGGTGGATACGGGGACCGGCTCCGGGCGGGTCACCTCCGCGATCCGCGCCGTGGTCCACACGTTGGTGTTATAGCCCTGCGCCAGCGGCCCTTTCCGCAACAACCGCAGCAAACGACGCTGCTGGCTGGCCTTCAGTTTGAGCGGGCGTCCGGGAGATGCGCCGACTTTGAAAGCATCCTCGCCGCGACGCCGCCAAGCATTGCGCCAGCGCATCACGGAACTGGCGACGCACTGGATGCGGCGCGCGACCTCGTTGAGAGACAAGCCCGACTTCAGCAACGCCAAGGCGCGCCGACGCCGGTCGGACAGGAGATCCGCACTACCCTTCGGTCTTGGCACAGGAACTCGTCTCCTGTACCATTATTGCATCATTTATACAGTGGTCTATAGTGGTCCTGGTGACCGCGGCGGCTTACTTCGCCGCAACCTTTCTCGGCCAGCAGATGAAGCTCCGGATTTTATTCGAAAAGCTGCTGATCATTTCGCAGCGTTTTTTTGGAATTCCACCCTTCCGGTTGTATGCCTTGGCCGATGGAATCCGGCAAATTCTCTCCCAGGCAACCTTGGCTCCGTCGGAAGCGCCACCCGCCACCCTGCAACTGGAACTGACGCTCGGCTGGGACGGCTAAAAATTCTGGGGAAACTCCTGACGGATTACGGATTGACAGCCACGTTTAGCGGCTGCCTACAATGAAAGCGATGCCGTTCAGGCGGGTTCCGGTTCCCATTGTCCTCATCCTGTGCATCATGGCGACCGCGCTGGCCGGCTGCCTGGTGCGCTCGCGGGCCATCACCGGCCGCCTCGGGTTGGTCAGGCCCAAACTCCTGGTGGCTGACATTCCCACGCTGGTCGGCATTGTCTCGAAGCAGTACAACGCGGTTCGCGACTTCAGTGCCACCGTGGACATGGTCCCGGCGCTGGGTTCCGCCGAAAAAAGCAAGATTACTGAATACAAAGACATCCGCGGCTACATCCTCTTCCGAAAGCCGGCCGATATCCGTATCATCGGGCTCTATCCCGTAGTACGTAACAAGGCCTTCGACATGGTAGCCGACGGCGCACGTTTTGAGCTCTACGTCCCCGCCAAGAATTTGTTCATCACCGGCACGAATGCCATCCACCAGCCTTCGGCGAACAAAATCGAAAACTTGCGGGCGCAGCACTTCCTGGACGCACTGCTGGTGCGGCCCATCAATCTCGGCACGGACAAGCTCCTGCTCGAGAATTTCACGGACGAGGCCAACGCCTTCTACATTCTCGAGACTGTCCACCAACTCGGGGACGGTCAGCTCGAGCTCTCGCGTTCCATCTGGTTCAACCGCGTGAACCTGGAGATCGCCCGCCAGTTGATTTTCGACGCCTCCGGCAACATCCTCACCGACGCGCGTTATGCCCAGTGGCGCGAGTGGGATAACGTGCCGTTTCCCAAGCACATCGAGATCAACCGGCCGCACGACGAATACGCCGTGGTGATCGATGTAGTGAAGATGGACATCAACAAGGGACTGCCGGATGATAAATTTGTGCTTAAGCAGCCGGAAGGAACCACCCTGAAAATTGTGGGACAGCCCGCCCAACCGCCTGCTAAAGGCTCCACTCTGTGACAGGTAAACTCGTTTTCGAAAATATCAAGCACCGCCCCATGCGCACGCTGCTCAGTGTGCTGCTGATCGGCGTGCCGGTGACGCTCATCCTCACGCTCGTCGGCCTCAGCCACGGGATGCTGGAGGATGCGCAGAACCGCACGCGCGGCGTGGGAGCGGACATCATCGTGCGCCCGCCGGGCACATCGCTGCTGACGCTCAGCGGCGCGCCCATCCCCGAGGCGCTGGTCAATTATCTTGGCAAGCTGCCGCACGTGACGATCGCCGTGGGTGTGGTCAACTTTCCCATCCAGACCGCGCTGGTCGCCATCGGCGTCGATGTGAGGAGATTCGACGCCATGAGCGGCGGATTCACCTATCTTCAGGGCGGCCCGTTCAACGGCCCCGACCAGGTGATCATCGACCAATACTACGCGGCACAGCAGCACGTGCACGCCGGCGGTACCATTAGTCTCCTGAACCGTGATTGGAAAGTCGTGGGGGTGATCGCGGGAGGAAAGCTGGCGCGGATCGTCTTTCCCATCCAGGTGCTCCAGAACCTCACGTCCAACGCCGGCAAAGTGAGCCAGGTGTATTTGAAGCTGGACAACCCGCAGAACACGAGCTCGGTGATCCACGATCTCAAGGCGCGCATGCCCGACTACCAGATCTACTCGATGCAGGAGTTCACGTCGCTCTTCAATGTCAGCAACATCCAAGGACTGCGGCAGTTCATCACGGTGATCATGGGGGTGGGGGTGATCATCGGGTTTGCGGTGGTTTGTCTCTCGATGTACATGGCGGTCTTGCAGCGCACGCGCGAGATCGGCATCCTGAAATCGTTGGGCGGTTCGAAAATCTTCATTCTGCAAATCATCCTCTTGGAGGCGCTGTTGCTGGGGGTGGGCGGCAGCATTCTCGGAATCCTGTTAAGCTTTGGCGCGTACTGGTTGATCCAGACGCTTGTGCCGGCTTCGATCCAGATGGCGATCGTTCCGATCTGGTGGGGTATCGCCTCCGGAATCACTTTGCTGGGCGCCGCCCTGGGCGCACTCTATCCAGGGATCAGCGCGGCGCGCCATGATCCCATCGAGGCGCTGGCGTATGAATAAAGGCCCGATCATCGAAGTCCGGGATCTGCGTAAAGTCTATCGCATGGGCGAAGTGGAGGTCCCGGCGTTGCGTGGCGTGGATCTGCGGGTGGAAGCAGGCGAATTTCTCTCTATCGTAGGGCCGTCCGGCTCCGGAAAATCGACGCTGTTCCACATCATCGGGGGGTTGGCGCCGGCGACATCGGGACAGGTGAAGGTGGCGGGCGAGGATCTTGCCGCGATGAGCGATGCCGGCCGAACCCGACTTCGGCGCCGCAGCGTGGGATTCGTTTTCCAGAAGTTCAACCTGCTGCCCAATCTCACCGCGCGCGACAACATCGCCGTGGCCCGCTTCATCGCAGGTCAGAACAGCGGCGGTTTCAGCCCGCAGTTCGAAGAGGTGCTGCGCCTGCTGGGCATCGCCCACCGGCTGGATCACAAGCCCCACGCGCTCTCCGGCGGCGAGCAGCAGCGCGTGGCTATCGCCCGCGCCATCGTGAACCATCCCGCCATCCTGCTGGCCGACGAGCCGACCGGAAACCTCGATACGGAGAATTCCAAGGCGGTGCTGGAGGTATTGGCCGATTTGAACCGGCGCCTCGGCCAGACCATTCTCATGATCACGCATAACCCGGAAGCCGCCGGCTACGGCCACCGTATTGTGCAGATGCGCGATGGCAGGGTGGTGGAGTGAGCGTCACGGCAGGACGCCCGCGGCCTTAAAATCCCCGGCTTCGAAATAGCTCATCACGGCGGGATCG
The DNA here is from genome assembly GCA_021787555.1 of Acidobacteriota bacterium. Classification (GTDB taxonomy): domain Bacteria; phylum Acidobacteriota; class Terriglobia; order Bryobacterales; family Bryobacteraceae; genus JAJYLS01. The sequence continues at coordinate 3,308 of JAJYLS010000119.1, read as the reverse complement.
ACGTGGAGCCGGAATGCCTCGTTGACCCGCCCGACCGCTAGCCTGGATTCCCACGGCAGATTCCTGACCTAACAAAAAGAGCCTATTATCCGAAGGCTAGACGGAGGTGCTTGCCCTCGAGCCATGGAATCGCCAGATCTGTCTTCCCGAAGCCGGCGGCCAACAGCAGAGGATTGTGCGCTCGTTTCTGAAGGCGAACTTCGATTTCCTTATCGGTGATCGTCACTTGAGCGGTGGCATCGACCAGATCACGGAAGAGGTGCCGGCTCTTGGCGGTCTCGTAGCCGTTGCCGATGCGGTGCCCCAGGAGGCGATACAGACTGCAGCGTCCTCGCCGTGGAAGGGAACCGTGTGAAAGTCCAGGTCGAAGCTGGCGCCGCGGGGCAGTCCCAGTTTACCCATGGCGTCGAACCACAGGCGCATCAGCTTGTGATGGGCCTCGGGAGCCATGCGACAACTGTACTCGGTCAGGAAGCTTCGTTTGGGCACCACATTCAGCCCGGCGAAGAGCGCCAATCCCTCATCGAAGACATAGCTCATGACGTGGCTGTGACGTGCCGTCCCGAACAACTTCAGCCCCAGCAGGCTGCGCATGGCGTGCGCTGCTGGAACCATCTGGCTGGCGGGGAAGCCGGCCTGAGCGAGAATGCCATCCAGATGGGCCGGCACCAGCGCGGGCAAGAACAAGAACAAGCCCCCAAAGCGGGTGCGAAACTTGCGGGGACTCAGATCCAGAGCAGCGACGTTGGCCACGGCGGCGGCATCGGGATGATTGCCGGGAGGTCGTTCCTCGTCCTGGCGGCGGGGCAGTCGGGCATAGCCCTCTTGCTTGAGGATGAGCGAGACCGCCACCGGACTCAGGGGTTCCACCTCCCGAGTGAGAGCCTGGCTGATGTCATAGATCGACAGATTCTGCTTGCGCAAGGCGATGACCTTTTCGCGAAGGCGCTCGGTCTTGGGGGCGGCTTTGGGGCCCTTGGCGGGCGGAAGGAAGAACTGGCGGTGGGGGTTTTGACGGAACTGATGGACCAGGACACGGAAGCTTCCCGCGGTGTAACCGCCGCGGCGGGCGGCTTCGGCGGACGGCAAGCCCTCGACGAAGTAGGCGCGCAGGGCTTCGTACTGGCGGTGGGTGGAGTTTTGCGGTTGGAGAAAAGGGCGGGTGAGTTCCGTTAACGATTCTGATAAATCATTAAACATAATTCCACCTGTTGGCAAGGACAATTCAACCATTTCTCAACGACCATGTTTTATGCCAATTCCGGATGGCTAATCCGGCCCGCCCCCGTACCGGGCCGTTCATGATAATCCGATGGAAGTATGTTTACAGTCTATGGGAATCCATAACCACCAATGAACCCACCGACTCAAAATTCCGCCGGAAGGGTGCGGAATCTGAGCTCCGTTGGTTAGCTGGCGATGCTTCTGTGGGAATCCAGGCTAGCGCATGTTTGCCATACCCGGCCAGGTGGCCAGGTGGCGGCCAGGTGTGGAAGGCGGTGCCTTCCGCCCCAATTGGGCAGCGGCACGCCCACCGTCGGCGTGAGGTGAATTTGCAGGTGAAAATTAGTGTGGCGGAGGAAGAGGGATTCGTTCTCGAATGTGGTTAGATAAGCCGTTGATTCCATTAGAGATGAACAACTTACACCGCTCATCCTGTTCCGTTTTTGCTCTCTCTGAACCCGTTGTATCAGTCGTTGTAACAGCGGAACCTTATGGCGGAAGGGGTGGGATTTGAACCCACGAACGATTTGCACCGTTGGCGGTTTTCAAGACCGCTGCCTTCAACCACTCGGCCACCCTTCCGCATGTCTCCCATTGTACGACGTGTGGTAGTCGTGATTCAGAGAGTCAGCACCTTCGGCTGGCCGTGATGGAGCCGCTGCGAAAATCGCCCAACTGAACGATCCGCGTCAAGATCTCGGAACGTTGCTGTTCCAGAGTGCTAATGGAATCCGGCAAGGGGCACCTTCAATCCGAACGTATTGATACGTTCGGATTATAGCGCCAAAAAGAGAAACCCGCCAGACGCTCACTTCTGTGTCGCGCGCCCCCCCCCTCGTCCCCTGTTCCAGTTTTTGTGCGGTAAAATCGTCAATGGCGCAACGGAAGCAAAGGGAGTCCATCGGAAAATCAACAACTTCCATCCGTTCAATGCGGTAATGGAAAGCGATTCCCTCTCCCGGCACCAAACAGCGGATAATATTCTGTATGCAAACCTATCCTCCTTTGCAGGCCCCGCAGCGGCTGCTCTTCGGTCCCGGACCCAGCATGGTGGCGCCGCGTGTCTATGCGGCCATGGGACAGCCCGTGGTGGGCCACCTGGATCCGTTCTTCTTCGAAACCGCGCAACAGGTCCGTGAACTTCTGGGCTACGCCTACTCGACCGGGAACAAGTTCAACCTGGCAGTGTCGGGGACAGGAAGCTCCGGAATGGAAGCCGCGGTGGCGAATTTCGCCGAGCCGGGCACCAGGCTCGCGCTGCTCACCAATGGCTTTTTCGGCGACCGCATCGGCGAGATGGCGCGGCGCCAGGGCGCGGAGGTCGTGCGGCTGGCGAAAGACTGGGGCACTCCGTTCGATCCGCAGGAAGCGCGCGAGTTTATCCGCCGCGAGCGGCCGCGGGTGGTGGCCATGGTGCAGGCGGAGACTTCGACCGGCATGTTCAACCAGGCGAAGCCCATCTGCGACGCGGCGCACGAAGCGGATGCGCTGGTGATCGCGGATTGCGTAACGTCGCTCGGCGGCATGCCCGTGCTGGTGGATGACAACGGCATCGACATCGCGTACAGTTGCACGCAAAAGGGTCTCGGGTGCCCGCCCGGACTGGCGCCCATGACGGTTTCGCCGCGCGCGCTCGAACGCCTCAAAGCGCGGAAGACGCCGGTGCAGTCCTGGTATCTCGACCTGCTGCTGCTGGACAGCTACTACTCCGGGCACAAGTATCACCACACCGCCTCCGCCACAATGTTCTACGCGCTGCGTGAAGGGCTGGCTATCGTAGCGGAGGAAGGCATCGAAAACCGCTGGGAGCGCCACCGCCGCAACCACGAGGCATTCGTGGCGGGAATTCAGGCGATGGGTCTGGAAATGCACGTGGCCGAAGGCCACCGCCTGTGGACCCTGAATACGCCGCGCGTGCCCGCCGGCGTGGACGACGGCAAAGTGCGGCAGTACCTCCTGGAGAAGCGCAACATGGAGATCGCCGGCGGTTTCGGACCGCTGGCCGGCAAGGTCTTCCGGATCGGCCTGATGGGCTACGGCTCGACCGCGGAAAACGTGCTGCTGGTCCTAGAAGCGCTCGGCGA
>JAJYLS010000463.1 GCA_021787555.1 Acidobacteriota bacterium | reverse complement strand
TCGGTCACGGGCGCCTCCTGCTCTTACAGTACCATATACTTTAAGAACAAGGCCCGTAAAAAGAAACCCTGCGATTCTCCACTTCTGTGTCGCGCGCCCTGACTCCTGGCTTCTGACTCCTGACTCCTGCCTTCCTGATACACTCGAAAAGAAAGCGAGGCACATTTGAGATTCGTAACGCTCCGGCGCTGGGAAGGCGTCGACGAACCCGCCGTGCTTGTGGACGATCAGATCGTGGGCCTTCGCGACGCGGGCTTCCCCGATATGATTTCGGTGATTGCGGGCGGCGCCGAGGCGGCCGACCGTATCCAGCGCTGGCTCTACAGCCCGCCCGGCGGCGAGCAGTTCGATCCGCTCAAGGTCCGCCTGCGTGCGCCCATTCCGCGGCCGCCCAAGGTGATCTGCGTCGGGCTCAACTACCGCGACCACGCGGAGGAAACGGGCTTGAAGATCCCCGAGGTGCCCACCATTTTCGCGAAGTTTCCTACCTGCGTCATCGGGCCGCGTGAGCCCATCGTGCTGCCGCGGAATTCCAGCCGGCCGGATTACGAGGCCGAATTCGCGGTGGTGATCGGCAAAGGCGGGCGGCACATTCCCGAGGACCGCTGGCAGGAGCACGTTTTCGGTTATACCTGTTTCAACGACGTGAGCGCGCGCGATTTCCAGATGGCTACCAGCCAGTGGATGATGGGCAAGACCTTCGACACCTTCGCGCCCGTGGGACCCGCCATCGTGACCGCGGACGAAATCCCGAATCCGCACAACCTGGACATTTCGCTGGTGCTGAACGGCGACGTGATGCAGCACTCGAACACTCGCAACCTCATCTTTACGATCCCGCGGCTGATCGCGCACCTCTCGAGCGTCTTTACGCTGGAGCCGGGTGATATCATCGCCACGGGCACACCCTCGGGCGTGGGATTCGCACGGACGCCGCCACGCTACCTGAAGCCGGGCGACGAGGTCGTAGTGCGCATCGACGGCTTGCCCGAACTATCCAACCCGTGCGTGGCGGAAGCCGGCGATTAGTTTAGGCCGCCCGGCGTGCCTTTTCGCAACCACCTCCGGTGCTGGACCGTCTATAATGACGTAACAGAAGCGGGATGCAGGAAAATGAAACATCTGTCAGCACGCCGGAAAGCCAACCGGCCGCTGGCGAACAAGCGGTGAAACCGCAGCACCGGGCGGGATTGTGGAGCGCGATCTCCTGGGTGCGCGATTTGGCTTTTTCCATTTTGATCGCCGTGGTGCTGATCGTCTTTATCTATCAGCCGGTCAAGGTGGAAGGCACCAGCATGCTGCCTACGCTCTCGGACCAGGAGCGTATTTTTATCAACAAGTTCACGTACCGTTTCGGGCTGGAGGACATCCGGCGCGGCGATACGGTGGTGTTCTGGTGGCCGCTCGATCCCACGAAATCGTACATCAAGCGCGTGATCGGGTTGCCCGGCGACACGGTGCGCATTGACGACGGCCAAGTTTACATCAACGGCGTGCACGAGGATTTCGTGCCCGCGCAATTCCGCGACCACAGTTCGTGGGGACCTAGGGTGGTGCCGCCGAACGATTACTTCGTCCTGGGCGACCACCGCAGTTCCTCGAGCGACAGCCGGACCTGGGACTGGGTCCCGCGCAGGAACATCTACGGCAAAGCCGTATTCGTTTACTGGCCTCTGGACAAGATGGGAAGGGTACAGTAACAGCCGTCAGCAGAGCTCGCTGCTTCTCTACGCTCCCATTTCCTTCCGTATCGCTTCCGCGATCTGCTCGCTGAACGCTTCCACACGCTCCAGATCCGGCCCCTCCACCATGACCCGCGCCAGCGGCTCGGTGCCGGAAAACCGTACCAGCACGCGGCCGGCGCCGGCGAAAGCCTCCTCCACGCGGCGGATCTCATGCACGACGGTGGGCACCTCGGTCAACGCTTTCTTCTCGCGGACGCGCACGTTCACCAGTTTCTGCGGATAGACGCGCAGGTCAGCGGCCAGTTCGTCCAGGCCGGCGCCCGCGCGGCGCGCGATCTCGAAGATGCGCAGCGCGGTCAGCAGGCCGTCGCCGGTGGTGGCGTAATCGCGGAAAATGACATGGCCGGACTGCTCGCCGCCGAGGCTGGCGCCGCGCCGCTCCATCTCTTCCAGCACGTACTTGTCTCCGACGGGCGTGCGCACCATGCGGATGCCTTCGGCCTCCAGGGCCTTCTCCAGGCCCAGATTGGACATCACGGTGGACACCACAGTATCGCCCCGCAGCCGGCCCGCGGCTTTCAGCGCGCGCGCGGCAATCAACAGCACGGCATCGCCGTCAACGATGCGGCCGCTGCGTGCCACGAAGATGGCACGGTCGGCATCGCCGTCGAAGGCCACGCCGAAATCCGCCCGGCTGGCCAGCACAGTCTTGCGGAGCGCTTCCAGGTGCAGCGCGCCGCAATCGAGATTAATGTTACGTCCGTTCGGTTCGACGCAGATAGCCGTCACCGCGGCGCCGAGCCGGCAGAACAACTCCGGCGCCAGCCGGTAGGACGCGCCGTTGCCGCAATCGATCGCCAGCTTCATGCCCTCGAGCGCCACCGGTATGGTGGACAAAAGAAACTCCAGGTACTGCCGGTCGAGCCCTTCATCCGCGGCTAACTTCCGCGGCTCGGGAGCGGCGGTTTGCGCACGCAGCTTGAAAATCTCCTGCTCGATGGCGTGCTCTTCCGCATCCGGCAGCTTGAAGCCGCTGTGGCCGAAAACCTTGATGCCGTTGTCGCGATACGGATTGTGCGATGCCGAAATCATCACACCGGCAGCGAACGGCCCGGTGCGTGTGAGATAAGCCACACCCGGCGTGGTGATCACTCCCGCATACCGCGCGCGCGCGCCGCGGTTTTCGAGCCCGCCCGCCACCAGTTCGGCGATCCAGACACCCGATTCCCGCGTATCCGCGCCGATCAGGACCTCCGCTCCGCGCGGCAGGTCGCCGCCAAGCGCCCTGCCGAACGCGAAGATGGTTGCCGGATCCAGCGGGTACTCGCCCGCGATGCCTCGAATTCCGTCGGTGCCGAACAGCTCTTTTGCCAAATGGTCTCCTATCTCCGGCGCGCTGGAGTGCTCCGGGCAGGCGGCCCCGAGGGCGCCCCCGTCCCTGCGGCTTTCTTCATAGTAACGGTAACCGACACTTTGGGCGTCGAAATGAACCGCACCATGGGGTCG
>JAJYLS010000462.1 GCA_021787555.1 Acidobacteriota bacterium | reverse complement strand
CTGCGCGCTCACGCCCGTGCCGGCCAGCAGCGGCAGCCGGAAGGAAACCCCCAGCTCGCCGTTGTTCCGCTGGAAGGTCTTGAAGAACTCCGCGTAATTGTTGTACTCGGCCAGCATGGCATACTGCGCCACCAGGTCCGCGCGCGGCCACCGTGCGGCCTTGGCGCCGCGAATCTCGAGCTGCTTGGCGGCGATCTGCGATTGCAAATGCCGCAGGTCAGTGTTGGATTCCAGCGCCGTCTGGATGGCCTGCGTTTCCGATACCGGCAGCACCGGCGAGGGCCGCTCCTCCGGCACTGGCTGGACGCGGTCTTCGGCCGGAAACCCCAGCGCGACGGCCAGCGCGGTCTCGCCGCTGGCCTGATCGTCGGCGAAACTTTCGGCGATCTGCCGCGCGCGCGCCACGTTGTACTCCGCCTGCTTCTGCGCCAGCGGCAGCGCGCGCCCTTCGCGCACCTGCGCTTCCACGGTCGCCAGCACCTTTTGCTGGCTCTCCGCATCCTTGGCCGCCAGCGCGCCGACGCGCGCGGCCTTTTCCGTGTCCAGGTAGAGCGACGCTACGCGGTAGGCCACCTCGTCGCGCTTGCTCGTCACCGCCAGCGCCGCCCCGTGCGCCTCCTCCTTTGCCTGCGCCACCGCCAGGCTCTGCTGCCGGTTGAAAATATCCTGCGTTGCGGTGGCCTGGAAGACGCTCGGCGCGGAGCCCTCGATGCTCATCGGGAACCCGTTGCTGTACGCCAGACCGCTGCCCACTACCACCGTGGGCGTAAACGGCGCGTGTGCCAGCCGGATGCCTTCCCGCGCCCTTTGTTCGCTGAGGCGCGCCAGCGCGATGTCCGGGTTCTGTTTGAGGGCCACGTCCACGGCCTGCCGCAGGGTCATCTGGTGAACTTCCGCGCCCAGCGCGAACGCCAGGGGCAGAAGCAGCATTGCTGTCTTAGGCATATAGCCTAATTTTAGTTGGGCTCTGCCGCCGTGTCTTCCAGCACGCAGACATCGTCCAGATTGCGGTACTTCTCCGCGTAATCCAGGCCGTAGCCCACCACGAACCGGTCCGGAATCCGGAAGCCCACGTAGGCCACCTCGACTGGCCGCAGCCGCCGCTCGGGCTTGTCCAGCAGCGCCACGATGCGGATCGAGCTCGGCTTGCGCTGCTCCATGAGGTGCATCAAATACGTCAGCGTCACGCCGCTATCGACGATGTCCTCGACAATCAGCACGTCCGCGCCTTCGAGCGAAATGTCCAGGTCCTTGGTGACCTTCACCTCGCCCGACGTGGTCTTCCCCTTTCCGTAGCTCGAAATCCCGATGAAATCGATGAATACGTCGCGCTTCATGGCGCGCGCCAGGTCCGTCAGGAAAAACGTCGCGCCCTTGAGGATCCCGATCATGTGCAGCGTGCCGTTCGGGTAATCGCGCGAGATCTGCTCGCCGAGTTCCTTGATTCGAGCCTGAATCTCCCCGGCCGGGATCAGGACCCGCAGTTTGGGATCGGTCATGAATTCACATTATATTGTGCGGCGGGCGCATCCAGTCCGCTGGCAATCTTGGTCGCCACGGCCGCCACTTCGTGCTCCATGGACCGGTCTTTTTCCTGAAATGCCGCCACTTGCCGCACCTGCTCGTAGATCGCGCGCGAACCTTCGCCCAGCTTCGCCGCGCCGCCGCGCAGGTCCACCGCCTGCGCCGCCGCCAGCAGCACCATGGCGGTTTCGTTGCGCACGCATTCGAGCGAATCCATGGCCGTCGCCGCCGCGTGCATTCCCAGGCTCACCATGTCTTCGTTATATTGCTCGGTCGGCAGCGAATGAATCGAGCTCGGGCCGGCCAGTTGCCGCACGGCGCACGCCAGGCTCGTCACGCTCAACTGCATCCCTTTGAATCCGCTGTTGACCCCCGGCTCGGGCGTCAGATTGGCCGGCAGACCGGCGTTGAAGCGGTCGTCCACCAGCAGCGCGAATAGCGCATTGCCCCAGTTGGCCATCGAGGCGAAATCGATCTTCCAGGTATCCAGCAGCCGCGCCATGTGCCCACCGTAAAAATTCCCGGCCTTGTACATGACTCCGGTATCGGGATCGATCAGCGGATTGTCGTTGGCCGAATTGATCTCCCGCTCGAGAACCGGCCGCGCGTCCTCCAGTCCCTCCCACACCTGCCCGAGCCCCTGCGGCGCGCACCGCAGCGAGTAGCACGACTGGCCGCCCGATGCCTGCGTGTACCGCGACCCACCCAGCAGCGCGCGCAAATGCGCCGCCACCGCGATCTGCCCGGGGTGCCCCTTCTTTTCGTGAACCCACGGCTCGAACGGCAGGTCCGGCGCCTGCATGGCTTCGATGGCCAGCGCCAGCCCGCCCAGCAGCGCCTTCAGCACGCGAAACGCATCCACCCACACCAGCGTCCCCACCCCGGTCATCACCGTGGTGCCGTTGATCAGCGCCAGCCCTTCCTTGGGCGCGAAGCCGATGGGCCGCAACCCCGCCGCCGCCAGCGCTTCCGCGGCGGGCAGCCGCCGGCCGTCGTATTCCGCCTCGCCTTCCCCTACCAGCACGCGCGCGATATAGGCCGAGGGCATCAGGTCGCCGCTCGCCCCCACCGACCCGTAGCGCGGCACCACCGGCGTCACGCCGCGGTTGAGCATCGCGGCCAGCGCGTCCACCAGCTCGTTGCGCACCGCCGACGCGCCGGTCATGAACGTCGCCAGCCGCAGCAGCGCCGCCGCCCGCACCGCGTCTCGCGGCAGCGCCGCCCCCGTGGCGCACGCCAGGTGCCGCATCAGGTTGTGCTGGAGCGTCACCATCTGCTCCGGCTTGAGCGAGATTCCGACATTTCCGCCCACCCCGGTATTCACGCCGTAAATCCGCTCGCCGCGCGCCAGCATTTCATCCAGGTACGCGCGTCCGTTGGCGACGCGCGTCCGCGCTCCGCCGGTGATCCGCACCTGCGCGTTTTCCCGCGCCACCCGGACAACGTCCTCGATCTTCAGCGGCGCCGCGCCCAATATCACTTGTGCAACAGTCTGCTGTGCCATAGAGATATCATAAGGGGCATCCATGTCCTTTAAAATCCTACTGCCGGTCTCGTTCGCGCTGGCCGCGCTGGCGTTTGCCCAGCACGCGCCCACGCCGGACGACTATCACATTTATGCCGGCAACACCCATTCGCATACCGCCTATACCTGGTCTCACGGCGAGTGGTG
>JAJYLS010000118.1 GCA_021787555.1 Acidobacteriota bacterium | reverse complement strand
CTGCGTGCCGAGGGTCGGCTCGGCGCCGGGGAACTTCTCGAAAGCCCACTTGGGGATCTTGACCACGACGTAGTCGATGGTGGGCTCGAAGCAGGCGGGGGTTTTGCGGGTGATGTCGTTGCGGATCTCGTCGAGGCGGTAGCCCACGGCCAGCTTGGCGGCGATCTTGGCGATGGGGAAACCGGTGGCCTTGGAAGCCAGCGCCGAGCTGCGCGAGACGCGCGGGTTCATCTCGATGATGACCATGCGCCCATCGGCGGGATTGATGGCAAACTGCACGTTGGAGCCACCGGTATCCACGCCGATTTCGCGCAGGCAGCGGATGGCGCCGTCGCGCATCATCTGGTACTCGCGGTCGGTGAGCGTCTGGGCGGGCGCCACGGTGATGGAATCGCCGGTGTGCACGCCCATGGGGTCGAAGTTTTCAATGGAGCAGATGATGATGCAGTTGTCGGCGAGGTCGCGCATGACCTCCAGCTCGAATTCCTTCCAGCCGAGGACGCTTTCCTCGATAAGGACCTCATGGACGGGCGAGAGGGCGATGCCGCGCTCCAGGATTTCGGCGAATTCCTCCTGGTTGTAGGCGATGCCGCCGCCCGTGCCGCCCAGCGTGAAGCTGGGGCGCAGGATGCAGGGATAGCCGATCCGCGCGGCGAATTCCAGGCCGTCCTTGACGCTGTTGACAAGCTGCGATTGCGGCGTTTCGAGCCCGATGCGGCGCATGGCGTCTTTGAACAGCAGGCGGTCCTCGGCCTTCTTAATGGCGTCGATTTTGGCGCCGATGAGCTCGACGCCGTATTTCTCCAGTACGCCGGCCTCGGCCAGCTCGACCGAGAGGTTCAGCCCGGTTTGGCCGCCGACCGTCGAGAGCAGCGCGTCGGGCTTTTCGCGGCGGATGATCTCTTCGAGGTACGGCAGCGTGAGCGGCTCGATGTAAGTCTTGTCGGCCAGATTGGGGTCGGTCATGATGGTGGCCGGATTGGAATTCACCAGCACGACTTCAAAATCGTCGGCCCGCAGCGCCTTGGTGGCCTGGGTTCCCGAGTAATCGAACTCGCACGCCTGGCCGATGATGATGGGCCCGGAGCCGATGATCAGGATGCGATGGAGATCGTTGCGCCTAGGCATGCTCCCTCATCAGTTTGACGAACTCGTCGAACAGGTAGTGCGAATCGTGGGGGCCGGGGGCGGCCTCGGGGTGGTATTGGACGCAGAAGACCGGGTGGCTGCGGTGGCGGAAGCCCTCGAGCGTCTGATCGTTCAGGTTCACGTGGGTAATGTCGACCTCGTTCAGGTTCAGGGAATCGGGATCTACGGCGAAACCGTGATTGTGGGAAGTGATCTCCACTCTCTTCGTGAGCTCGTTACGCACTGGGTGGTTGGCGCCGCGGTGGCCGAACTTCAGCTTGTATGTCCTGCCCCCCACGGCCAGCCCGAGCAACTGGTGGCCGAGGCAGATGCCGAAGATCGGCTTCTTGCCGATGAGCTTGCGGATGTTGGCGACCTCTTCCTGGAGCGGTTCGGGATCGCCGGGACCGTTGGAGAGAAAGATGCCGTCGGGTTTGAGGGCCAGGACGTCCCCGGCGGAGGTGAGCGCCGGGACCACGGTCACGCGGCAGCCCACCTGGACCAGGCGGCGGAGGATGTTCTGCTTGATTCCAAAATCGTACGCCACCACGTGGTGCCGCGGCTCGGAGGCCGCCGGCACGGCTTCGGACGGAGAGCAGGGCTCGACCGGTTTGTCCCAGCGATACGGGACTACCGTGGTGACGCGGCTGGCGAGATCCAGGCCGGCCATGGTGGGGATGCCGCGCGCGATTTCGACGAGTCTCGCGGCGCTCGATTCGGTGGCCGAGAGGACGCCGCGCATGACGCCGCGCGTGCGCAGGTGGCGCACCAGGGCGCGCGTATCCAGGCCGGAGACCACCGGAATGCCGGCGGCGCCGAGAAATTCGTTGGCCTCCTCATCCGAGCGCCAGTTGCTCGCGATATGCGAGAACTCGCGCACCGCCAGACCTTCTATGTATGGACGGGTGGCTTCGTTATCGGCGCGGTTGGTTCCGTAGTTACCGATTTGGGGATTGGTCAGGATGACGATCTGGCCGGCGTAAGAGGGATCCGTGAAAACTTCCTGGTATCCGGTGAGCGCCGTGTTGAACACGACCTCGCCGGATCGCTGAGTGGGCGCACCAAAACTCCTGCCCTCGAAGACCGTGCCGTCTTCCAGGGCCAGGATCGCAGAGTTCAAGTAGGCTGTTCCTCCAGGGGAGTGGGGTAATTCCTATTGTGACACACATGGGAGCTGAAAGCTGATGGTTTTCATTCTTCCTCGTGCTCGGCGGCCGTAGCAGCCGCGGCGCGAGGAAGCATGGAGGCCAATTCTTCGCGGGCGGCGGAGCGAGGGGAAGGCAGCTCTTTGGCCGGGCCGGCGGCCGGCTCGAGCAGAAACTCGCCTGCCCAAGCGAGTTCGTCTTCCAAATTGAAGCTGGGAACGCCCTTGATGCCGGGGACCTGCGCGATTCCGTGCTCCGTGACCACGCACTCCAGGCCGTTGCGGAGGCGGAAGTGGATCCTGATCTGCTCCCGGATGGACAGCCTGCGCAGGTCCGCCAGCTTCATCGGTCGGCTTCCTGGTATTCGTCTACCCGCTCGCCATGGGCGATGCGCGCAGCGATCTCTTCCTGACAGGTGATGCAGTAGCGCGCCCACGGCACGGCATCCAGGCGCTTGGCGGAAATGGGCTCGTCGCACTCCATGCAGACTCCGTAGCTGCCGGTGTCGATGCGATGTAAGGCATCGCCAACCTCACGGAGGAGCTTCATGTCGAGGGTATTGCGGTTGAGGAAGATCCACTCTTCGTGATGTTGCTGACTCAGGTCGCCCTCGTCGGACGGGACGTCCAGACGTGAAACTACCTGCGCCGCCTTCTGGGCGGACATGCTACGGCGCACTTCGTCGGCCTTCTTTTCGAGGAGTTTTCGGTACGCCGCAAATTTGGCTTTCGGCGCGTTTTTCATAGTCGTATTCATTTCTCTTATCAATGCGGGTTGTTCCAGATGGTTATGACGCAGACGCGGCACCAAAAGTTGCACACACAGGAAAGGGATCGATGCAGCGTGGAGAATGCAGTATAGCCGTCTTAAAGCCGGAAAGTCAATTCCGCACCCGAATTTACGGAACTTTACGGAAACTTACAGTACCGGTGGTAAACACCGGGCCTAAATGTACGATTTTGGCAGTAGGCAGGTGGGACAGGCAGGCCCAGAGGGCACCACACCTGTCCCACCGTCCCGCACTGCTATAGTGAACGTAATCATGGGGCGCATCCGCATTCTTCCCGACCAGGTGGCCAATAAGATCGCGGCGGGGGAAGTGGTGGAGCGGCCGGCTTCGGTGGTCAAGGAGCTGCTGGAGAATTCGCTGGATGCCGGCGCAGGCGAACTGCGGATCGAGGTCGAATCCGGCGGGCGGCGGCTCGTCCGCATCGCCGACAACGGCTGCGGGATGCTGCGTGACGATGCGCTGCTCGCCTTCGAGCGCCACGCCACCAGCAAGCTGCGCGACGTGAAGGACCTGCTTTCGATCGCCACGCTGGGGTTTCGCGGCGAGGCGCTGCCATCCATCGCGTCGGTCTCGCGCCTGCTGCTCGACACGCGCTCCGCCGAAGAAACTACCGGAACCCGGATCGAGATCGCCGGCGGCAGGATGCTGCGCTGCGAGGAGGCGGCCCTGGGACGCGGCACGGTCGTGACCGTGCGCGACCTCTTCTATAACGTTCCGGCGCGGCGGAAGTTTCTGCGCTCCGAACAGACCGAACTGGCGCACATCGCCTCGCTGGCGACGCACTACAGCCTGGCGCATCCCGAAAAAACATTCGAGCTCAGGAGCGGCACCAACGAGTTGCTGCACGTGACGCCGGTTGGGTCGCTCAAGGAGCGGGTCTACCAGGTGTTCGGCAGCCAGGCGCTCGACGAACTGGTGGAGCTGGGAACGAGGGAGAAGGATTTATTCGTGGCGCCGGGCCAGGAGGAGGACGAGCCGCCGGTGCGCACGTTCCGGCTGACCGGATTCTTCTCGCGCCCGCAGGTGCAGAAGGCCAACCGCAACTCGATTTTCATTTTCGTGAACGGCCGTCTGATCCGCGACCGCCTGCTGCTGCATGCGCTCTCTTCGGCCTATCACAACCTGATGCCGCCGGCGGCGTATCCGTTCGCGTTGCTGTTCATCGAGTGCGATGCCGAAGAAGTGGATGTGAACGTGCACCCCTCGAAAACGGAGGTGCGGTTCCGGCACAGCTCGTTCCTCCACGATTTCGTGCGCGACACCATTCGGGAGCGGCTGGTGGAGAGCCGGCCGGCGCCGTGGTTTTCGCCGGCGCCGCGCGCGGGCAGCCCGGCGGGCGCCGCGGCGCAGCCCGCCGCGCAACTGCCGTACTCGGAATTCAGCCAGATGATCGAAAACCAGCCCGCGGCGCCGCTTTCCGAGTTGCCGGCCGCGCGGGAAGAGGCGCCGGCCGGAGATATGCCGGCCTTCGAGCTGCGGCCCGCCGCGGCTCCGGCTCCCCGTCTGAATTTCAGCGCCCCGCCGCTCGAAGTCACTCCCGGCCCCGCTCCTTCGGGCAAGCTGTCGCGCCACCTCGACGCGCACGGCGAGTTCCCGCCGGAGGCCATTCCGCCCCCCGAGATGTCGCTTTCCGTACTCTCGGAGCTGCGTCCGCTGGGGCAGATCCACGAGAGCTTCATCATCGCGGCGGGACGCGACGGGCTGTGGATCATCGACCAGCACGTGGCGCACGAGCGCATCCTGTTCGAGCAGGTGCTCAAGCAGCGGGCGGCGGGGCGCGTCGAGACGCAGCGACTGCTCATGCCGCTGATCGTGCAGCTCACACCCGAGCAGCAGATCGACTACGCGCGCATCGCCGGCGAGCTGCACGCTTCGGGTTTCGAAACCGAGCCGTTCGGCAACCGCACGATAGCGGTGAAGGCCGCGCCGGCGGCGGTGGGCGCGGCGGACGTGGAAAAGATCCTGTTCGAGATCCTGGAGACGGCGGAAGACGAGTTGCGAGGCGCCTCGCTTGAAGACCTGCGCCGCCACATCTGCGCCGGGATCGCCTGTCGCGCCGCCATCAAAATCAACACGCGGCTGGACGCCGCCAAAATGGAATGGCTGCTGCGCACCTTGGCGCAAACCGATTGCCCGATGAGTTGCCCCCACGGCCGGCCGGTCGCGCTGCATTATTCCACGCGCGAAATCCTGAAGGCGTTTCACCGGATTTAGGACTGGTGGGACAGGCGAATCGCCCGGCGGTTCGCCTGTCCCACCTGGACCAGTGACTAAACTGAACAGTCATGAGCCAAATCGCTCTGCGCGGGACTTCGCGAGTTGCGGGGAATCTCAAAAAGCCATATAGTTAGCAACTTAGACGGAGTTGCTGGCGCCTGCATGGTCAAGATCCCGTTTCTCCCGATTGCCCTGTTGCTCACTGTTGTGCCTGCCTCCGGCCAGATCCCCGGTCTTAACGTGAACATGGTCTCGGGCACCACGTGGCCCGACGGCGATCCGTTCCTCCAGCGCCAGAACGAGCCCAGCATGGCGGTGTCCTCGCGTAACCCGCTGCACATTCTGGGGGGGGCCAACGACTACCGCACGGTGGACCTCCCCGGCTTGCCCGGCAACGAAACGGGGGACGCCTGGCTGGGAGTCTTTAAATCGTACGATGGCGGCCAGACCTGGCGCAGCACCGTGCATCCCGGCTGCCCGCAGTCGGTGCCGCAGTGCGACGGCGCCCCGTTTCTGAAATCCTTCGCCGCCGAAGCCGATCCGGTCGTGCGCGCCGGAACCAACGGCATGTTCTACCTGAGCGGGATCGCGTTCACGCGCGATACGCCCAAGAAGAGCGTGGTGTTCGTCTCGCGCTTCGTCGATAACAACAACGAAGAGAACGGCGACCCCATCAAGTACGTGAGCACCACGCCGGTGTACTACGGCCACGACGCGGTGTTCGTGGACAAGCCGTGGATCGCGGTGGATATTCCGCGGGCGGGCGCGGGCATCTGCCAGATTCAACCCGCGCATCCCAACTTCCATCACGGCCGGGCGGAGTTGGGGCGTCAGCCGATGGGGCTTCAGGAATTTCCGGCCGGCAACCTGTACCTGGCGGTGACCGCCTTCACGGACGAAACCAGGCCGCCCTCGCAAATCCTGTTCATGCGGTCCACGGACTGCGGCGCCACCTGGAGCAGCCCCATCACGCTGGCGGACAACAGCCTGAACCAGGGCGCCAATATCGCGATCGATCCCACCACCGGCGCCATCTACGTGGCTTGGCGGCGCTTCCAGTCGCCGGGGATCGGCGATGCCATCATGGTGGCGAAATCGACGGACGGCGGGCTGACCTTCTCCAGCCCGGTGCAGGTGGCCGCGCTGGCCGCGTTCGACCAGTCCACCACCCCGTTCAGCTTCCGCACGAACGATTATCCGACGATGACCGTGGATGGCAGCGGCCGCGTCTACGTGGCGTGGTCGGAGCGCGGGTACGGCATGGGCGGCGATGCCCGCATCATGATCAGCACGTCGCGCGACGGCACCGCCTGGACGCAGCGCGCCATGGTGGCCGATTTTCCGGCGCGCGGCCACCAATTCATGCCGGCCATGACGTTCGCCGGCGGCACCATCATGATCGTCTTTTACGACCTGCGGCAGGATACCACGGTGGGAAATTTCACCGCTACCGGGAAGGGCCAATATTCGGAGACGCGGGTTCCGGTGGGCGACCTGGCCACCGATCCGCCGCATCCGGAGAAGGTCTTCACGTCGCAAGTGGTGGATTTCGCGCCCGCCAGCCTCAATGAAGGCCCGCTGCTGCGGCGCCACACGCTGGATGTGTGGTGCGCGCAGGCCGCTCCCGCGGATGCCCCGTATTTCACCACCGCGCGCATCTCGCAGTACATTTTCGGTAGCGCGCCGAACTCCTCCGCGATCCAACAGCTCCAGGTGAACCCGCCCAATCTGCCGCTGTTCGAGCAGGGCACCGTCCCGTTTGTGGGCGATTACCTGGACGTGGCGGCGGCGCCGTGGATCGTCCCGGGCGATCAGCCGGGCACCTGGAAGTTCAACACCGCTCCTTCCAACTCGATCGCCTTTCACGCGGTGTGGACCGACAACCGCGATGTGCGCGCGCCGGCCAACGGCGACTGGACCGAGTACACCCCCCCGACTTCGGCCTTTTCCGGCGTGACCAGCATTTTCGATCCGACGAAGCAGCAACCCGCCTGCGTGCCCGGCCAGGCAGGGATGCGCAATCAGAATATCTACACGGCGCTGATCACCGAAGGGCTGCTGGTCACCTCGCCGGCGGATTCGAAGAAGCTGGGCGCCATTCAGCGCGCGTTCCCCGTGGTGGTGACCAATTCCACGGCGCAGTCGCGCACCTACCGGTTGAGCATTCTCAATCAGCCCGCGGGCGGCAAAGCATCGTTCCTGCAATTCCCTACCGCCGGCTACCCCGATCCGCTGACGGTGCTGGACCTCGTGATCCCGGCGGGCTCGAGCGCCTCCCGCACGGTGTTTGTCACGGCGCCCGCGCCGGCGGCTTCGGTGCAGGTATCGGTGGCGGAGATCAGCGTCGTGGGAGCCAACACCACGCTCCCCGGCGGATTCCAGGGGTCGCTGGTGCTGAATCCCGATCCATCGAATCCCGCGGACAGCACCATTGGGCAGGCCGAGCTTTTTAACCCCGATATCGCCAATCCCGATATAGCGAACCCGGATATCGCCAACCCGGACATCGCCAACCCGGATATCGCCAACCCTGACATTGCCAATCCCGACATTGCCAACCCGGATATCGCCAACTTCGGTATCGCCACCCCGGATATAGCGAACCCGGACATCGCCAACCCCGATATTGCCAATCCGGACATCGCCAACCCCGACATCGCCAACGCAGCCATCTCCGACGCCACGTGGAAGGTCACCAACAACGGCAATGCCACGGCCGCTTACTCGATTCACTTCATCCTGAACGGCCAGATTCCGTCGCGCGTGATTTGGCAGCTCGTGGTGCACAAGACCTACGCCACGCCGGTGGGAATCGGCTGCACACTCACCCAGCAGCCGCACATGGTGGTGATCGCAAACATTCCCCATCCCGCGTTTCTGAACCAGGCGGTGCTGGCACAGTCGAGCCTGGGACGGATGATCGTGACCGCGCACTCGCCGATGCCGGTTCGCCCGGGTTCGCTGCGCGACCTGGCGGCCAGGGACGTAACGGACAGCTCCGGCGACAACGGCACGGTGACCATCGGGCCGGGCGAGACCGTCTACATTACGTTGCGCTTCGTGAACACCGACAAATCGCAGCCGCTGGGTTTCGATCCGGGAAAGGACATCACCACGGTGATCGTCTCCCAGACCGCCAATACCGGCACCACGCAGCCGCCCGTGAGCTCGTCGCAACTGGTGGCGGTCCTGACCACGCTGCCGGCGGGCGTGGCCGGATCGTCTTACAGCGCTTCGCTCGAAGCCGCCGGAGGGACGCAGCCGCACCGGTGGATCGTTTCCAGCGGCCAGCTACCGCCGGGCCTGTCGCTCAGCCCCAGCGGGCAGATCACCGGCACCATCTCCAGCAGCGCCTCGGGCACGTATAACTTCAGCGTGCAGGTGACCGACAGCTCGGCTCCCACGGAGGGGCCGGTCACGCTGGACCTGTCCATCCAGGTGAGCCGGGTGGCCCTGGCCATCACCAGCCTGTCGGCCATGGCGCCGGGCGGCGCCTACGCCAAGCCCGGCGATAGCATCACTCTGAACCTGACCGTGACCAATTCGGGCGGCGCGGCCGACGCCGTCACGCCGGTGGTTTCGGTGAACGCCACCGGCACGGCCGCGGCAAGCTGCAACCCGCCATCGCCCGCTTCGGCCGCCATCGCGGCAGCCGGCAGCCAGAACTATACGGTAGCGTGCGGGCCCGTCGCCGGCGCCGGCACGCTGAGCTTCTCGGTCTCGCTCACGGCGAGGGACCATCTCACCGGCGCCGCCATTTCGGTCAGCCCGGCGATTTCCAACACCATCACCGTGCTGGGCGCTCCGCCGAAAATCGCCGTTGCGGCGACGGCCGGCGGGCAGCCATACACATCGGGGACGTGGACGAACAAACAAGTGGTGGTGACCTTCACCTGCACGCCGGCGGTCGGCGACGCCACCACCAAAATCCTGACCGTGGTGAGCGAGGGCGCCAACCAGAGCATCGGCAGCACCTGCACCGACCTGGCCGGCAACACCTCCAGCGCTTCGTTCACCGGCATCGACATCGATTTCACGCCGCCGCAGATCGGGGTGATCTATTCCGGCGGTTACCTCCCCGGCAACTGGAGCACCCAGCCGGTCTCGGTTACGTTCACGTGTACGGATACGCTTTCGGGCGTGGCTGCGGGCTACCCCACGGGCAGCATGTCGCTCGCGAGCGATACCACGGCGGGCGGGACCACCGTCACCGGAATCTGCCAGGACAGAGCGGGCAATTCCTCAACCCTGGCGGCCGGCCCGATCAAGATCGATCGCGAAGCGCCGGTGATTGCCAGCCAGGTGTCGCCCGCTGTGCCGGCCAGCGGATGGTACACCGCCGTGCCGGTGACGGTCGGCTTCACCTGCACCGATGCGCTCTCCGGAGTGGCTGCGGGCTACCCGGCCGGCGGCACCACGCTTTCGGGCGATACGGCGGGAACCACTATTACCGGAACTTGTCGGGACATCGCAGGGAACGTGGCAACCACGGTCGTCGGGCCGATCAGGATCGACCGCGAGCCGCCGGGGATTCAGTTCGCGAGCGCCTTGCCGGCGGCGAACGCCGCGGGCTGGAACAACACGCCTGTCACGCTGACGTGGCAATGCACGGACGCGGTCTCCGGGCCAGTCTCGGCCACAGTGACGCAAACCGTCTCCACTCAGGGCGCCAATCTTTCCGCGACCGGAACCTGCACGGATCGCGCCGGTCTGACAGCCTCCAATATACATGCAGGCATCGACATCGATACCACGCCGCCGCTGGTGTTGCGATTCATATCGCCGATTGACGGCTACACTTACATGCAGGGGAGTGCGGTGGCGGCGAATTACAGGTGCGAGGACGCACTTTCGGGCCTCGCGAGTTGCACCGGCGCGGTTCCTAACGGCCAGCACATCGATACCTCAACGCCGGGCACTTTCACCTTCACCGTGACCGCCACCGACGCCGCCGGCAACAAGACACAGGTGTCCCACACCTATAACGTTGCCGCGGCCAATTAGCGGGCATCCCGCCGGCTCACGCGGCTGACCTGCGCGAGAGCCCGCTCCAGCATGGCTCCGCATTCCGGAACCCGTAGTGCGTACGTCGCCGCGAAATACACCACCACGTACGCCGATAGAATCGCCGCACCCGAAATCTTCGGCCCCTGGGGCCCGAGGGCCAATTTCACGGCCCAGCCGGCCGCCGCCGCCACCGCCGCCGAGCCCCACAGCCTGGCCACCAGCGAGGCGGGCAGGCCCGTCCGGCCGATGCGCCCATTCAGCGTGTGGCGGAGCAGGCTGAACTCCACCCATCCGGCAATGCCCGCCGAGGAGGTCAAGCCCGCGGCCCCCCATCCCGGGTCGATCCCCAGCCATCGCGGCAGTGGCAGCGCGAACAGATAGCCGAGGCCGGAGGTCAAACACACGCGCACCACCGCGTAGCGCATCGGCGTGCGCGTGTCGCGCAGGGCGTAATAGGTCGAGGAGTAGAGCCGCCCGAGGGTCTGCGCCACCAGCCCGACGGAAGCGCCCGCCAGAATGCCCCAGACGTATTGCGCATCGGCGTGGCTGAACCGGCCGGTCTGGTACAGCGCCGCGGCCACCACCCCGCCCAGCGCCAGGAACCCCATGGACGACGGCACCACGAAAAACGCGATCTGCCGCAGGCCGCGGTTCAGGCGCTGGCGAAGGTAGCCCGCGATTTCCGCCTGCGCTCCCAGTGCGCTGGACATCGCGGGCAGTTCCGCGTCGGAAACCGACATGCCGAAAAGGCTGACCGGCAGCAGGTAGAGCAGCGAGGCGTTGTACAGGGCGGTGGGCGCGCCGGTAGGCAGCCAGCTTGCCAGCCACAGGTCCACGTAGGTGCTGATCTGCACCACGCCCCGGCTGAAGAACACCGGGACGAAATTCCGCACCACGTCGGGCACATGGTCGCCGTGGTAGGCGAAGTGAATCCGCAGCCGCTTCACCAGCCGCAGCACCGAAGGCAGTTGCACGGCGAACGTCAGCGCGCTGCCGATCACCGACGCCCAGGCCAGCGCCACGGCCAGCGAATCCCTGTGCGCGCTCCGGCCCAGCAGCACCATGCACACGATCATCGCCAGGTTCCACATCACCGGCGAGGCATAGGAGAGGAAGAATTTGCGATGGCTGTTGAGAATTCCCAGGCACCACGCGGACATCACCAGGAACCCCGCGCCGATGAAGAGAATCCGCACCAGCCGGATGGTCAGCTCGCGCTTGGCGCCCGTGAAGCCGGCCGCAATCAGGTCGATGATATACGGTGTGGCCGCAACGCCAATCAGGACGAGCACGGAAACGGCGAGCGCCAGCAGGGCGAAAACGGCGCCCGCGACGCGCCCGGCTTCTTCTTCGTCTTTTTCCGCCAGCAGCCGCGCGTAGACCGGAATGAACGACGCCGAAAGCGATCCCTCGCCGAAAAGGTTGCGCAGGAGATTGGGGATCTTGAAAGCCTGCGTGAACGCGTCGCCGGGGTCAGAGAGGCCGAAATAGTGCGAAATGAAGTGCTGGCGTACGAGGCCGAAAATCCGGCTGAGAAAGATGCCCGCCGCCACCAGAACGGCATGATTACCGGTCCGTTCCGCAGTCCGTTCCATCAGCGGGGGCCTTCATTCACCGCAGAGGCACAGAGGGCACGGAGCTTGCACAGAGGAAAACCACCGAGATTTCTCTGTGCAATCTCTGCGTTCTCCGTGGCTCTGTGGTGAATTGAGGGTTTCATCCTATCCCAGCTTCTCCAGCACCGCGTCGGTCACCTCCGCGGTGCTGCTCGACCCGCCCAGATCCGGGGTGCGCACTTTCCCCTCCGCCAGCACGGCGCCCACGGCGGATTCCACCTCGCGCGCGGCATCCGCCATTTGCAGATGGTCCAGCATCATGGCGCCGCTCAGGATGGTCGCCAGCGGATTCACCACTCCCTTGCCGGCGATATCCGGCGCCGAGCCGTGCACCGGCTCGAACATCGATGGAAAGCGCCGCAACGGATCCAGGTTCGCGCTGGCCGCCAGCCCCATGCTGCCGATGATGATCGCCGAGATGTCGCTCAGGATATCGCAGAACAGGTTCGACCCGACCACCACGTCGAAGCTCTCCGGCCGCCGGATGAAATTCATGGCCGCGGCATCCACCAGCAGGGACTCGGTTTCGATGTCCGGAAATTGCGCGGCCACGTCCTGAAACGCGCGGTCCCAGAGCACCATGCTGTAGCCCTGAGCGTTGGACTTGGTGATCGAGGTGACGCGCTTTTTCTTGTTCCGCTTCACCGCCAGCTCGAAGGCGAAGCGCACGATGCGCTCCACGCCGCGGCGCGTAAACACGGAGGCTTGAACGGCCACTTCCTCGGGCTGGAGATGATAGACAAAGCCACCGACCTGCGCGTATTCGCCCTCGGTGTTCTCCCGGACCACCACGAAATCGATGTCCTTCTTGCCGGCCAGCGGCGAATCGACCCCCGGGAAGAGATACGCCGGGCGGACATTGGCATACTGGTCGAAGGCGCGGCGGATGGGCAGGAGAAGACCGTTCAGCGTGGTGTGGTCGGGAATTTCTGGGTGCCCCACGGCGCCCAGGAAAATGGCATCGCAGGGCTGGAGGAGATCAATGGCGCCCGCCGGCATCATGCGGCCCCAGCGGAAGAAGTGGGCGGCGCCCCAGTCGAAATCCTGGAACGCTAAATTGAAGCCGTGCTTCTGCGCGACGCGTTCGAGCACGCGTTTGCCCTGCGGGATGACCTCGCCGCCAACGCCGTCGCCGGGAATCACGGCGATCGTGAATGTCTTCATAGTCGTGAGTTGTGAGTTATGAGTTCTGAGCTATGAGTTCTCATCGGTGGCTCAAAACTCACAACTCAAAACTCAGGACTCACTTCAAGTATTTCACGAACAGCACCGCGTTGCCGCGCTCGTTATAGATCAGTTCGTCCACCATGTTGCGGGCCATGAGGATCCCGAAGCCCCCGGGGCGCTGGCCGTGCTCGGCGCGGATTTCGACATGCCGGATCGGCGCATCGGCCGGATTGGAGACGGCCGCGTGCGGGAGAAAATCGAACGAGAACCCGGCGCCGGGATCGGCCACGTGGACGATCAGCGAGCGGGACGTGCGGATGAAGGAGGCCCGGCCGCGCTTGCGCGCATCCGACTTGGCGCCGTGCTCGATGGCATTCAGGAGCAGTTCGCGAAACGCCGCGGCAGCGTCTTCGCGGACTCCCACGGGCAGGTCCGCGTGGATCTCCTTGAGGAACTGGGTAGCCCGATCGGCCGCCTCCAACTTGCAGCGGATATCCAGCGCCACCCACTCGGGGCGCGCCGAGAGCAGGCGGATATCCTCCCCCCAGGTTCGCGAAGGCGAATCGAGCGCCTGCTGCACCATGTCAGCGAGCGGATTTTCGGGCAGCGGCTTGTGAAAATAGGACCAGGCGCGCTCGCGGATAGCCTCCAGCACCGGTGCCGGCCCCGCTTCGCCCGCGAGGATCACCTTGGTGGCCGGGCGGATCGCGCGGGCCCGGCGCAGCAGGTTCAAACCATTGAATCCATTGCGTCCCTGGCCCGCCAGGAGCAGGTCGCAGGGGGCCGTGCGCAGGCGTTCCAGGGCTTCGCCGCCGTCGAAGACCGTCTGGATCTCGCGGTCCTGGCGTTGGAGAAACCCCGCCACGAATGCGTGCACGGCGGGGTCGGCATCGACGACCAGCAGCGAGCGTGAAGCCATGAAATCCACGAACAGCATAACATGACGAGTGCAAGCGTATGAAATCAGCCAAACCAGCCGATAGCCGATAGCCAATAGCCAATAGCCAACAGCTTGTTCTTGCATGTAACCCCCCGCCCCCGCCAAGCATCTCAATGTCCGATGGTGTATCGCGACCCCGTTCGGCTCAGTGCCTTGCTCTTTTTCGGTCTGGGCGTCGCAATGGCCCAGATCTACCCACCCTACGGGTATCCTGGCGGATATCCCGGCGGCTACCCGGGCGGCTATCCCTATCCCGGTGGCGGCTACCCCGGTGGAGTCGGCATTCCGATTCCCGGCACGGGCAAGCCGCACAAGAAGTCCAAAACGGTCGATAACGAGCCCATGCCGAACTTCCGCGGCAAGCTGAAGCGCATGGACGCGAAGAGCATCGCACTGGAGATGGACGACCATCGCATCCTGGACTTCAAGTGTACGGACAAGACCAAGTTCTTCAAGGACGGCAAAGAGATCAATAAGCCCAAGTTCAACACGGGCGACCAGCTTTCAATCGAGGGGCCGGAAGACGAGGCCGGCGACATGACGGCGGTGAATGTCTACTGGGAGAAGGCTGCCAGCACGGACGCGGATGCCAGCGGCAAGGACAAGAAGGATCAGGGAGTGTATGACACGTGGAAGAACGCTCCCGCGCCCAACGCGCCCGCCAAATCGGACTCCGCAAAATCGGCTCCTCCACAGTCCGCTCCCGCGCAGCCGGCGCCCGCACAGTCGGCCGAAAATACTCCGCCCGCCAGCTCCGATCCGAACGATCCGGGCCCGCCCGTTCTGGAGCGGGGTAAGCCTAAAGATACGGCGCGCGAAAGTTCCGCGCCGCTGCCTCCGGACGCGGCCGACCACCGCACTTCGGCGCCGGTGACCGAGCCTTCGGGTGTCCCGCTTCCCGCGCCGACGGTCGCGCGCAACGCCCCGCAGCCGGAAATTCCCGCGGCGCGCAATGGCGGCGACGAGGATCCCGCCGTCTACCGGCCGAACTCCGACGAGCCGCTGATCCGCAAAGCCGCCGATGCCGCGCTGGGTTTCACCGAGACCCTGCCCGATTACGTCTGCCAGGAAATCATGTCGCGCTACCAGAGCGATTCGAGTCCGGCCAACTGGCAGCCCATCGACGTGGTGAGCACGGACTTGGTCTACCAGGACGGCAAAGAGCATTACAAGAACGTGGCCATCGACGGGAAGAAGACCAACAAGCCGCTGGAGGAGAGCGGCGGCGCGTGGTCCACGGGCGAGTTCGGCACCATCCTGATCGACTTGTTCTCGCCCGCCACCGCGGCCGATTTTCACTTCGCGCGTGATTCGCAGGCCTCGGGCATCTCCACCAAGGTGTACAGTTTCTCCGTGTCGCGCGAGCGCTCGCACTGGACGATTACCGTGGGTTCGCAGACCTTCGATCCGCCGTACAGGGGGTCGGTGTGGATCGATCCGCAGAACGCGCGCGTGCTGCGCATCGAAATGCAGGCCTACGGCTTCCCGGACGAGTTCCCCACCGACGACGTGGAATCGGCGGTCGATTACTCCTACATCCGGCTCGGCGACATGCACCAATACCTGCTGCCGGTGCATTCCGAGAGCTTGAGCTGCCAGCGCGGCTCCAATATGTGCAGCCGCAACGCCATCGATTTCCGGAACTACCACAAGTACACAGGGGAATCCACGGTTACGTTCGGGACGCCCAAATAGCGCGGCCCCGCAGTTCTCCGCCTCGCGGGATTTATCTCCCGTGTCTTCAATCACTTACTAACGGATGTTCACCTCTGATGTTCTGACGTAACCCCTGAGGAATTATCGGGTTAAGGGCGTTTTTGATCTCTAAAAGGTAGACATGCATAAAATGGCCCACCATGCTTGTATTTAAGATAATATTG
>JAJYLS010000461.1 GCA_021787555.1 Acidobacteriota bacterium | reverse complement strand
TTACATGGGAACATTATGCCGCTCGAAAATTAGAGCTATGTACTAAAAGAATCAATGGATTGCCCGCGAATTGCGGCTTATTTCTTAGGGGAACTTCGGCTTAGGCCGCGCTCGACCAGTTCCATCACCTGCAACTCCCGCGCCGTCAGCGGAGAATGTCCCGAGCGTACCGGACGTGCGGAATGCGGAAGCATGTCCCCTTCCATCCACGTTTCGCCGGCCGCCACCCGGTGCAGGCAGTCCAACAGCGTGTCCAGCGGCGCCGTCTTGCGCACCACCCCCACCGCACCCGCCTGTAGGATCCGCAGCGCTTCCACCCGTGAGAACGAATTGCCCCATACCACCGATACCGTGGGCAGTTCCGCCTGCTGCAGCACGCGCAGGCAGTCCAGCACGGCGTGCATCCCGAACGCCCGGTCTACCATCAGGATCGACGGCCGCAGCTCGCGCACCGCATCCATCGCGCCCATCAAAGATGTCTCGGCCGCGACGACCCGCAGTCCATTCCTCGACTCCAGAAGCCCTCGCAAGCCTTCGATGGCCACCGGCTCCATATCACACACTGCAAGCGTATTCACAAATTGCGCCTTAATGGGGCCGGCAGCACTTGGCAGCCTGCCCTACATTCCCTATATCGGCTTATGGCTTCGAATAGTTTAGTCCGCGCAATCCGGGGATATTACAGGATTTCCGCACCAGGGAATTACCGGAGCACCACCGCCGCGCCGAACGAGAACGCCGCCAGGTCCACCCAGCAGTCGCTCAGCGTGTTCTGCACGAACGTGGCCCGCTCCGCGCGGAAGCCGCGCCGCCCGCGGTACTCCTGCCAGCGCCGCGACGCTAGCTCGCGCAGCGCCGGCAACTCCTCCTGCTGGATGTTCTGCGCCAGCGTAATGTGCGGATGGTACGGAAACGGCTCCCCGAACGCCAGCGCGCCGCTGCTGCTCATGGCCGCGTGCATGCGCCGCAGTTCCTGCGCGCCCGCACCCACTTCAATGTAAACTACGTCTGTTACGCGGAACACCCGTATCTCCGTCAACTCCACGTCGAACGCCGCGTGCTGTTGCGCCTGCTCCCGCGCCTGCTCGCAAGCCGGCCGCCAGTCGCCCGTCACCGGGCGCGGAGGCAGCACGCTAACGTGCGCGTGGGGCTGGCACGCAGGCACCAGCTCCAGCCGAAGATCGTCCAGAAACCGGCCCAGCGGCTCCGGTATGTAGATGACCAGCGCAACAACACTGAGCTGTTCCTGTGCCGGGATACGGGATAGCCCCCCATTCGGTTCGGAAACCATCACTCCCTCTATAGTATGCGAAACTGCGCCCGGTTCGGGGACCACCCCCTGTGCCACACTGGTGGTAATGTCCATTGCCACGCCGGTAAACCCGCTGCTCTCGATCGAATTCCGCATTCCCTTCGACCGCATCCGCGCCGCCGACGTCCAGCCGGCCGTCGCCGAGCTCCTTCGCGATGTCCGCACGCGCCTCGATGAGCTTGCCTCCACCACCGGCCCGCGCACCTTCGCCAACACCATGCTGGCGCTCGATGAGCTCACCGAATCGCTGGACTTCGCCATGGCCGTCATCCGCCACCTGGAAGCGGTCGCCACCTATCCCGAGCTGCGCGCAGCCTACAACGCCGTGCAGCCCGAGGTCAGCGCCTTCTACGCCACCATTCCCCACCACGAGGGCCTTTGGAAGGCCATCAAGGATTTCGCCGCTACTCCCGAAGCCGCCGCCCTAGCCGGCGAGCGCCGCCGCTTCCTCGAAAAAACCATGGATACCTTCCGGCGCCATGGCGCCGACCTCGACCCCGCCGGCAAGAAACGCCTCGAAGAAATCGACGTCGAAATCACCCAACTCGCCACCAAGTTCGCCGAAAACGTGCTCGACGCCACCAACGCGTACGAGCTTGTCCTCACCAGCGAGGCCGTTCTCGCCGGTCTGCCTCCCACCGCCGTCGCCGCCGCGCGCGAGAGCGCCCTCCGCAAGAGCCGCGACGGCTGGCGCTTCACCCTCCAGGGCCCGGATTACATCGCCCTCATGACCTACCTGGACAATGCCGCCATCCGCCGCGACGTCTATCTCGCCAACTGCGTGCGCGGCACCCGCGACCCCTGGGACAACCGCCCCATCATCGTCCGCATGCTCGAGCTCCGCCGCGAGAAGGCCCGCCTGCTCGGCTTCGCCGATTTCGCCGACTTCGTCCTGAAAGACCGCATGGCCCACCACGGCGCCCGCGCCATGGCCTTCCTCGAAGATCTCAAAGCCAAGACCGAACGCCGCTTCCACGAGGAAAACCGCGAGCTCGCCGAATTCCGCCGCTCCATCGAGGGCCCCGCGGCGCCCGACCCCGCACCCTGGGATATCGCCTACTATGCCGAAAAGCAGCGCGCCGCCCGCTACGACTTTGATGAGGAAGCTCTCCGCCCCTATTTCCCCCTCGAAGGCGTCACCGCCGGCCTCTTCGACATGGCCGGCCGCCTCTACGGCATTTCCGTCACCGAAGAAGCTGGCGTCCCCGCCTGGGATCCGCAGGTGCGCTCTTACGCCGTCCGTGACGAAAACGGCGCCTTCCTCGGCGCCTTCTACGCCGATTGGTTCCCCCGCGACAACAAGCGCGGCGGCGCGTGGATGGACGCGCTCATCACCGGCGGCCCCGAAGCCGAGCGCCCCCAGCAATGGCGCCCCCATCTCGGTTTGATCTGCGGCAATCTCACCCCGCCCATCTCCGGCAGGCCCGCGCTCCTCACCCACCGCGAAGTCGAAACCATCTTCCACGAATTCGGCCACCTCCTGCATCACCTGTTGAGCCGCGTCTCCATCCGCACCCTGGCCGGCACCAACGTGGCCTGGGATTTCGTCGAACTGCCCTCCCAGATCATGGAGAACTGGTGCTGGGAACGCGGCGCTCTCGACCTGTTCGCCCACCACTGGGAAACCGGCGCCCCCATCCCCGAAGACCTCTTTCAGAAGATGCGCCGTGCGCGCACCTTCCGCGCCGCTAACAACCAGATGCGCCAGCTCGGCTTCGGTTTCCTCGACCTGCTGCTCCACACCCGCTACGACCCCGCCCGCGACGGCGACCCCGTGGCCTACACGCGCCTCATCATGCAGGAGTTCAGCCCCGCCCCCCTGCCGCCCGAGCACGCCATGATCGCCGCCTTCGGCCACCTCTTCGCCAGCCCTGTCGGCTACGGCGCCGGATATTACT
>JAJYLS010000117.1 GCA_021787555.1 Acidobacteriota bacterium | reverse complement strand
GCCGCCGCACCTCCGCCACGCCCGGAGGGAGCCCCCGGCATTTCGCCGCGCACGGCCTCGATCCTCTGCTACATCCCCTGGGTGGGCTGGATCGCGGCGGTGGTGGTGCTGGCGTCGCAGCGTTTCCGCCACGACCGCGCCACCCGGTTCCACGCGTTCCAGGGCCTCTACATCTTCGTGGCATGGCTGATCGTGAACCGCGTGGTGCGCCCCATGTTCGACATGATCGGAGGCTGGCCCATCTATGGAATCCTGGAAGCCGCGCTCCTGGTGATCTCGATTTTCATGATGGTCAAGGCGGCACAGGACGAGGTGTACGCGCTGCCACTCTTCGGCGAACTGGCGGAGCGGTCGCTGAGCGAACGGTAGCGCGGTTACGCCGCGCCGGATTTCGCCATACCGTGCGTCGCGTGGTGGTGGTGGTATTGCGTCACGGCGTTCTCGCGCTTGAGGCTGGCTTCGCGCACAACCCTTTCCAGTGCGGTGGCTGCGGCTTCGTCGCGCCGCAGCCGCGCGGATTCGAGTTGGCCGACCGCGCGGACGTGCTGGAGGATCGCTACGGCAGCTTCATCCAGCAGTTCCTTACAGCGTGGGCATTCCCCATCCGGCATTACTCTGAGGGTAACAGGGTTAATCCCTGATATACCAGTACTGGTAGCTCGCGGCAGTGTGCGACTGTAGACAAAACGGGAGCACCGTGCACGATCGGCGCATAGATCCTTACGGTTTGGGCTCCTCACCCTGGCGCCACCATACCGGAAATTGCAATTGAACGTACTTCACGCGGTGCTCGGGCGCGTTCGGGATCACGATGCGCGCCAGCATGTGCACGACGTGGCCGGGCTGGCAATCCGGGCGAATCGCCGGCAGCGAGTAGCCGGCCGAGCCGCCGGCGCGGTCGTACTCATCCCACGAGTCGGAGCCGCGCATGGTTGAATCGACGCAGGCGTCGTTGGTAATAACTTCGGCGGCGCGCAGCCCATCGCCATCGGGCAGCAGGACGGCGAAACTCTCGCCCGGGGCGGCATGGCCGTCGCCATTGCCCTGGCCGAAACTCTGATCCGCGCGCTGCATGGCGTGCTGATAGACGTTGACCGTGCGGCCATCGGCAATCTGGAACTCGGCGGTGGATTCGGCCGGCGGATAGAGCGGCACCTCGAATTCCATGCGGTCCGCGCCATCGGCGGCGACGATGCGGGCGATGGCGCGCTGCGCATCGGCGACCGTGAACCTCACCGGGATGGTGGCCGATTCGCCGGGGGCAAGGCCGAAGAGTTTGCCGGCCGGGGCATCGAACTTGAGGCCCGGGTTGGGGCTCTCCCAGTGGATGGTGGAGGCGAGCGACCGCGCGCTTCCTTTATTGACGAACTTGACGCGCAGTTCGACCGGCTGGCCGGCGGTGGCCCAGGCGGCGCCGGCGATCTCGTACCCCGAAATCGCCAGCAGTGGACCCGACGAAATTCCAACCTCGGTGGGCTCGCCATCCAGATCAAAGCTCAGCCGCCCCTGCGCGTCGGCGCGCTGGACCGCGCGGCGCATCTTGCCGTCGCGCAGGCGGATGTAAGTAACCGAATGAGCGCTCGATGGCGGATAAAGAGGCGCGGATTCGACCGTGAGCCGGATGCCGGGGATCACGGCGCCCCCGGGGATCCATTCGCGGACCTCGGAGCGGAAGCCTTCTCGACAAACGTTTTCGAGCACGGTATACCCGGGGCTTCGGCGGTTGGACACCGCTTCCCAGCCCCAGATGGAGAAATTCGGGTAGACGTCGGCGTGAGTGAAGGCGGCAGGCTTGGGCAGGGGATCGGCAAAGGCGCGCACGTGAAAATCGAGAACTTTGGCGACATCGCCCGAGGCATCCGATTCGTGCTCGGAGCGGGCGAACAGCCAGATGGAATCGAGCCGCCGGTGGTAGAACGCCGACGGATCGCCCGGAGCCGTGGCCAGCAGCGTACGCACGCCGGCATAATTCCCGTAGACGTCGTCGAGGTGGTACTCGAGTTCTAAGCCGTCGGGGCCGGCGGCGGCCTGGGTGGGTCCCATGATGCTGGAGGCGCTGCCGGCCAGGTCGGGGAACTTGGCGGCGGTCCACAGGGCCATGAAGCCGCCGAGGGCAAAGCCGGTGACGCCGCGATGGCCGCGGTCGGCGGCGGTGCGCAGGGTGCGGTCGATGTGGTCCACGAGTTCGGGGAAGTACAGCGGAAATTCGCCGGTGGTGTCGGCGGGGCCGAGCTTGACGACGATGACGTTGTGCGCGGCGACCCAGGCGGCAAGCTGCCGATCGCGCTCCTCGCTGGGCTTCTCGTAGCCATAGAACCAGTAGATGACCGGCAGCCGCTTCGGCGTGCCCGCGTAGGACGGCGGCAGCAGGACGCGGTAGGTTCGCGTGCTGCCGAGCACCTGGCTAAAGTGAGTGAGGTCCTGGACGGTTGGAGACGGCGCGGCCTGAAACGCCCAGGCAGCCGCGGCGAAAAGGCCGAGGAAGAAGCGCACAATTATAAGCTATCAGCTATGCCGCGCCGATGCGCCGATGCGCCGGTGCGCTTTCACTCCTCAACTCCTGATTTCTTAATTCCTAAAAGTAGTACTTCAACCCCATCTGGATTTTCCGCGACGCGTTGGTCACGTCGTCCTTGATGCGGCCGAAGGTGCTGGCCGCGACCGACGTCGTGGGATAGCCGAAATTGACGCTATTGCTCAGGTTGGTGGCTTCCGCGCGGAATTCCAGCCGCTGGCGCTCGGTGATCTGGAAGTGCTTGAGCAGCGCCATGTCCGTATCGTATTGCCAGAGCTGCTGGAAGCCATTGCGCCCGGTATTGCCCAACTGGCCCGCGCCCGGCTGGTTCTGGAACTGCTTGAGCTGGTTCTGATTGAAGAACCAGATGTAGCCGGTGGATGGGTCTTCGAATGCCGTTCCCATACTGCTGTTGCAGTTGTTGCAGTTGGCCGGGCTGGTGACCACGCTCGAGAACGTATAATAGCCCGACCATATCGTGAACGGCCGCGGGCTGAAAATCGTCAGGAAGCCGCTCACTTCCCATCCCCCCACCACCTGGTTCAGCACTCCGGGAACGTTCGTCAGGAATTTCTTGTTCTTGCCGAACGGCAGATTGTAGGTGTACAGGCCCTGAATGGCGTGCGTCCGGTTGAAATCGGAGAGCGCGTAGTTGCCGTCGCGGTTGTGCAGGTCGAAAGGCGTGTCGCCGGCCGATTGCAGCGTGCCGCCGCTCACCACCGTCGAAGTGGGATCGAACGAGCGCGTGTCCATGGACTTGGAAAGCGTGTAGGCAAACTGAAAGTAGAGGCCGTTCGCGAAATTATGCTCCAGCCGCACTTCCATGCCGTTGTAATGCGAGTAATCGTTGGAATCGATGACGTACATGCCGCCGCCGAACTGCGGATAGGGCACGAAGTAATACGGCCCGAGGCCCGCCAGTTGCGGCATGGTCATCGTCTTACCGTTTACCACCTGTGTGCGCTGCCCGATCTGCTTGGCCAGGTCGGCCACCTGGCCCGTTCTCAGATCGGTGGGGTAGAGACGCCGCACGAGGTCGGACCCGGTTTCACCGGCCCTGAGACGCGTATCCTGTCCCTCCAACTGGTTCATCAGCGCGCTCTGCCCGCCCGCCGCGACGGTGTTGAAGGCGTTCAGAAAACCGTTGGTCTGAATGTTCTGGCCGTAGTCGTTGTCGTTGTACGCGCCCAGCAGGTGCAGGGCGTGCCGGCCGATGTAATCCACTTGCAGCTTGGTATTCCTGGCGACCTCGTACTGGATGCCCGCGCTATACATGTGGGTCTTCGGCGGCCGGTAGCCGGGATCCATCACGTAAGTGGCATTGTTGGTAGCGTCCGGGGGCGTCAGCAGCGTGTTGGGGGCCGCCGGCGGCGCCTGTATAGGCACGAGGCCCGCGCTGGTCAGCCGCCCACCGCCCTGCCCGAAGGCGTTGTTGGCCACCGTGTACGAACTGCCCGGAAGATTCTGGAAGATTTTCGAGGAAAGCAGGAAGGTGTTGATGCGGTCGTCCGCCAGCCGGTAGTTGGCGCGGATGGACATCCTGCCGTGCCCGGTCGGGTCCCACGCGAAGCCCACCGAAGGCTCGAACCCGGTGAAATAGCTGTTGTAGAGATTCCCGCTCTGCCAGCTCAGCGCATTGTTCGGAGCCGTGCCGATGGTGATCGGCTGGTTGGGATGCTTGATGAAACCGTTGGCATCCGTGGGGGTCAACTGGATCTCCCAGCGCAACCCGTAATCTATCGTGAAATTGCGCGTCACCTTCCAGGTGTCCATCCCGTAGAAATCCAGCTCGGGGTAGCGGGCGTCGAAGGTGTAAGTGGTGCCGGCCGGCGCCCAGGAGTTACCGTTCTGCGCTACGAACCCCTGGTAGATGTTGCCCACACGGCCGAGCTGCTCATTGATCATCTCTTGCAGGGTCGGCAGGTCGTAAGTCTGGTTGAGACCGGTGCCGGGAATGCCAAACGCCACGGGATCGACCGTATTCACGCTGGGGTGAAAATCCACTATCGGCGTCACGTCCCAGCTCCCCACCGATCCGCGGTTGTCCTGATGCCGCACGAGCCGCAGGTTGGTCCCGAATTTCAGGCTGTGCGCGCCGACTTCGTGCGAGTAGTTGTCCACCGCCTGGTACGTGGTGATCGTGCGCAGGTTGCCGATGGCATTGGCGTATGGAAAAGCGACTTGTGTATACCAGCTTAGATCCGGATAGGCGGCAGTGGCGCCCGGCGTCTCGAAGTTGTAGACGTAGTGCTGCTCGCCCACTACCAGTTCATTCGTGCTGCGCGGCCCGGGAGTCCAGCGCCAGCCGAACGCCATGTTGCGCGGGCTGCGCGTGGTATTAACGGTGCAGGGGCCGCCTGGAAATCTCGGCTCGCCGCCGTTGACCTGATCGCAATTGGTGTCTTCTTCCTCCAGCGTCACGCGTGCGAAGGCGGTTTGGTTCTGCGTCAGCACCTGGTCGAAGCGGAACGTCACGTCTTTGTTGACCTGGCTCTGCGGCGCAACTTCGTTAAAGCCCGCGACATTCAGCCCATCGCAAACCGAACCGCCGCAACTGCTGAAGTTGTTGGGCAGCGGCATGGCGTTGATCTGCTTCATCGTGGCCGCGTTTTGGCCGAGGTGCTCCGGATCGTTTTGGATCACGTTATAGGTGCCGATATTGAGTCCCGCCATCGGGTTGCCCGCCGCATCCACGGCGGCGCCCGCCACATTCGCGGGCAGATTGCGCCCGCCCACCACGTAGCGGAAGAGGCCCTGGCGCGCCTGCTGCGTGTACACGGGAAAGGTGTAGCTGCCCGTCTCGTGCGTGTGCAAGTACTGGAAATTCACGAAGAAGAACGTTTTGTTCCGGCCGTTATAGTGCGGTAGCCGCACCGGCCCGCCCAGGTCAAACCCCGGAATCTGCTGCACGAATTGCCGTTTCGCCAAGCCATCGGTGTTGTTCCTCCATTCATTGGCGTTGAAGCGCGGCGTGCGATAGAAGAAAAACCCGTCGCCGTGGAACTCGTTGGTGCCCGACCGCGTAGTCATGGCCACCATTCCGCCGCTGTTCCGGCCCCATTCCGCCGTGCCGTTGCTGGTCATCAGTTGCACCTCGGACAAGGCGTCGGGGTTCATCTGCGCCGGGGTATTATTCGAACCGCCATAGCTCGCTTCATTGTCGTCGATGCCATCCAGCGTGTAGTTCCACGCGCGGTCGCGCGCGCCGTGAATATAGATGCCGCCGCCGGCCATGTTGCCGTCGGTGGGCGTCACCCCCGGCTGCGTGTAGACCAAGTCGAGCGGGCTGCGCTCGCGCGTGCCCACGATCGGCAGGTCCGCCAGCGTGCTCTGCGAGATGGTCGAGCCGATGTTCCCCGACGTGCTGGTCTGCACCAGCTCCGCCGCTCCGGAAACTTCCACCGCTTCCGTGCTTGAGCCCACTTCGAGCCTGGCGTTCACCTTGGTCGGCTCGGAAACGATGACGCGGTTGCCCGGCGAGGTAAACTTCCGGAATCCAGCCGCAACGATATCCACCCGGTAGGTGCCCACCTGGATAGCCTCGAAGGCGTAGGTTCCCGCCTGCGTACTGGTTGTGTGGAAGGCGACTCCGGTCCCTTCATTGGTGAGCGTTACCTGCACGCCGGGAATGACCGCTCCGGTCGGATCGGTAACCGTCCCGACGACGCGAGACGTGGTGCCTTGCCCCCACAAGCATGAACCGAGGGCCAGCACAGCTATAGCTTCAAATGCAAATCTGCGCATGAACGGCGCTCCTTACCTGGGGTTATGAGACTTTGGGTAAAGCGATATTAACATCGTCGCGGCTAAGATACAAGAAAAATCGTATTGGCCGCGGATTTCCCGCCCGCCGCCTTGGCCCACCCCGCGGCAAGTGCCCTCATGGTAAAAGGGAGTAAGCGGCTCCCGACCTAAGTGAATTATCCCGATTCAGTACACTTCCTCTACGCGCTGGGCAACGAAATCAAAACAGCTAAGTTGGGCCTGGAGCGCATCCGCACCGTGCAGGCGGCTCTGGGGGATCCCCAGAACCGCCTGCGCATCCTGCACGTGGCCGGCACCAATGGCAAAGGCTCCACGTGCGCCATGATCGAATCCGGCCTCCGCGCCGCCGGCATGCGCACCGGTCTATTCACGTCTCCCCACCTGGCCGAGCCGACCGAGCGCATCCGCCTGGACGGCCGGCCTATTTCGGCCGGGCGCTTCACCGATGCATTCAACCGCGTGCACGCCTGCGTGGAATCGCTGCTCCAGTCAGGCGCTATTGACCTGCACACCACCTATTTCGAAACCGTCACCGCGATGGCTTTCTTGGTATTCGCCGGAGAGCGCGTGGATGCCGTGGCGCTGGAGGTCGGCCTCGGCGGTCGCCTCGACGCCACCAACGTGGCCCATCCCGCGCTGTGCGTCGTCACGCCGGTGGATTTCGATCACGAAGCCTTCCTCGGCCGCAGCCTGGAATCCATCGCCGGAGAAAAGGCCGGCATCCTCAAGCCCGGCGTGCCCGCCGTGTTCGCGCGCCAGCGCCCCGAGGCCGCCCGCGTCCTCGACGCCCGCGCCGCGGAGTTGGGGATCGCGGTGGACCGCACCGCCGAGTGGCAGATCCGCGATCTCGAACTCGACGCCCGCGGCAGCCGCTTCCGCCTTACCGGTAAGCGCGAGTTGCACATCGCCTGTCCCCTCGCCGGCGAGCACCAGGTCGTAAACGCCGTCACCGCGGCCGTGGCGCTGGCGGATTTCGGCGTTCCTTCCCCCGCCATCGAAAGCGGCATCGCCGCGGCGCACTGGCCCGGCCGGCTCGAGCGCGTCTCCAGCCGTCCGGAGATCATCCTCGATGGCGCCCACAACCCCGCCGGTGCCCGCGCCCTGGCGGCCTATATCCAACGGTTCTATTCCCAGCGCCGCGTGCGCCTGATCTTCGGCGCCATGCGCGACAAGGCCATCGATGAGATCAGTGGCATCCTGTTTCCGCTGGCCAGCGAGGTGATTGTCACGGCCCCCCGCCAGGCTCGCGCCTATCGGCCCGAGGTGATCCGGGAAATCCTGGATCGCCGCGACCTTCGCGTCGCCCCCACCATCGAGGATGCCCTCGCCATGCTCCGCGATGCCGCCCCCGAAGACGCGATTTTCATCACCGGTTCCCTGTTCGTAGTGGCCGAAGCCCGTGCCTCCCTTGTGCCGCCCGGCGCGCAAAGTTAAAATTTTCGGATGAGTATGTCCGCAAGCCCGGAGCCCGAGCAACCACGGCGCAACCTGTTGCTTGGCGGGGTAATGCTGGCGTTGGGCTGCCTGGTCGCCATCGCCGGACGCAACGTTCTTCGCCTCTGGCCGTCCATCAGCACCGCCTATGCCGCCTGCGGAGTGCTCTGGATTGCCGCCGGACCGGTCATGGCGCTCGCCGGCCTGTGGGTGCTCGGCTCCCTCGGACGGCACCGCCTTCCGCTGCGCGTCGGCGGTGTGGCGCTGCTCCTCTCCGGCGGCATCTGGGTCGCGGGCGCCATCACCTTTGTGATTCCCTGCACGCCATCGACTTGAATGGGCACCAACCTGGCCTCCGGCGGAGGCCTGATCCTGGTCGGCTTGACCGCGCTCCGGCGCGGTCCCAACGCGAGCCGCTCCCCACAGCACTTGTTTTTGCCATAAAAGAGTCCGAATATATAATTAGCACCACCGAGGAGGGGTGCCCCATGCCCGGCATGGAGTTGCGTTCCCGCACGAGGACCGCCGACGAGGCCGTTTCCCTGGTTCGCTCCGGACAGCGCGTCTACATCCACAACGGCTGTGCCGAGCCCGTGGACCTGGTCAACGCCCTCACCCGCCGCGGCCCGCGTCTGCACGATGTCGAGGTGCTGCACATGGCCACCATGGGGATTGCCCCCTACACGTCGCCGGAATTCGAAGGCCACTTCCGCCACCACGCGCTCTTCATCGGCGCCAATGTCCGCCGCGCGGTGCAGGAAGGCCGCGCGGATTACACCCCCATCTTCCTCAGCGAGATCGAGGGCCTGCTGCGCTCCGGCGCGCTGCCCATCGACGTCTGTCTGCTCCAATGCTCCCCGCCCGACGAGCACGGATTTCTGAACCTCGGTGTTTCGGTGGATGTGTCGCTCACCGCGGCGCGGCTCGCGCGCTGCGTCATCGCCGAGATCAACCCGAACGTGCCGCGCGTGTTCGGCGAAGGCTTCCTGCACATGGACGAAGTGGATGTCTTCGTCGAAACGTCGCACCCGGTGGTGGAGTATCCCACGCACGAGATCACCGACGTGCACCACGCCATCGGCCGCCGCATCGCCGCGCTGGTGCCCGACGGTGCCACCATCCAGACCGGGATCGGCGGCATTCCGGAAGCCACGCTGGCGCTGCTGCGCAATCACAAGGACTTGGGCTTCCACTCCGAAATGATTCCGGACGGCGTGATGGACCTGATGCAGGAAGGCGTGCTGACCAACGCGCGCAAAACCAATCATCGCGGCCGCTGCGTCGCCGGATTCGCCTTGGGCTCGAAGCGCCTGTTCGATTTCCTGGACCGCAATCCGCAGTTCGAATTGCGCACCACCGAATACGCCAACGATTCGTTCGTCATCGCGCGGAACGAGCGCATGGTGGCCATCAACTCGGCCATCGAGGTGGACCTCACCGGCCAAGTCTGCTCGGATTCCGTGGGGTTCGCGCCCTACAGCGGCATCGGCGGGCAGGTCGATTTCCTGCGCGGCGCGGCGCACTCCAAAGGCGGTGTGCCGATTGTCGCGCTGCCCTCGCTCGCGAAGCACGGTACGGTTTCGCGGGTGGTGCCGTCGCTCACGCCCGGCTCCGTCGTGGTGACCTCGCGCGGCGACGTACACTACGTGGTCACCGAGCACGGCGTCGCCTACCTGCATGGGAAGACTCTGACGCAGCGCGCCGAGGCGCTCATCCAGATCGCCCATCCGAAATTCCGCCGCGAGCTCGAAGCCGCGGCCCGCGAACGCGGGTTGCTGCGCGCCGATCGAACCCCTATCGCCGTATAAAATAGGTGCGATGGAAACCCGCACACTTCCGCACACTGAACTTTCTGTGTCCCGCGCCTGCTTCGGTGCCATGACTTTCGGCTCGCAGACCGACGAGCCCACCGCGCGGCGCATGATCAATCTGTGTCTCGATCGCGGCATCAACTTTTTCGATACCGCCAACTCCTACAACAAAGGCGAATCCGAAAGGATTCTCGGCAACGTGCTCAAGGGCCGGCGCGGCCGCATCATCCTGGCGAGCAAAGTCGGGACCAGGATTAACTTTCCGCCGGAAACGCCGCCGCTCTCCCGCGCCTCGATCCTCGCCAATATCGATGCCAGCCTCAAGCGTTTACA
This sequence comes from Acidobacteriota bacterium, assembly GCA_021787555.1. Classification (GTDB taxonomy): domain Bacteria; phylum Acidobacteriota; class Terriglobia; order Bryobacterales; family Bryobacteraceae; genus JAJYLS01. The sequence goes on along the minus strand of JAJYLS010000117.1, from coordinate 6,110 downwards.
GACCGATTACCTGGATATTTACTATCTCCACTTGCCGGATTACGCCACGCCCATCGAAGAAACCTTGGAAGCCATGGAGCAGGTAGTGCGCGCCGGCAAGGTGCGCTACCCGGGAACTTCGAATTACGCCGCCTGGCAGGTGTGCCAGAAGTTATGGATCGCGGATAAGAAGGGTTATAAGCCGACTTATACTTCGCAGCCCATGCTCAACCTGCTGGCGCGCGGCATCGAGCAGGAGTACGTGCCGTTCTGCAAGGAGTTCGGCGTTTCCATGATCGTCTACAACCCGCTGGCCGGCGGCATGCTTACCGGCAAGCAGCATCGGGAACGGCCGCTTGCCGGCACGCGCTTCGACAACAACCGGATGTACCTGGACCGCTACTGGCATCCGGCCTACTTCGACGCGGTGGACGAGTTGAAGAAGGTATCGGAAAAATCGGGCCGTTCGCTCATCGATATCGCGCTCAACTGGCTGCTGTTCCACACCCCGGCGGATTGCGTGATCCTGGGTGCCTCGAAGATGGAGCACCTGGAGCAGAACCTGGACGTCTTCGGCCGCGCGCCGCTCCCGGACGACGTGCTCGAAGCCGTCGACCGGATCTGGCACAATCTCCGCGGCGTCACGCCGAAATACAACCGGTAGAGCGGGAGAGTCAGAGCCGCTTTTGCTCCGGAGCGTATCTGCGCCCGTCGAGTTGCACGCCGCTTGGAATGGAACCGCCCGCCAATTCCGCAAAGGTCGGAAGGATGTCGATGTGAGCCGTCAGCCGGTTGACGTCCCCCGGCTTGAAGACGCCGGTCCAGCGGAAGAACGCGGGAACCCGCGTTCCGCCTTGGTAGGGCGTCCCTTTAGCTCCGCGCATCCCGGCGTTGTACACCCGCACGCCGCCGGTGCCGCCGTTGTCGGTCATGAAGATGAGCAGCGTGTTGCTGTCCAGGCCCCAATCCGTCAGCCGGTTCATCAAAGGAATTCGCGGCGGGTGGGATGTCTCATGGCCATGTTCCGATGGTCTCCTGTGAAGCGGAGCCGTGCAAGCGCACTACAGGCAGCGGCAGGTTGCCCCGCGGACGGCAAGAGGGCGGTTGCATCTCACGGGGCGTGGCAATATATTCGCTGAAGGACTGCTCGACGCAGTTTTCCGCGGAATTGGTTTTAGAGACGACTATGAGCTATTCAAGTATTTCCCGCCGCGACTTGCTTTTCGGCAGCGTGTCGGCCGCTGTTGCGGCGGCGGCGCCGGGCCCGAAGCACCCGAACATCCTGTTCATCATGGTGGACGAGATGCGCTGGGATGCGATGGGCTCGGAACATCACCCGTTGGTTGCCACACCGAACCTCGATCGCCTCGCGAAAGAAGGAACGCGGTTCGCGAACGCGTACAGCGTGGCGCCGGTGTGCTGCCCGGCGCGCGTCTCGGTCTTTTCGGGACGCTACGCCCACGTCCACGGGGTCGTGATGAACGAGACCGCGGCCAATAACGGCGAGGTCTTCCTGCCCTCGATCCTGCGCTATTACGGCTACCACACGGCCATTACCGGTAAGCTGCACTACAGGCCGGAGCGCTTCAGTTACGGCTTCGACCAGTTCTGGACCTTTACGCGGGAAGGTCCGGCGCCCGAGTTGGGTTACCAGGCATATCTGAAGCGGAAGCACGGCTCACCGGCGAAGTGGCCCATCGTGCCGGGCACGTGCCCATGGCCCGACGATGTGCTGGGCCGGGACGTGGGCCTTTTCCGCTACCCCGAGGAGGATTTCGAAACCGATTGGATTACTGCCCGCTCGCTCGATTATTTGCGGAGCCGCAAGGACAATCCGCAACCCTGGTTCCTGTTTACCAGCTATCTGAAGCCGCATTCGCCGTCGGTCGAGCCGAAGCCCTATTTCGACCGCTACGATCCGAACGCCGTTCCCATTCCCAAGCTGCCGCCGGATATCGAAGCGTTTCGCGCGGCGCTGAAGGGACGCGAACGCAGGCACTTCATCGCCGATCGGCGGATGCTGCGGGTAATGAGCGCGATTTACTACGGGTCCATCACCCATATGGACCGGCATGTGGGGCAGATCCTGGCTGAACTGGAGCGGCTGGGGATGGCCGAAAACACCATCGTGCTGTTCACCGCCGATCACGGCAACATGCTCGGCGACCGCGGCCGGATGTTCAAGGATTTGATGTACGAAGGCTCGTCCCATGTTCCGCTGATCTGGCGGGGCGTCGAAGGCGCTTCCGAAAACCGGGGGCGGGTGGAAGAGAAAATCATCGAGAACACCGACCTGATGCCCACGATTTTGGAGGCCGCGGGTTTGCCGGTGCCGGAGCGGGTCCAGGGGCGCAGCTTTGTCGGCCTGATGCGCGGCGCCGGGCGCGGCTGGAAAGACCGCTGCTACTCCCAGCTTGGGACCGCGATGGTGCGGACGCCGGAATGGAAATTCATCGACCTGAGCCAGAATTTGAGCCGCGGCTTCGAACTGTACGATATGCGCAACGATCCCAAAGAGGAGCGCAACCTGGCCGGTGAGCCGAAGAACCGGGACCTCATCGAGGACTTCAAACGGCAACTGACCGCGTGGCGGGCGGACACGCCGGCGCCCGTCAAGATACCCGGCATGCCGGCGCCGGATTATGCGGTTATATCGGACGCGGAACGCAGGGAGTTGCGGGACAACGCTCCGGACGTGCGAAACCCGTCTACGCTGCCGGAGTACCGGAAATGAACAGCCTCTCGCTGAAACCGTGGTAAACTCAAAATTGCCGCGCACATGCGGATGTGGCGGAATTGGCAGACGCGCCAGGTTCAGGTCCTGGTGGGGGCAACTCCGTGGAGGTTCAAGTCCTCTCATCCGCACCAGACTTATTGATTCTAAAGAACTTCTAAGCCGACCAAGTTTTCGTGGTGCAGTTCGTGGTGCAATTCTGAATCGATTTGGGTTCAGAGTCCTGGGAATCCGATGTGACCACGGAACAACCCGGCGCTCGAAACCAAGTCCTCTGCGCCAACATCTCACTCGCTGCACACCGTTCTAAACGACCTACTTCCATCTTGTTGAAATCTCATGTGAATAGCTGAGATGCGGCGACCGCTCCAGTTTCTCCGTGCCCTGCATCATGCGATCCAAGACTCGCTGGACCACCGTTTCAGGAACTCGATACATCCCTCTGAACTTCAAAACGCCGGGTCCCTGAGCAAAGATGCTCCGGGCGGTCTCCCTGGAGCAACGCAGCATTCGTGACAGCTTCACCAAGGTCAGCAGTCTGCCTTCCCGCACGTCGGCTACGCAGCGCTCGATTTCGGCATTGTTGATAGCAGACTTCATCGCTCCCGCCCCGAACTGCCAGGATTGTAGATGGCCTCTGAGAAACCCGCAGTTGAAGCCAACCAGTAGAACATTCCTTTCCTGCTGTGTTTTGCTACGATAGAGGGATCTACACGACCTGATCTCGTGCCTATATACGAGCATGGACAATAAGCTGAAAGCGAAGCTAATCAAACGCATTAAGGCAAGGCTGTCTGGTACTCCATCCCTTGACCGTCTTACGCCAGAGTCCCTGAAACTATTGCTTGTAGACATCAGGTACCTACTCGAAGTTCTCAACGTAACGGACAGATTCAAGATTCTGAAGTTCCACTGTGATTGGGTACTCCATCCGAGAATGAGCAGCGGAATGGCACGGCGGCTGATTAAGGACTTTGATTCGGTCTGGCATGAATGGATTGTCAATCAACGGCCAATCCCAAACGAATTCGCCAACTCCCTGGTAGAGCGAATCACATTTCATGGGTTCGAGAGTGAACTACGCCAATGTCTCAGTGAAAACCACATTCTAACTTTGACGCCGCCAACTCCCGGAGCTTGCCATGCCTTTGAACAACTCTATGCCGGGATGGTCGAGGATGCGTGGCTGGAGTACACAGACAAGAAACATCCGACCATCCACGTCAATCGTGCCAGGATGCGGATGGTGAACATGGCAGACCATCCGCCAATGGAAAAGGGCTACACCTATAGTCCAGGCGACTACCTGCCGTATTACATCGAATGGGCCTTCATGCAGGACGAAGAGTCAGTCTTCGTGCTGACGACTACATTTCCCTCGAATGCGCTTCTTGAAAAGGAACGGCTGGCCCGATTGAGGTCGAAGTAGTAAGAGCAATGTCGCAATCGCCAGCGTGCATTGATCCAGGTGCGGCACGCTGGCGATGCGATCCCCTCAGCTAACCTTGTAGCACTCTAAGCAGTGCTTCTTACCGCCCGTTCCCGAATCACGATGCTGCGGCTTGATGCGCTTCCCGTCCGGGCATGTGTCCTTGTCATGGTAGACCTCACGATGCGACGGCGGGTACTCCGGTGAATTCGCGTGATACGCCGGTACTGTTGCCATTTATTTTCGCTACCTCCAGGTCGCATTATACCGCTGCCAGCAAACAAAGAGTAGAGATTCTGTTTCAAGTCAACAGAGCCTTCATCGCCGCCCCAAGCGCAATCTTCATGCCCTCAATAGTCAGGGTGCCGGTGGCGTTGAGAAGTTTCTCCTTTGCGGTCTTCCACACTTTGTCGCTCCTAGCGGCATCAAGAAACTCGTGACCGGCGTAGGTGATACGCTTGGGACGCCAATCGATATCCGTTAGTGTCGTCAAGTCTTGTGCTTCAATTAGACCAGCTTCATCCATGAGGCGCACATGGTACGTGATTTCATCCCGAGAATGCCCCTCGATCTCAATGTCGTACCAGCCGCCCGTCATTGGCAGTTCTTCCATCTTGAAAAGAATCCGCCGGATCAAATCCATATCTCGTTTCATGCGGGTATATAGACAAATTCTTCGAGGCTTCTGACTTCAAAACAACCCAACCTGCTGTTCCTTCGATTTCGATTTGCGTTCGGCGGTTTTGAACGTAGCCAGAACGTGACGTGGGAAGGCCAACTTCTTGCCTTCGAGCAATTCGGCAATGGTCAGAATTTGAATCTTCGGAAACTTCTCAGCAGTCCCGCCTTCCAATTTCAACGCCGATTCGTAAAAGCCAGTAGATACAGCTTCCGTCTTCATTGGAGATGTAGCTTCTTCCAACGTGATGAATGCGCCGATGGCAGCTTTCTCACGTTCCACTACGCCCTTGAGGTCCCGGATGTCGCCAGCTTTCACGTGACCGGATTTGACCTGGACGATGATCTTCTTCGCAAGGCCGCTGTTGTCGTCCACGAAGTTGATAACGCCGTCGATACCACTGTCAGCGCCCTTCTTCTTTTTGTCCTGGGCCGGTCGAGCATCAACGAGACCCAATGCCCACCATTGAAAGTGATAACGATCTTCATTGGCTAGTGCGGCGGCGGAATGTACATCTTTCGGATCGCCCCAAACTTCATACGGCGACAATTCCGTTTTGAATTGATCGAAGAGCCGATGCCGGATCAACGTGATCGCCAAATGCGTGATGTCGATGCCGATCCATTTGCGATGGAGACGTTCACCAACGGAGATCGAACTACCACACCCGCAGAACGGGTCCAATAAAACGTCACCCTCATTCGAGCTTATGGTAATGATTCGTTCAAGCAGCGCTTCCGGTTTCTGTGTTGGGTATCCCAATCTCTCCTGGGCTTGAGAATTGATCGGGAAAATGTCGTCCCACAAATTCTGGATCGGAACACCGGGCATCTCGTCCAGGTAGCGCTTGTAGCGTGGCACGGCACCAGGACTCGGCTGCACGATACGGCCTTGGGCGATTAGGTCGTTCATCTTCGCCTCGCTGTATCGCCAGAACCGCTTCACGCCCATGACTTCGTAATACGGGTTGCCCTTCGCCGCTCCACCTGGGCCGCTCATGTCCCAAAGCCCGTACCGCCGCCCGTCAGGATCGAAATACGGATACTTGGCGTCCACGTACTTTTCGTCATACGGAAGGAACTGCGGATTGAACGTGAACTCTTCCGACTTGCAGTAGTACAGAAGAATGTCGTTAATGTTCCCATATCCCTTCCGGCCCTGCTTCGCATCGCTGTGCGCCGTCGTGCGCTTCCAGGTGATCTCGTTCAGGTAGTTCTCAGCGCCGAAAATCGCATCCATCAGGAGCTTGAGGTAGTGGCTTGCGGTCGGGTCGCAGTGTAGGTAGATGC
>JAJYLS010000460.1 GCA_021787555.1 Acidobacteriota bacterium | reverse complement strand
GGCATAATTCCGGCACCCGGATTATTCCGGCAACGAGTAAGCCAAGTGTAGATTTCCCGGAGAATCACGTGATCGGGGGCGCATGATGGCGGAATAATCAGAGGGAGTTCAGGAAGGCCAGGACACGATCGCTGGGCCGATAGCGAGAGGCGCGGGACTGGGGAGTGGCTGTGGTCTTCGCCAGCGCCTGTTCTTTCAGCTGCATATCGGCCTGCAGGTATATCGCGGTGGTTTCTACCGACTCGTGGCCCAACCACAATGCGATAACGGACGTGCCGACGCCGTGGTGAAGAAGGCTCATCGCGAGCGAATGCCGCAGGGAATGAGGCGTTATGCGCTTTTGGGTCAATGAGGGGCAGCGACGGCGGGCGACGGCCAGATGTTTGTTCAGCAGGTATTCCAAGCCGTCATGCCCCAAGGCCTGACCCCGCGTGGTGGGGAAGACCGGATCGGAGGGTTGCGCCTGACGTTCCCGTAGCCAACTCCGCAGGACCGTGATGGCCTCTTTGCGCAGCGGGGTGCATCGGGACTTGCGTCCCTTGCCCAAGCACTGTACGTGCGCCCCGGCGCCGAAGACGATGTTCTCGCAGCGTAAGCCGGTGAGTTCGGCTGCGCGCAGCCCCGTCTGAACGGCAAGCAGCAACAATGCCCGATCCCGCCGTCCGCTCCAGGTGGCGAGGTCGGGCGCGGCGAGCAAGGCCTCCACTTCGATTGGTGTCAGGAAGCAGATCGGTCGACGCACGGTGCGTTTACTGGGCATCGCGAGCACACGCGCCGCCACGGCGTTGTATTCCGGTGCGTGCAACGCCACGTAGCGGAAGAAGGAATGGATGGCGGCGAGACGCACGTTGCGACTGCGGGCGCTATTGTCGCGCTCTTGCTCAAGGTGATCGAGAAACGCGCCGATAAACGCCGCATCCAAGTCGGACACCGCCAGCGCCGAGGGCGCCTTGCGCAACTGCTGTTGCGCATACTGCAGCAGTAGGCGAAAGGTATCGCGATAGCTGGCAATGGTGTGGGGACTGGCCTGCCGCTGTCGTATCAGCCGATCCAGGAAGAAGGACTCCAATAGCGTAGGAAAGGGGCTGGCTGCGTTCATAAACGGGTCCTCCGCTCGGATCTCTCCACTTGATTGAGAGCGTAGCGCAACAACTGCGGCGTTGCCGTCAAATACCACTGTGTGTCGGTAATATGGGCATGCCCCAAATAGGTGGAAAGCTCCGGCAGATGACGCTCGACGTCGACACCGCGTCGATACCACCTGAGAAGGGTATGGATGGCGAGCCTGTGACGAAACCCGTGCAAACGGGGTCCGTGCCTGTCCCCTGGGCCACGCAGGCCGCTCTGGCGAGACACCTTGACGAACGTCCACCGCAGCGTGTCGTACGTTACGCCGTTTCCATGGTCGGAGAGGAAGAAGCGGGGACTGCCTGGGGAGCGACACAAGCGATCTCGAAGCTTGGCGTAGCGCTGCAAGGCGCGTTGCGTGGAAGGATGCAAGGGGACATAGCGGGTCTTTCCAAACTTGGTGTCCCGAATCGTCAGCACACCATGGACGAGGTCCACATCGTCCCGATCAAGATGCAACGCCTCGTGAGCCCGCAGACCGGTGGCGACGTACAACCCAAAGAGCGTGGCGAAGGTGTGTGGTCGCAAGCCGATCGCGGAGGGCAATTGCCGTGCCGCTTTGAGCAGCCGGAGGATATCCTCGTCACGGTAGAGATAGGGTGCCACCCGCCGGTACCGGTGGGGAAGCAAATCAGGCGGCGGCACCACGGTGCGCGGATCATAGGGAAGGCAGTAGCGCGCAAAACGACGCACCATCCCTAAGCGGTTGGCCCACTGAGACGGCTGGGCCTGGGCCGGTTGGGTGGCCCACCTCAAGGCCAGTTCGGTGGTGATGTAATCGGCGCCCGAGCGTTCGGCGAAGTCGACGAATCGCCGCAACAGTCGTCCTTCCAGGCGCAGTTGGTATCCCAAGGCGCGACGCACGGCGAGATACTCATCGAACGCGGTGTGTAAGGCGCTCATGACGCATCCCCCATCCACGGCAGGGCAATATGGCGCAGCGCCTCGATGTCAACCTTGGCGTAGATCTGCGTCGTCGTGGGCTGCCGGTGACGCAACAGCTGACCGATCTCGCCCAGGGAGGCGCCACGGCGCAGCATGTGGGTGGCAAGAGAATGCCTCAACAAATGGGCCCCTTTGAAGTCGGGATTCAATCCGGCGCGCTTGAGGGCGCGACGTACCACGCCGCAAATGGCGCTCAAGCGAAGACCACGCCGCGGAGCTTTCATTCGGATAAAGACCGTGCGCGTCGAACATGCAGGACGAACGTAACGCAGATAGCGGACCAGGGCCTCACCGACGTCTTTCGGCAGCGGTAATCGTTCCCATCGCTGACCTTTGCCGCGCACCACGATCTCGCCCCGCTCCCAGTCCAGGTCGTCCAAGGTCATGGCGAGCACTTCTCCGCCGCGCAACCCGAGTCGTGCCAAGATCATCAAGATCGCGTAATCCCGCTGACCGGACGGCGTGCGGCGATCGCAGCACCGAAGCAGTTGCTCGACCTGTTCGGGCGGGAGCGACTTGGGTAGGTGAGACAACCGCCACCGAGCCACCCCGAATAGGGCGGCGGCCAGATCCGTCTGTATCGCTCCCCGCTGGCGCAGGAAGCGCAGAAACGAGCGGAGCGCGGTGACCGCGGTTCCGGCATGAGTGCGGCTGACGCGCCGCCCTTGACGAAGAATGAAGCGATGCAGGTCCTGTGGTCGCAGATCCTGGAGGCGCAATGCCTCGCCCCCGAAGTGCTCGGTCAGAAATCTCCGCACGATGGGTAGATAGCTCATCACCGTCGTGCGTGCCAAGCCGCGTTCCGAGCTCAGGAATTCCCCATAATCTCGTACGAGCCGATCCACGGCGGTCCGGTCCATTCTCGGCGGTAACGCGGGGATCGCCCCGAGGCTGCGCAAAAACGCCAGCAGCTGGTGGCCAGTAGAAGCATCGCCACGCCCAATTGACCGGCGATGGTCGGCGTGAAACTGTGTGAGTCTCTCCTCATCCAGTTTGGCGAGCGGCGCTCGGCGTTGCTTCAACCAACGGCTGAGATCCGCTATCAGCGCACACTTGGACTTTATCGTGGGCGGGGCGTAATCCTCGCCTGCGAGGAACTCCGCAAATCTATCGACGTAAGTAGCGATTGGGCCAACGCACACGGGGTG
>JAJYLS010000459.1 GCA_021787555.1 Acidobacteriota bacterium | reverse complement strand
GAAGGTCAAGGGCGTCAAGCAGGTGGTCAACAACATCGTGCTCAAGGAAAAGCCCGGGGGCCGATGAGCTGGGGTCCGTCGCGACGCTCGGTGCTTCTCGCCACCGCGAACGCGGCTTTGCTGCGCTGGCAGGATTTTTCCGCGGTTCGGATCGAGCAGATCGCCAAAGGCCTCACCTTCACGGAAGGGCCGGCTTGGTCGAAGGACGGCTACCTCATCTTCAGCGACACTCCCGCCGATCGTCTCATGAAATGGGTGCCCGGGCAGGATGCCGCGGTTTACCGCACCGATGCGCACGGGCCGAGCGGCAACGCGTTCGATTCCGACGGCCGCCTGTACACCTGCGAGACGCGGACGCGGCGCGTGACGCGGACGGAGAAAGACGGCAAGATCGAAGTCCTGGCGGAAAAGTGGGAAGGCAAGCGGCTGAACGCGCCCAACGATATCGCGGTTGCGAAGAACGGGCACGCGTGGTTTACTGATCCGGCATTCGGGGACCAGCAGGACCAGCGCGAGCTGGATTTCTACGGCGTGTACCAGATCCCCTCGCACGGTGCGCTGAAGCTGGCGGTGAAGATGACCACGCGGCCGAACGGAATTGCGCTCTCGCCGAACGGGCGCATTCTGTACGTGGCCGATTCGGACCGGCGCGCGGTGCTCGCCTACGATTTGGAGCGCGGCGGCGAGGCGGCCAACGAGCGCGTGCTGATTGCGAAGATCGTGGGCGTGCCGGGCGGGATCCGCGTGGATGCCCAGGGGAACCTCTACATAGCAGCCAAAGGCGTGGCGATTTATTCGCCCGAGGGCCGGCTGCTGCGCGCCATCGAGATGCACGACCGGGTCTCGAACGTGGGGTTCGGCGGCGCGGACATGAAGAGCCTGTTCGTGACCGGGGGCGAGGCGCTGTACCGGGTGCGGCTGGCGCCGCAGGGGCCGGGGAATGGATGAGCGCCGCTATCCCAGGTGGCCGCTGGTGGGGGTGGGGGCGCTGATTCTGAACCGCGGGCGCGTGCTGCTGGCGCAGCGCGGGAAGGAACCCATGAAGGGCTGGTGGTCGGTTCCCGGGGGCGCGCTTGAAACCGGCGAATCGCTGGCGGACGCGGTGCGCCGCGAGGTGCGCGAAGAGACCGGCCTGGAAGTGCGGCCGGTGCGCGTGCTCGAGATCTTCGAGCGCATCGTGCGGGACGAGCGCGGCGCGGCCGAGTATCACTACGTGTTGATCGATTACCTGTGCCGGATCGCCGGCGGCGAACTGTGCGCCGGCAGCGATGCCAGCCGCGTGGCATGGGTGCGCGAGAGCGAGTTGAAGGATTACCAGATCACGGACGGGACGCTGGCGGTGATTGAGAGGGCGTTCCGGAAGCGGAGGGATCAAATTCACGACAGAGGCACGGAGACACGGAGAAGAGCTTAAGGACTTCGGCTGACGTTCTCGAATTCGAAGCTTTGCGGCAGCTTCTGGGGCGGTATATCTTCAGCGCGGCGGGGCGGCGCGAGCTGGAAAAAGTCCAGCCGCATACGAACCGCGAGCGGCTGGAACAGGACCTGGAGGAGGCCGGCGAAGCGATCGAGTATCTGCGCGCGGCGTCGCGCCCGCAGCCGGCGGCGCGCGGCTCGGCCATTCGCGTGGATTTCGGCGGGCTGCCGGATATCGAAGCGGCCGTGCACAAGCTGCGGATCGAAGGCGCGAGCCTGGAGCCGAAGGAGATCTTCGACCTGTTCGCGTTCCTGGACCGCGCGGCGGATGCCAAGTCGGTGATCACCGCCGCGGCGGAGCGCTTTCCGCGGCTGGGCGGGCGCGCGCGCACCATCGGCGATTTCCGCGCGCTGCTGAAAGACCTGGAAGGCAAGATCCTGCCGGACGGATCGGTTTCCGACCACGCCAGCGTGGCGCTCGCGCGGCTGCGGAAGGATATCGAGCGGCAGAAGCGCGCCATCCAGGAATCGCTCGACCGGTTCCTGCGCGCGCACCGCGAGGAGGGAGTGCTCCAGGAAGAGTTCGTGGCCATTCGCAACGAGCGCTTCGTGGTGCCGGTGATCGCGGGGCAGCGGCGGAAGATCGACGGCGTGATTCACGGCGCCAGCGGGAGCGGGCACACGCTGTTCGTCGAGCCGCTCGAAACCATCGACCTCAACAACGAACTGGTGCGGCTGGCGGAAGAAGAGATGCGTGAGGTGCACCGCATCCTGCTCGAAATGACGGACCGGTTCCGCGGCTACGCCGAGTCGATCCGGCAGACGCTAATGACCATGGCGGAGCTGGAGCTGATTTTCGCCAAGGCGCGGTTCGCGGGCGAGTTCGGCTGCGTGGTGCCGCGCTTCGGCGAGCGGCTGTTGCTGAAGGAGGCGCGGCATCCGCTGTTGCAGGACGTCTTGAAGAAGGCGCGGGCGAAGCCTCCGGTGCCGCTGGATCTCGAGCTGACGCGCGAGCAGCGCACGCTGCTGATCAGCGGGCCGAACACCGGCGGCAAGACGGTGACGCTGAAGACCGTGGGGATGCTGAGCCTGATGGCGCAGGCGGGGCTGCCGGTGCCGGCGCTGGAGGCGGAGTTTCCGCTGTTCGAGCAGGTGCTGGCGGATATCGGGGATTACCAATCGATCCAGGAGAACCTGAGCACGTTTTCGGCGCACGTCTCGAACATTCGCGAGATGGCGCTGGACGTGACGCCGGATTCGCTGGTGCTGCTGGACGAGTTGGGCGCGGCGACCGATCCGGAGGAAGGCGGGGCGCTGGGGGTGGCGATTGTGGAACACTTCCGCGCGGCGGGCGCGTTCACGCTGGTTTCCACGCACCTGATGGCGCTGAAGATCTACGGCGCGAGCACGGCGGGGGTGGTGAACGGGTCGATGGGGTTCGACGAAGCCACGCTGGAGCCGACTTTCGAGCTGCGCGTGGGGCTGCCGGGGAAATCGGCGGGGCTGGAGATCGCCACGAGGCTGGGGATGCCGGAAGACATCATGCTGCGGGCGCGGCGGTCGATGAGCGACCGCGAGCGCGACGTGACGCGCTTCCTGGACGAGTTGCACCGGCGGACGGAGGCGGCCAAGAAACTGGAGCAGGCGGCGCGCGAGAAGCTGGCAGAGTTGGAGAAGCGCGAGAAGGCGCTGCGGGCGAATGGGAGAAGCGCGAGGGGGCCAAGATCAAAGAGCTGGAGCGGCGCAACGAGGAAGCGCTGGCGCGGTTCGAGGAGCAGGCGCGGGAGGCCATTGCGCGGATGGCGCAGACCGCGGAG
>JAJYLS010000116.1 GCA_021787555.1 Acidobacteriota bacterium | reverse complement strand
TGGACATGCAACTGGACCTGTTGATTTACGCGGCATTTCCGCTTCCGAAAGCCAGTTGAAAACTTGACACTTTCAGATAGAAGTTGCTTAGATTAGACGGCTAGATACACCTGCCGTCTATCTACTTTTGGCGAAGAGGCGATCACAAGAGATCGGTGCTGGCTCGGACGCCACGGCGAAGCATATACGCCTTGATGTCGTCCAGCGCCGTGGCGAGGCATGTTTCGACTTCCCTCTTCTTCATCTGGCGGTGGCGCTGAATCTTGAAAACCGATGCGCCGTCAAAGAAATGGTCCGTCACGATGGCTCGGATATCGGGATCGAGATCATCCATTGCGGAATCCAGGATTTCGGCGGCGGTCAGGATCATGTCGGTATCTATCGCCGGGAGAGGAATCGCAACGGCTCCCCGGCGCATAGGTTGATGCGTTTTGGGTTGCCGTCCTCGTCGGTCTCGTGCTTCAGGTATCCACGAGCGTTGATCGGGCAGTTGCAGTCCGGGCGGCTGGAATCGCCTTCAAACAGATCCGCAGTGTAGGCGTGAACGCAGTATTTCGATAGGCGGGCATCGTGGCGGCGGTAGAGGGAAAGGCGCTGTTCCATGCCCTAGTTGTAACAGCTTGTAACAGCGAACCAATTTCTGGCTTGTGTTATCTTTTGTTTACATGCCCACCAGAAAATGGATTCGAACCCCCGAGTGAGTCACCCCACTAACGTTTTTCAAGACCGCCGCCTTCGACCGCTCGGCCATTCCTCCGCTTCTTATTATACGGGGGCCGAGTGTCTGGCGCGGCACCAAGAAGCGGGCCGGTTGGTGCTCCAGCTCCCGTATCTCGCGCGCCTTCCATGAGCCCGAAAATAAAATGCTGGATTCCGGCGCGGATTTCCGGTACAAACAAAGAAGGGCGTCAGTGTTTTGGGTCACCGTTTGAAATGCTGTGGACGCTCTGCGGATTTCTGTGGAAATCGGGTTCATGAGAGTTGATTCCAAATCACTTCTCCGGCGGACCGAAATCGTGGTCCGCGGCGCTGTTTTCCTGAGGCTAACCCGCTCAGAAATGAGGCGCGAATTTTTTGTGGTGCGCCGCCGGTCGATGAGGTTAACCTAGCTCATCCAGTCATGTCTGCCACCACCAACACGGTCGAAAAAGGCCTGCCCACCAATGTCGACGCGGAGCGCTTCGTCCTCGGCTCCATCCTTCTGGACGACGCCCTGTACATCCAGTCCGCCGGCACGCTGGAATCCGACGATTTCTCGCTCGAGAAGCATCGCCGCATTTTCCGCCGCATGGGCGAGTTGCACGAACGCGGCGAGAAGATCGACCGCATCACCGTCGCCAACGAACTCATGAAGTTCGGCGAACTGGAGGCCTGCGACGGCCTCAGCTACCTGGTTTCGCTGGACGACGGACTCCCACAGATCCCTAATCTCGACGCCTACATCCAGATCGTCAAGGAGAAGGCGCTGCTGCGGCGCATTATCTTCGCCTCGCAGCACATGATGAACCGCGCGCAGTTGGGCGAGGAGACCCCGGAACAGATCCTGGAAGGCGCCGAGGAAACCCTGCTGAAACTCGGCGAGGCGCGCGTCAAGTCCGGGCTCCAGCGCCCGGGGCAGATCCTGGAAACCTATGAAGGCGGCATCAACGCCTTCCTGGATCCCAGCAAGCGCATCAAGGGCATCAGCACCGGGTTCGCCAAGTTCGACGAATACACCGGCGGGCTGCACGGCGGAGATCTTTTCATCCTGGCGGCGCGCCCCAGCATGGGCAAGACCGCCCTGGCGCTCAACATCGCCCAGCACGCCGCGCTCAAGCTGAAGCAGACCGTGGCGGTCTTCTCGCTGGAAATGTCCAAGGAATCGCTGCTGACTCGCATGCTCTGCGCGGCGGCGCGCGTGGACAGCCAGCGCTTCCGCGCCGGCTATCTCAACCAGGAGGAGCGGCGCAAGCTGAACCAGGCGCTCCACGAGCTGGTGGAGGCGCCGCTGTACATCGACGACACCCCCGGCGCACACCTCATGGACATGCACGCCAAGCTCCGGCGGCTCCAGGCCGAGCGCGGCAAGATCGGCCTGGTGATCGTGGATTATCTCCAGTTGATGACCGCCCGCGGCCGGTACGAGAACCGCAACCAGGAAGTCAGCGCCCTCTCCCGCGGCATGAAGCTGCTGGCCAAGGAGCTGAGCGTGCCCCTGGTGGTGCTCTCGCAGTTGAGCCGCGCGGTCGAGAACCGCCAGGGCGATCACCGCCCGCAGCTCAGCGACCTGCGCGAATCCGGCTCGATCGAGCAGGACGCCGACGTGGTGGGCTTCATTTTCCGCGAAGAGGTCTACCGCCGCGACCGCGAGGACCTTCGCGGCCTCGCCGAGCTGATCATCGCCAAGCAGCGCAACGGCCCGGTGGGCACGGTCAACCTGGTCTTCCTCCACGCCCAGACCAAGTTCGAGAACCGCGCCGAGGACACCGGCGAGATGGCCGAAGAGTAGCGGCGGCGACTATCCGGGCGGGTCCGGAATCGAAAGCTTGCGCCAATCCGTCGCGCGAGGAGATTCAAGATTTCCTGGTGCCGGGGAACGGCCTCGCCGTGGCCCGTTTGCGGGTTCTCCCACAGCGAATGCTCCTTGCCCTCCCGCCGCAAAACGCATCCATTCTGGCGGAGGTGGCGCAGAAGGCTCTCGCGCTTCATCCGACTACGACGAGTTCCCGCTCTGCCTCGGGCGGTAGGGCGCGCAGAGAGTCTTCGCGCCTCTGCTCAAGGATCAGCGCAATCGCTTCGCGCAGATTTGCCAGGCATTCTTCGCGCGACCTGCCCTGGCCATTGGCCCCGGGCACCTCGGCGCAATAGGCGATGTACCAAGGGCCGTCCCGCTCAACAATGGCCGTGAACTCGTTACGCATGCGTCGATTCTAGCGCTGCTCTCGTTCGGGCGCCCTCAACGGGTCACGTACAACTCCGCCGCCGAAAATCCCGCCGTGCGGATCTGCTCCCCGAGCGTGCTGTAGCGCACCGCTCCGCTGGCGGCGCGCAGACGCTCGGTTTCCGCCACGCTGAAGTCGCGCAGGTAACGGTCGGCCCGCAGGCGGTACGAGTAGCCGCCATAGGCCGGTGCGCCGCCGGCGGCCACTTCCATCAGCACGTCCCAGAACGCCGCGCGCCGGAACAACGATTTTCCCGACACCGTCTCCCGCGGAATCTCCACCGCGCGCCGCCCGCCCCGGAGGACCGCCCGCAAACAGCGCTCGGGAGCGAAGGCGCGCCCCGGATCGGGATCCGGAAAACTCGCCAGCAGCTCCACCAGCGCCGCCGGATCCGCTTCCCATCCCTCCCAGCGAAAGCGCGACGCCCCGCTCACCAGCGTTCCGCGGCGCAGAATCTCGCGAACCCGCGCCTCGTCCTTGCCCGCAATCCCGAGTACGTGCTCCGCCAACTCCCGCATCGCCAGTTCCTGCACCACCACCGGCGTGATGGAGATGGCCCCGGCCTGCTCCGAGCTCAGCTTCACCCGGACTTTCTCCGGCAACCCCATCTGATTTCACGCTAGCATAGGTCCGTGACCCCTCTCGAGAAAGTGCTCGCCGAGACCCGCCGCTACGAGCACGCCCTGCTCGACTTCTCGGCGCGCGAGCGGAACGGCACCATCGAGCTGGTCATCACCCTCAAGGACCGCGGCCTCGGGCTACATACCTACTACGCGCCCATTCACCCGCGCGACATCGAGCACCCGCAGTTCCCCTGGACTTTTCAGCGCTACCTCTACGACTGCATGCACGACTACCTGGTCGAAATGTTCATTCGCACACCGCAGAGCCGGGAAACCGCATGACCCCCGCCGGCGAGTTGCTCGCCGCGGAGATCCGCCGCGATGGCCCGGTTTCTTTCCGCCGCTTCATGGAGGTGGCGCTCTATCATCCCGAACACGGCTATTACACACACGATCCCTTCGGCGCCGCGGGCGATTTCTTCACCGCCGAGCAGCTTCAGCCCGTGTTCGGCATTCTGATCGCCGCTCACATCCGCCAGCTTCGGCGCGAGATGGGCGAGCCGGTGGATTTCACCGTCGTCGAACTCGGCGCCGGCCGCCGCGAGATGGCCGATGCGTTCTCCGAGTGGCCTTATCTCCCTATCGAGATCGCCTCCGGCGCTCTGCCGCCGCACTTCACCGGTGTGGTCTTCTCCAACGAATTCTTCGACGCCCTTCCGGTGGAGGCGGCCATCTATCGCGGCGGCGCCTTCCGCGAGCAGCGCGTGGCGCTCGCCGCCGACCGCTTCGTCTGGCACACCGCCGATCCGGTCCGCCCCGAAGCCGAAGAGTACTTCCGCTGCTACTTTCCTCCGCCGGAGGAGGGCCGCTGGTACGAAGCCAACTTGGAAGCGCTCGCCTGGCTCGACCGCATTGCGCGCTCGCTCGATAGCGGCTTCGCGCTAACCATCGACTACGGCTACACGCGCCGGGAATGGATGCGCTTCGCCGCGGGGACGCTCATGAGCTATCGCCGCCACACGGCGCTCGACAGCGTGCTGGAGGAGCCTGGGAGTCGCGACATCACCGCGCACGTCAATTTCACCGCGCTCCAGGAATGCGGCGCGAAGCGCGGCCTTGCCACCGCGCGCTTCGAGACGCTGGCCGCGCTGCTCCTCGCCGCCGGCGAGCCGGACCAGTTCGCCGCCGCGCTCGGCGCCGGGGCCGGCGCGGAGGAACTGCGGCGCCGCATGCAGCTCAAAACGCTCTTGTTTGGGATGGGAGAAACATTCCGCGCGCTGGTGCAGCGCGCCGGGCGCGAGTGAGGAGGCGCCCCAAAAATGAAAAAGGCCCCGAAAACCGGGGCCTCGGAGTAAAACCTGTCTTTACTTGCCCTCGACGGGGCGCGCGTTCCTACTTCTTCTTCTTCGGAGCGGCCTTCTTCTTCGGGGCAGCCTTTTTTGTTGCGCTCTTCATCGATTGATTCTCCCTAACATCAAATTTTGCGATTTGAAAAAATCGCAATGTGATTCATATATAAGGTTGTTCGAGAAGAAAGTCAAGAAAAAAATGCATGCCCCCTCACTTTCGGCGTGTTTCGAGTTGCGCGGAAGCAAAAAAACCCGCCTCGCGCTCACGCGGGCAGCTTTCTAACCGCCGGTTTGCGCGCGCGAATCGACGCGCTCATGAACTTTCCCTCCACCTGGGCCGCGATGGCCTCCGCATCGAGACCGCTCGCCTCCAGAAATCCGCGCGCGTCCTCCACGCTGTAGATCCGCGCCGGCTCGATCGAGATCTCCTCGAATCCCGCCGCGGCGAGTTTCGCCCGGTAATCCTTCTCCTCCAGCGCGCCGGCCACGCAACCGGCCCACAGCAGGATGCTCTCGCGGACCTGCGCGGGAACTTCGCCGCGCGTCACCACGTCCGCCACCGCCAGCCGCCCACCCGGCTTGAGCACGCGGAAGGCCTCGTGCAGCACGCGGTCCTTGTCCGCCGAGAGATTGATCACGCAATTCGAGATGATCACGTCCACCGTGCCCTCCGGCAGCGGCACCTTCTCGATTTCGCCCTTCAAAAACTCGGCGTTGGCGATTCCGGCCTTGCGCTGGTTCTCGCGCGCCAGCGCCAGCATCTCGTCCGTCATGTCGAGGCCGTACGCTTTTCCGCCGGGCGCCACCCGCCGCGCCGCCAGCAGCACGTCGATGCCGCCGCCGCTCCCCAGGTCGAGCACCGCCTCGCCCGGCCGCAACTCCGCCAGCGCTGTCGGATTGCCGCAGCCCAGCGACGCCAGCACCGCCGTCTCCGGCAGTTCGCTCTTCTGCAGTGCGTCGTACAGGTTCGAGGTGATCGGGTCGCCGCCCTGCGCGGCCGACGACGGGCTGCTCCCGCAGCAGCAACTGCCCTTTCCCGAAACCACCCGCAGCGCGGCCTGGCCATATTTCTCTTTCACGACTTCTTTCACGTCCATCTCTAATCGTCCTTTCGTCGAATGGTGTTGTAGAACTCGGCAAGCCGGGTCCGGATATCGTCGCGGACCTCCCGGAATGCCGCCATCACTTCGGCATCGGTTCCCACCGCAGCCGCCGGATCGGGAAATCCGATGTGCAGTCTTTTCCCGGCCGTGCCCGCGAAGCTCGGGCAACTCCGGTCGGCCTCCCCACAAACTGTAATCACGTACTCGAACGGCTGTCCTACGAACCGCTCTACACTCTTGGGACGCGCCGCCGAAATATCGATCCCGATCTCCTACATCGCCCGGACGGCGAAGGGATTCACCCGCGCTCCCGGCTGAGTGCCCGCTGAATGCACCTCCAGCCCCGAATCCAGCGACTTCAGAATTCCTTCCGCCATCTGGCTGCGCGCTGAATTGCCCGTACAGATCACCAGGATGCGTTTCATACTATTTCCCAATCCGCACGATCGTCTCCGGCGGCACCGCCTTGTTCCGCGTGCAGCATTCCGCGTACAGGAAACCCAGCAGTTCCTGCAACGCGCCGGTATTCGCCGTGTACCGCAGAAACGTGCTCTCGCGCCGCACCTCGACCAGCCCATCGCCCTTGAGCCGATCCAGATGGTGCGAGAGCGTGGACGGCGGAATCTCCAGTTCCGTCTGGATTTCGCCCACCACCATTCCTTCCGGATGCGCGCTGAGCAGCAGCCGCATGATGCGCAGCCGCGGCTCGGTCCCCATGGCCGCCAGCATATCGGCGAAGCGCGCCACCCGTTCGCTTTCCGTGGACTTCTTCACCATGGCATCCTCACTTCCATATTTCCATTATTATCGAAGTATCGAACCTAGTCAATAGGGTGCCACGGCCCGCCGCATCGCTGGCTGGCCGCCGGGTCGCGCTACCATAGGTACAACGCATGGCTTCCCCGCCCATCCCGCCGTCGCTCGAGCACTTGGTGACCCGGCCGTTCTCGTTCTATCCGCCTATCCTCAACGTCGAGCACAATGAGTGGCTCTACCGCAGAGCCACGTGGTCGGAGATCCTGGTGGTGAACTCGAAGAGCGGTGAGGAGATCTGGATTCCCCGCCGGTTCGTCGGCGAAGTTTCGTGCATCGACGACCCCGTTCTGATCGTCGGCCTCACGCGCGAACTGGAGTTCAAGGGCGGCGCGGTCTGGCCGTATCAGCGGCGCGTCCTCAGCATGCCGGTCGCAGTGGGCGCGCCCGCTGCTCCGGCCGCGGTGCCGCCGCGCGAGTCCCCCGCCCCCATCGTGGCCATCCGCCTGGAGTCCAACGACCGCCGCATCCTCAAGCTCATCGGTGGCGCCCTCGCCGCCGCCATCCTGCTCTGCATCCTGGCGATGAACATCGGCCGCATCGCCGAACTGCGCCAGCGGACGCCGGTCTACACTCTCTCCGATCAATCCTACCTGGACCTCAACGCCCGCGACGATTATTTCTCCGTGGTCCGGAAGCTCGGGACTCCCGCGCTCGATCGCTGGCAGACTGGCTCCCACGCCCTCCACCTGCGCGCCCTTGGCTACCCCGACCGCAAGTTCACCGTGATTCTCATGGGCGCCGACCCCGACCACACCGCCTACATCGGCACCATGGACGACCACTGGCGGCCCGTGCACTCCGTTCCGCTGCCCTCCGGCGGCACCACTTTCGCCCTTTTGCGCCAGATCCCGCGCTTCTGACCGCCGTAGACACCCTCGCCTACGACGGCCTGAAGCGCTCGGTTTAGCGCCGGGGCGCAAGCCAAAAGCGAATAGCCAACCGCGAATAGCCGTTTACGGGTGCGATCCCTGCGTCAGTCGCATATGCCGCCCCTGCATCTCCAGTTTCGCCGCCAGAAAATCCATCAGGTCGCGCGGCGAGATGATCGCCAGCAGATGGTTGCGCTCCGTCACCAGCAGCCCTCCGCCGCCGGTCTCCTGGATTTTCGTCAGCGCCTGGAGCGCATCCGTATCCGGGCTGACGGTGTTCTCCACCGAGCACGGCTCCGCCACTTCGGCCACCTGGTGCCGGTCCCACTCCTCCTGCGGCACCCGCCGCAGATCTTTCGGAGTGACGCAGCCGATCAGGTTCTCCTCTTCTCCCTTCACCACCGGAAAAACCTTCAAATCGTACCGGTAGACGTAGTCCTCCACAAGCTGCCGGATGGAAAGATCCGGCGACACCGCGATGGGATGCGCCCGCATGAAGCGGCTCACCGGCTCGCCTTCCAGCGCCGACTTCAGCAATACCTGCTCGAACGAAGCCTTCGAGGCATTGCGCAGGAACATGCCGATCAGGAAATACCAGATGGCCGCGATGAAGTAGCCGAAGAAAAGCTGGTAGATGGCGAACGCCATCAGCAGAACTCCAAAGCCGGATCCGATCTTAGAAGCGATCTCCGTGGAGCGCATCAGGTCGCCTTTGAAGTGCCAGATCGCCGCCCGCAGCACGCGCCCCCCGTCCAGCGGAAACGCCGGGATCAGGTTGAACACGGCCAGCAGCCAGTTGATCCAGCCGAGGTATGCCAGCACGCCCAGCGCCTCCCCCGGCCAACCCAACCCGGCGCCGCCCCGCGCCAGTCCGTAAAAAAGCCCGCCGATCGCAATGCTCGAAAGCGGCCCCGCGATGGCCATCAGAAACTCGATCTTCGGACTCTGCGGCTCGCCTCCCATCTCCGCCACGCCGCCGAATACGAATAGCGTGATCCCCTTCATGGGCAGCTTGTAATGGTTCGCCACCAGCGAGTGGCACAACTCGTGTACCACGATCGAGGCGAAAAACCCCACCGCCCCGGCGATCCCCATCCACCAGTAAGTGGCGGCCGAAAGCCCCGGACTCGTGTGGGGGAAAATGGCCGCAGCAAGCGACCAGGTCACCAGTGCGGCGATGATGATCCAACTCGCGTCCAGCCGCACTGCAAACCCGAAAATCTTGAAAAGTGTGATACGCCGTCCAAACATTGCCATGCTCCCACACTTTCCAGCGCAACAGAGCGGCCAATGGTCACCGTCACAATGCTGCGGGCGTGCCTTTTCGCACGCGGCACCGCGGTTTCATTTAGTCACGGCACCTGGGGTTTGGGGGCACCTCTCGGATGGATGATCCGGTTCAATGCCCGCCGCAGGAAATTGCGCCGCTTGGCTGGCTCGGCCGGAGGAGCCTCTTCGGAGCCGATGGCCGGCGGGGCAGCCGGCGCGTCGGAGGCCGCGGGCGGGGGTAGAGGAATCTCGGGCGGCGCCGTGGAAGGGGCCGCGGCGCTTTCCCGAACGGGGAGGGCGGGCGAACGGCTTTGACGCCGCGCGGCCGCCGGCTTTTTGACGGCTATCTTCTCGGGCTTTCCGGGAACGGGAGCGGCCACGGGTACGGGTGCGGGCGGTGGCGCCAACTGCGGCAGGACAGACCGGTGCACGGCCGGCGGCGACGCTGGTGGCGCTACCTTCGCACGGTGCAGAGAAACCATCAGCGCAAATCCGGCAACCATCGCCGGGGCTACCAGCGTGGCGATCCAACGCGCGGCTTCGCGGAACTGCGTGCGCGCGGGCGCGGCCGGCAGGATCTCGAGTGCCCCGTCGAGTGCGGCGCGAAACTCCGCCGCGGATTGGAAGCGGCGCGCGGGGTCCTTCTCCATGGCCTTGAGGATCGCATCGTTCAGTGCGCAGCCGAGGTGCGGCGCGATGGAGAGCGGAGCGGCGGGAGCCGCTTCGCGCTGCTGCACCATCACGTCGAACCCGCTCTGCCCCTCGAACGGCCGCCGCCCGGTGGCGATCTCGTAGAGCACCACACCGGCGGAATAACAATCGCTGCGTGCGTCCGCCGGCGAGGTGCCGAGCACCTGCTCGGGCGACATATAGTACGGCGATCCCGCCGGCACCCCGGACGCACTCAGCTCGGGTCCGGCGGGGGAATGCGCCAGGCCGAAATCGGTCAGCTTCACGGAGCCATCGGCCGTAATGAGGATGTTGCCGGGCTTGACGTCGCGATGCACTACGCTGTGCGCATGGGCATAGGCGAGCGCATCCAGCGTTTCACGCATATATCGGATGCCGTCCCGCAGAGCAACGCCGCCGCGCGCCAGGATTGCCGAGAGCGGCTCGCCATCCACCAGTTCCATCGCCAGCGCCAGCCCCTCGGGTGTCGAACAAGCGTTCAGCACTGCCGCGATGTTCGGATGGTGCAGGCCGGCCTGGAGTTCGATTTCGCGCAGGAAGCGGAGTTCCTCCTCCGCAGTCGCCGGCCGCCCCCGCGCCAGCAGTTTGAGGGCTTCAATGCGATGGGTGATGACGTGCTCGACCCGGAACACCTCCCCGGCGCCGCCTCTTCCGAGGCGGCCGATGATCCGATAATCGCCCAGCAGCGACCCGATTTCGCGGCTCATACGGCTATAGGCGGGCGATGAACCAGATCGCCAGCAAGAGCAGGACGAAGCCCGCCGCCGCGCTGCCTAGCAGAGTCCAGCGCCCCCGCTCCGGTCCGCGCTCTTGTGCTGCCGGCCGCGGGTGCTCCAGTTCGTCAGTTGCGGACTCCAGCGCATGCGCGAACTCCGCACACGTTGCGTAACGCCCGGCGGGGTCCTTGGCCAGCGCTTTCAGCACGACGGGATCCAGGAGCCTGGGGACGCCGCCGTGGAATTCGCTCGGGGCGCGCGGCGTTTCCTTCAGATGCGCCCGCATGACCTCGAAGTCGCTCGGCGCCGCGAATGGAGGCCGCCCGCACAGCATTTCATAAAGCACCGCGCCGAGGGAATAGATGTCGCTGCGGCAATCCAGTTCGGCAGTGCCGCGCACCTGCTCCGGCGAAATGTACCGGCAGTTGCCGAAGATGGTGCCCACCTGCGTCAGTTGCGGGCTGGTAGCGCCTTTCGCCACGCGAAAATCGGAGAGTTTGGCCGCGCCCGACGCCGTCAGAATGATGCTGTCGGGGCCGATATCGCGATGGGTGATGCCCAACTCATGGGCACAGGCAAGGGCTGGGAGGATTTGCTGCGTCCATTCCAGGGCCTGCCGCCAGGGCAACGGACCGCTTTTCAACGCCTCGGCGAGGCTCCGGCCCTCGACCAACTCTGTCGTCATCACCAGGTTGCCCTCGAGATCGGTGGCATTCAGAAAGGCGGGAATGTTCGGGTGGGAGAGACGGGCGCGCAAGCCCATCTCACGCATGAAGCGCTCGCGCTGCCGCGGATCGTCCTGCCCCGCCTCGGAAAGCACATAGAGGAGTTCCTCGCGGCCCGCCGCGTGATTGCGCACGCGGTAGGCAACCGTGGCGTTCGTCTGTTTCACCAGGCCTAGAAACTCATAATGCGAGTAAGTCCGGCCGAGTTCGAAAGTCATCCACTTTCTCCTGCGCCGATGGGGCGCCACACGCGAGCGCCGCCATGCGGGCGCTGCGGGATGGGACGCGCACCACCGCGACTTACATTCTAATCGCGCAATGCCAACCGGCTAAAGCAATCAAGCGATAGGGAGAGTACAGTTATCGAAAGGTAACATCACCGGCCCCACAGCAGCCATTCGATGCCGCCAATGATGGTGCGGCCGGGCATCGCCACGCCGGGAATCTCCTGGTAAACCGTGCTGGTGACGTTGGCGATTTGCAGGAACGGATGGACGCGTCCGCGGGTCGAGGCGGCATAAAGGTCCCAGAGCCCATAGGGGTATCGGCCGCGGCGGTCGAGCGCGCCGACGCGCGTGCGGAACAGGATGCCGTGGGGCAGCGTGCCCTCCCAGGCCACCACGCCCGAGTGCACCGGGTAATTGAAGGTGTATTCCGTCTCGCCGATGGGAAGCGCGTTTTCCACGCCGCGCAGGGCCGTGTAGCGGAGATCGATGGTCTGGCCGCGCCACGGCGTGAGCCGCACGCCGGCTTCGACCCCGGTGAAATTCAGACTGTCGATGTTCAGCGCTTGCCAGAAATCCGCAGGATTGGCGCGGTAGAAATCGATGCCGTCGCGCTCCTGCCGCTCGAACACGGTAAAGTCGCCGCGGACCGCGCTCGAGGGCATCCAATCGATGCCGCCTTCATACGTCCAGGCGCGCTCCGGCAGGAGATTGGGGTTGCCCCGGGTGGCGGGGTCGGAGTAATAAAGATCCGTGTAGCTCGGGACGCGAAAAGCGCGGCTGGCGGAGGCGCGCAGCTTGAGCGATGGCCGCAGCCAAACGCCGCCCGCGGCCGTGGGAGAAAATTCGCCGGAGAAGTTGCGGTAGACCTCCTCGCGCGCGGAGAGCGAAAGCGAAAATCGCTTCAGCGCCCGGAAATCCACCGCGCCGTAGGCGGCGGCCCGGCTGCGCGCGTGATTGCCCAGGTTGTTGCTCACGATCGATTCATGCAGCGCCTCGGCGCCGTAGGAGACGACGATGGTGGGGGAAAGATTATTGTGGCGGCGGACGTCGGCCTGATAGCTCTCGTCGTGGTGGTGGTTGGTATAAATCGCCGGATCGTCGCGGAACAGTACGTACAGATCGCTATGGCGGCGGAAGGCGAAATCCACGCTGGTATTCGGCCCGAGCGACTGCGTGCCGCCGGCAAACCAGGATTTGGTGTCCTCCCACGACGGAAAATCGCCGTAGAACTGGTCGGCGCCGAAGGGGTGGTCCATGTAGCCGAAGGTGAGGTCGCCCGGGCCGAGACCGGTCGAGATGTGCGTGTCCGAGGCGACTTGCAGGGTGCGGTAATCGCGGTCGGGCATGAAGCCCGAGGAGAAATCCCGGGAAAAGCTGAGTTGCTCGGAGACCTTGCCGAAGGAATCGGCCAGCGAGCCGCTCTGCTGGTTGATGCCGAAATTGCCGACGCCGGTGCGCAGCCGCACTTCGGCGGTGTCCGGCGGCTCGGTGATGATATTGATCACGCCGCCGGAAGCATCCGAGCCGTACATGGTGGACCCCGAGCCGCGCATCACCTCGATGCGCGAGACGGCCGCGAGCGGCACGGGAATGTCCATATCGTGATGGCCCGATTGCGCGTCGTTGAGGCGCATGCCGTTCAGCAGCACCAGGGTCTGGTCGAAGGTCGAACCGCGAATCGAAAGGTCGGCCTGCACCCCGTCCGGCGCGCGCTCCTGAACGTCGAGGGAGGGATCGAGCCGCAGCGCGTCGATGAGCGTGTTCATCACCAGTTCATTCGACCGCACCGGCAGCACGCGAATGGCGCGGTCGATTTCGTCCAGCGACATCGGCTCATAGGTGCCGGTGACCACAACGGTTTGGTGCTGCTGCGCGAAGCAAAGGGTCAAGAATGTAAATGGGAGAAAAAGGAGTCGTTTGGGCCGCAATAGAAAATTGTACACCGGGTGGTGCAGGCCGCCTATCCACCCAGCACTTGCAGCGCTTTCAGAATCACCGGATCGCGCCGGGCATCGACTTCGTCGCCCTTTTCCACGCCGAACGCCTGGTTGAAGATTTCGGTCTTCAGGCGGTTGCGGATGAAATCCTGTGCGCTGGACCAGTCCGCCAGACCGGGTTGGATGTCGCGCTCGGAAAGGAACAAGTGAAATTCGTCCAGGACCTGCGGCGTCACCTCGAAATCCTCGGTGATCTTGTGGGTAAGCAGATAGTGGGTGGCGAAGCGGGTGAAAGAGCCGCTGGCATCCAGCACCATGCGCAGCCGGTCCATGGGGGCCGGATAGACCACATAGTCCGGCTGAATGCCGCCGCCGCCGGTGACCACGCGGCCCTTGTCGGTGTGAAACACGGTTTGGGTGTTGGGATGGGCGGTGACCGCTCCCAATTCGAAGCCCGCCGCCAGCGGCTTCTGGATGGATCGGCCGCTGGGCGTGTAGTAAAGCGCCGTGGTGAGCGCCAAGCCGGTGCCCTCGCTCAGCGGAAAGACGCTCTGCACCAGGCCTTTGCCGAAACTGGGCTCGCCGATGATGGTGGCGCGGTCGTGGTCCTGCATGGCGCCGCTGACGATCTCGGAAGCGCTGGCGGTCTTGCCGTTGATGAGAATGGCCAGCTTAAAGCCGTAGGGCGTGGCGCTGGAAGGAACGCTTTCGGATTTTTCGGAGACGGCGCGTCCGCGGACGGTGACGATCTTCGAGCCGGGCTTGAGGAACAGCGAAGCGGTTTCGATCGCGGCGGTGAGCAGGCCGCCGGGATTGTTGCGCAGGTCGAGGATCAGCCCGGCCAGGTGGTCGCCGCCCAGCTTTTCGATGGCTTGCTTGAGCTCCGCGCTGGTTTTCTCGTCGAAGCTGGAAACGCGGATGTAGCCGATGCCGGCGGCGATGAAGAAGGCCCGCTCGACGCTCGGCGATTGCATCTCCGCCGGGGTGAGCAGGAAGTGCAGAAGGCCCGCCGTGCCCGGGCGCCGGACTTCGAGCCGCGCCTGCTGCTGCCGCGATTGGGTGAGCAATTGGGTGAGCTGGTCGATATCCAGGCGGGCGATGATGTAGCCATTGATGCCCACGATTTCATCGCCGGGCGCGAGCCCCGATTTCGCCGACGGGGTGCCGGGCAGCGTCTGTAGCACGATGACGCGCCCGGGCAGCAGTGAGACCACGCTGCCGAACCCCTTTTGCGTCGACGATTCCATGTTCTTGAGCTGCTGGAACTGGCTGGGATCGAAGAAGATGGAGTGCGGATCGAGCGTGCGCAGCAGGCCGGGAATGGCCCCCTGGTAGAAGGCCTGCTCCGAGGAGACCGGATCGGCGGCCTGGCGCTCGACGATCGAGTAGGCCTCCATGACGGATTTCAGTTGGGACCCGAGGTCGTCGTCCGCCGCCAACGGAATGGCGGCGGCACATAGAAGGATGAAGGCGAGGCGAGACATCAATACCGGCAGCTTCCGGGAAAATTTCGGATTACTTCTTATTCTATCGCGCGCCCCGCTCGAATATCCTGAGCGCGGCCCCGCAAGACCGCGCCGCCTGCCTGTTTACGCGGCGGCCTTCTTCTTCCGGCCGCCTTTGCGCCCACCGCCGGTACGGCCGTAGCCCTTGGCATAATCCGCGCGGCAGCGGGCCTCGGTCTCGTCCGGATGCTCCCCGAGTTCCTTCACAAGCGCCGTGTGCATGGCTTCGACACGCTGGCGCTGCTCCGGGCGCGCGGACAGGTTATGGAACTCCATGGGATCTTCTTTCAGATTGTAGAGCTCGCGTTGCGGTCCGTGCTGCTTGTCGGGAATGCAATGATAGACGTATTTCCAATAGCCCGTGCGCAGCATGGCATAGCCCGAGCAGATGTTGTGGGCGTAGTACTGCGTGACGGCCATGTCCTTCCACTTGGCCTTCGGATCGTCCAGCCAGCCCAGCATGGACTGGCCGTTCCAGTCGTCCGGAACGCGCGCGCCGCCGATGCCGGCTATGGTGCGGACCACGTCCACCGTGGAACTTGCGCCGGTGCGCCGCTGCCCGCCCTTCCACCGCTTGGGCCAGTTGACGATAAGCGGGATATGCGCGGCCTGTTCGTACACACAATTCTTCCACCACAGACCGTGCTCGCCCATGTTCTCGCCGTGATCCGTGGTGTAGATGATCACCGTGTTCTCCGCCGCGCCGCTTTTCTCCAGCGCCTGGAGCACCGTGCCGATCTGCGCGTCCACCCATTCGGTGAGGCCGAAGTAGAGTTCACGGCCTTTGCGCACGATCGCCGGCGGTTGATCTACCAGCCCGAACCCGTACCGGAGATGCTTATAGTTGAGCGGAAGGCTGTCCAGGAAGCCTGCTGGAATCTCGGGCATGGGGATGCGGCCGTCGTAATGCTGCCAGTATGCTTCGGGCACGATGATGGGGAAGTGCGGCGCCAGATAACCGGCGAACAGGAAAAATGGCTTCTGCCCGCGGTTCCAATGAGAAAAGAAGTCCACCACGCCGGCGGTCACGGCTTTATCGTGGTTCAGAATGGGGGAAGTATCGCCGATGTGGAAGTCCGCGAAACGCGCGCGCCCGGCCCGGACGTTGACGGTTGTATCGTCCGCAGGGCGCCGGCTGCCGAAACCGGTCTTAAACGAGTTGTTCATGTTGCCGCCGATTTCGTGGAAGCCGTAGCGGCGCGTGGCATCGTAGTGCTGCTTGCCGCACAGGAACGATTCGTATCCGGCGGCATTCATGATGCGAGGCAGGGAGGGGTAATCGGCGCTGGGCAGCCAGCAGTCGTTGTTCCACGCGCCTACCCGGTGAATGTATTTGCCCGCGGTGAAGGAGAGCCGCGAGGGCACGCAGAGGGGAAAGTTG
>JAJYLS010000458.1 GCA_021787555.1 Acidobacteriota bacterium | reverse complement strand
TCACGGCTTCGCCGCCGCCCTGGTCGTTGTTGTTGTTCGTCCACACTCCCACTACATCAAACACGGGTGCTGTCTGGAAAGATGTGGTTGGTCTGACGGATACGTTCAACCAGTCGATTGTGGAGACTTTGCGCGAGTCCCTCGAATTGGAGGAGTTTTCAAGCCTGAAGTCGCGGGCCGCTGATCTCGTCCAGCTCCTTGCTGCTTATGCCCGCTCTCCTTCTTTCGTTGCGCGCTA
Organism: Acidobacteriota bacterium; assembly: GCA_021787555.1. Taxonomy (GTDB): domain Bacteria; phylum Acidobacteriota; class Terriglobia; order Bryobacterales; family Bryobacteraceae; genus JAJYLS01. The sequence goes on along the minus strand of JAJYLS010000458.1, from coordinate 2,998 downwards.
CCTGCCACTCGACGTCGCCGAGGTTCGCGATGCCTTGTCTGAAGGGTCAACTCGCGCGCAAGTTGTGCGGGCCGGAGCGGCGGCGCTTTCGCGGGCTCTTGTGGAGCTAACTGATTCCTCGGCGATGAGCATGCGCAGGCGGGTTGAGGAGTTTCTTCGCTTTGCAAAAGAGCTGGCGGAACTCGGAACGAAGAAAGAAGCGTCGCAGGGCGACGAAGAGACAATCGACCCGTTGACAGAATATCTGGATGCCATCGCGGTGTATGTCTCACCGAAGAGGGGGGCGACGATGATGACCAGGACGCTGCAGCCAAGGCCGGAGAAGGAGCATACCGCGTCTTGCCGACAGTGCGTATGGTGTACGGAGACACGAAGCCGCAGGTTCGCGAACGCCTAATGCTCGCATTCAACAGCCCCCTGTTTCCGGAAATTCTGATCAGCAGCGCGGTGCTGGCCGAAGGCGTCGATCTGCACCGGTTCTGCCGCCACGTCGTGCATCACGACCTGTGCTGGAATCCGAGTACCCTTGAACAGCGCACGGGCCGCCTTGACCGGATCGGGTGCAAGGCCGAGGCCTCGCGGAGACCCATTGTCGTTTACGAACCATTTCTGGGCGGCAGCGCGGACGAGAAGATGTTCCGCGTGGTCCGTGACCGCGAACGCTGGTTTCAGATCGTGATGGGGCAGAAGTTCGAATTTGACGAGGCTTCCTCGGAGGAACTGTCAAATCGCGTGCTGCTGCCGCCCGAACTTGCCGATGAATTGGTCTTCGATCTCCGGAGATGGAGAAAGAGCGAGAAGAGAGACGGTGTCCTTTAGGGTTCCTAATGTGCGAACTACTGGCGCAAAGGTGAACGGCATTGACGTTGACGTGATTACGCGATTCGAAGAGCACGCCAAGCCTTCGCCGCGTTCCCGGCTCTCCGAAGGCGGACACCCAGAATTGGTTCCATAGGGGGCACGGCGCAGTTGTGGGATGAATGCCGTTTTCCAACTGCATCGGCCCAGTTTCCCGGTTGCCGACGATCCGCTCGGATCCCCACCTACACCCTGCGATCCCGCCGCCATAATAAGATTGTGGGGCACCACGGGGGCACCACGTCGCGAGTTCATAGCCCCTTCTGAGCCGGGTCGCCAATCTGAGCCGGACTGAAAACACAACCACTTAGCACCAACCAACCTGAATCAGACTGGCGGTTTCGCGGTTCGATCTTCGATACAAGCTGCGCAATGAGTGGTGGTGGTGCTTGGCTGAACGCTGACGCGCAGGCACACAAAAGAGTGCATAGCCAGAAAGCGATCCGCGTGCGCAACATTGCTTGCTCCTCCATGGCAATAGACCCTTTATCGCTGTGCCGAGTTCCCGAACGGGTCATAAGGGCACTAATGTGGCGTTACCGTAGAGGTGCCCCACGCTCGACGGGCGCGCCCGCATAGGCCCGCCGCATGAGTGCCCGGTCTGACCCCCGGCCCCTGACCCCCGGCCCCTACGGCCGGTCCCGCCGCAGATAGTCCGGCGACGGCATCGCCCCATCTCGAATTGCGCCCTGCGGCGTCTGCGGCATGGGCCATGGCTGCGCCCCAACCCGCTTGGCCCACGCGGAGTAGTCGGCGGCCATCTTCGTTACCCGCTCCGGATTCTGGTCGGCGAGGTTATGCATCTCGGTCCGGTCCGCTTCCATGTCGTAGAGTTCCCAGGCGTCGGGAAAACGCGAAACCAGCTTCCATCTCCCTTCCCTCACCGCGCAGTTCCCCTCGTGTTCCCAGAAGATGGAACGCTCTGGAAGCTCTCTTCCGTGAAAAACGGGCAACAGGCTCTTGCCTTCCATGGGTGGCGGCGGTGTCCCGGCGAGGGTCGTCTTCGGGTAAGTCACGCCCGCGGCATCCAGCAGCGTAGGCATCACGTCGATTTCGTGCCCCACGACGTGCGTGATCCCGCCTTGCGTCACCCCGCGCGGCCAATGCACGATGAACGGCGTCGAGATCCCGCCTTCGTGTGCGTAGTGCTTATAGAGCCGGAACGGCGTGTTGCTCGTATTTCCCCACGGGATCCCGTAGCTGGCATAGGTCGTCGCCGGCCCGGGCATAATCGATGGATCGTTTCCGGGGATGACCGGCCGTCCGTCTTTGGTCTTGTAGGGCATGAAGTCCGGGCGGCGCCGTCCGTCGGGAATGCGGCTCATCTCTTCGTAATTCCCCCCGTTATCCGCCATGAAGCAGATCAAGGTGTTGTCGAGGATTTTCGCCTGCCGCAAGGCGCGCACGATTTTGCCGATGTTTTGATCGAGCAGGTCGATTTGCGCGGCATACACCTCGATCCGGCGCTCCTCCCACTCGTGAAACGAGGCCAGCCCCCAAGCCGGAACACGAGGATCGCGGGGAGTCAGTGTCCACTCGGGCCGCACCAACCCCATGGCAAGCTGCCGCGCGTGGCGCTCTTTCCGTAGCGCGTCCCATCCCTTCGCATACCTGCCCTTGTGCTTCGCAATCGTCTCCTCCGGCGCCATCAGCGGCCAATGTCCGGCGGTGAACGCCGCATACAGAAAGAACGGCTTGCCTTTCGGAGCGGCATCTTCGATGAATTTTACCGATTCATCGCCGATGGCGTCGGTCAGATAGTAATCCTTGCCCAGCGAAGTAACCTCGATGGGATCGTTGTCGCGCGTCAGCGACGCCGGATCGAAATAGCTGGCCGCGCCATTGATGATCCCGTAGTACCGCTCAAAGCCGCGCTGGAGGGGATAGTTGTGCTTGCCCACGGACAAGGGAGTGAGGTGCCATTTCCCCGTCATCAAAGTTGTGTAGCCTCCCTCTTTGAGGGCCTCCGCGATGGTCACACAACTCCGGCTCAGATCTCCCGCATAAGCGGGATATGGATATCTCTTGTAATCGGCGGTCATCATCCCCATGCCCGCCTGGTGAGAGTACAGCCCGCTGAGGAGAGACGCCCGTGACGGACAGCAGCGCGGGCTGTTGTGAAAATCGCTGAACCGCAGCC
>JAJYLS010000457.1 GCA_021787555.1 Acidobacteriota bacterium | reverse complement strand
TTCAGCATGGAGTTTATGTTGAGCGAAGCGCTGCCCATCTACTCGGGCGGGCTGGGCAACGTGGCCGGTGATCAGCTCAAGGCTGCCAGTGATCTGGGCGTGCCGGTGGTCGGAGTGGGACTGCTCTACCAACAGGGCTATTTTCGCCAGGTGATTGACAGGAGCGGAGAGCAACAGGCCCTCTACCCGTACAACGATCCCGGACGATTGCCGATCACACCGTTGCGCCAGCCAAACGGGGAGTGGTTGCGGCTGGAGATAGCTCTGCCTGGATACTCGGTCTGGCTGCGCGCTTGGCAGGTCCAGGTCGGCAGAGTGAAGCTTTACCTGCTGGACAGCAATGACGCGGCGAACGTCCCCGGTCACCGGGGAATCACCAGCGAACTCTATGGGGGCGGGCCGGAGTTGCGTCTCAAGCAGGAACTCCTCCTCGGGATCGGCGGATGGCGACTGCTCCGCGCGCTCGGGATCGAACCGGAGGTCTGTCATCTTAACGAAGGGCACGCGGCGTTCGCCGTTCTGGAACGTGCGCGCGGTTTCATGGAGGATACAGGGCAGCCCTTCGAAGTCGCGCTGGCGGTGAGTCGGGCGGGTAATCTCTTCACCACCCATACGGCCGTGGCCGCCGGTTTTGACCGCTTTGCGCCGGCGCTGATCGAACAATACCTTGGTGGGTATGCCGAAAAGAAGCTCGGCATTGCGCTTTACGATTTGCTGGCACTTGGCCGCGAGAACCCGGCCGACTCGTCGGAGCCTTTCAATATGGCGTACCTGGCCATCCGCGGGAGTGGGGCGGCGAACGGGGTGAGCCGCTTGCACGGGAAGGTGAGCCGGCGCCTCTTTCTGCCTCTGTTTCCGCGCTGGCCGGAGGCCGAAATCCCTATAGGGCACGTGACCAATGGAGTGCACATGCCCACTTGGGACTCGGCCCCTGCCGACGATCTTTGGACCCGGACCTGTGGGAAGGAGCGCTGGCGGGGGGCGAAAGAGACCCTGGAGCAGGACATTCGCCGGGTGTCCGATGCCAGTTTCTGGCAATTTCGTATCGCCGCGAGCAAGTCTCTTGTGGAATACGCTCGCGAACGATTGTCCCGGGACTTTGCCGCGACGGGGGCCGCTCCAGAGGAGGTCGAAGCCGCGAAGCGCTTGTTTGATCCCAACGCTCTGACTCTGGGCTTTGCGCGCCGCTTCGCCACCTACAAGAGACCGAACCTGTTGCTGCATGACCCACGGCGACTGCTTCGTCTTTTGACCAACGCTCAACGCCCGGTGCAACTCATTATTGCCGGAAAGGCGCATCCGGCGGACCAGGCGGGGCAGGCCCTGATTCAAGAATGGATGCATTTCATCCGGCGCCCCGAGGCCCGTCCTCACGCGATTTTCCTCAGTGACTACGACATGCTCTTAACCGAGCACCTGGTGCAAGGCGTGGACGTCTGGATCAACACGCCACGGCGGCCTTGGGAAGCGAGCGGAACAAGCGGCATGAAGGTACTGGTCAACGGGGGCCTCAACCTGTCGGAGCTGGACGGCTGGTGGGCGGAGGCCTACACGCCTGAAATGGGGTGGGCGTTGGGGGACGGCCAGGAACATAACGACGATCCGGCTTGGGATGCTGCCGAAGCCGAAGCTCTCTACGACCTGCTCGAACGGGAAGTGATTCCCGAGTTCTACGCTCGCAACGGGGAGGGCATCCCCACGGCCTGGGTGGCGCGGATGCGGAAAAGCATGGCGAGCTTGACCCCGCGCTTTTCCGCCGACCGCGCCGTGCGTGAATACACAGAGCAACACTATCTTAGGGCCGCGGCAAGCTACCGCGCGCGTGCGGCCGATAAGGGCGCCGCCGGCCGGCAGATGATCGATTGGCAGCAGGGTCTGGAAAGGAAGTGGCCTGCCCTGCGCTTCGGCGACATGCAGGTCGAGATCCGCGGAGCGCAGCACGTGTTTGAGGTTCATGTCTATCTCAATGAGCTTGACCCGAATGCAGCGCGCGTAGAGCTTTTTGCCGACGGCGTCAACGGCGATGGTCCAGTGCGGCAGGAGATGGAGCGTGTTCGCGAATTGCCGGGCGCATCGGGCGGCTACGTTTACCGGGCGGCTGTGTCTGCGGCCCGCCCCGCAGCGGACTATACAGCGCGAGTGATACCGCACTGCGACGGCGTTGCCGTTCCGCTGGAAGCCGCTCGAATCTTGTGGCAGCGTTGATCTTACTTCGAATGGAGGACTATCACGGAAGCGAACATATTCGTCATCTTCGGCGGAGCAGGCGACCTGACATGGCGAAAGTTAATGCCGGCCCTTTTTGATCTTTCCTAAAGCCATAGCATTCCCGCTCATTTTTCGATTATCGCGGTGGACCGCGTCGAACTCAGCGACGACGCCCTGCGGAAGCGCTTGCATGAGGGAGTTAAGCAGTTCGCCCGCAGCGGAAAGACGGGAGCCAAGGAGTGGAACGAGTTCTCCCGGCATATCCGCTACCTGCAGGGCGATTTCAAGGGCAACGCGACATATACGGAACTCAGCCGGCAGTGCGCAAGCCTGGAAAAGGAGTGGGGATCGAAGGCTCAACGCGTTTACTATATGGCCACGCCGCCTTCCCTGTTCGGCGAAATCCCCTGCTTACTCGCCCATGCCGGCCTTGCGGCCGACCGGGAACAGGCGCGAATCGTCGTTGAGAAGCCCATTGGGTATGACCTGGAGTCGGCACTTGCGCTGAACCGCGCACTCGCCAATGGCTTTCAGGAATCCCAAATCTTCCGCATCGATCACTACCTGGGCAAAGAGACGGTGCAGAACATTCTGGCCTTCCGCTTTGCCAATCCGCTGTTCGAGCCGATCTGGAATCGGCGTTATGTGGACTACGTGACCATCACTGTCGCCGAGGAGGTGGGCGTGGAACATCGCGGCGGCTATTACGATGGAGCCGGTGCGCTACGCGACATGGTGCAGAATCACCTGCTGCAACTGCTCTGTCTGGTGGCCATGGAACCGATGGTCTCTTTCGATGCAGACGAGATTCGCAACAAGAAAGTGGATGTGCTGCACGCGGTTCGGCCCATTCCGCATGACGCGGTGCATCACTCCACGGTTCGCGGGCAATACAACGATGGTTGGATCGTATCCGTCAGACCAACCACATCTTTCCAGACAGCACCCGTGTTTGATGTAGTGGGAGTGTGGACGAACAACAACAACGACCAGGGCGGCGGCGAAGCCGTGAAGAAGCCGATCGGCTGGCGGC